>DIRG01000046.1:2520-5407 GCA_002427475.1 Mageeibacillus sp. UBA5442
CATCTGTCAAATAGATGCCCTAAGCTGTTATTTATACATTTATAGGAGATGTATATGAAACGTCGTCTTATCCTGCTGTTCTTCGTTGCCTTGTTTGCAGTACTTTCATGCACTTACGGCCTGACAATCTTTGAAGACTATCGTGATAGAAAATTGCTGGAAAGAAAAACGCAAGACTTTTCACCTGAAAAAACTCTTGTGGCCGGTCAGTATGGTATGTCATCTAATAATCTTTTAGAAATGGCAGCGGAGCTAATGGATCTAGCTGATCGCATGGATGGTGATGTAATACTACGAGCTTATAAAACTATAGATATTAGTGATAATCAGGCTGAAGCGCCACCAGTTATAGATTTTGTTTACTCCGCTAAGACTGATCTCTTCGCCGGCAATGTTTTTTCAACTAACAAGATTGACTGGAGCAGAAGTGGTGCTGAGGCATTTTCACTCAAGCCTGAACCCGATCTAGGTAGCACCCTGACGATCAGAGATCGCCTAGAAGGTGAGGATATCAGCCGGGTTCGCCAACAAATAGTGGCACCCTTAGCTTTGCTGAAAGAATTCTATCCTCGAGCTGGTTCAGGAACTGACGTCGATATATTTTTTCAGTGTGAAGACGTTAAGGAAGCAAGGGCGTATCTGAAAAATGAAATGGAAACGGTCTCCTTTGAATCTGTCCAACTGTATGATGATTATTATCAGTTAATGTATTTTTTTGAGCCCATGATGCAGGATCAACCTTACCTCATGGTTATTGTATTCATGGCAGCTATTTTGTTAATTATACTTGCCCTCTTTTCACTGGAAATTATAGAAGCAACACGTGAGATCAGTGTGAGGAAGATACTGGGGCAAGGCACTAGACATATTGTCTCACGACTGCTTTATCGTTTAGTCTTCTTTTTAGTAATAATCTTTATTCTCTCTTCAGTGGTTACTCTATTGATTATTGTGAAAAATTGGAATCGCTTGACACTAACATTTGTCGGCTACTTGGCGCTACTCTTGGCAGCTTTTATAGTGATGTTACTGTTTTCGTTATTTATTGCTTATGTCTATGTCAAGAGAATTAATCCTGTTGTCAGTGCTAAGCGCCAAACTTCTCTCGGCTTTTTCCTAAATTTTGGTCTGTTGATGAAGATGATTTTGGTGCTGCTTCTGGGCACACAACTCCTTGCCCTCTTTCCTGAGCTTGTTACCGTTTGGGGCGAGTGGAGAGCGGAGCAAGTATACGGTGAGAACTATCTTGGTCTGGAAGTAGCAGAGAATTGTCCGAAGGAGAAACAAGCAAACACAGAAAACATGTTAAAACTAGCCTTGCAGGAGGGCGCGAAATCTCTCGAATTTTTGTATACTGACACAGCACTTGAAGGGAGTCACACAGGCAGTTTCAATAAAAAGGGTGAAATGGTTCTAATACCTCTGACTCAATCGCTAGGCATGTCAACTTATCAGGTGACACTTGAAAACAAGATTCTTGACCTCGATGGGGAAGAGATCCGCTTCACAGAACCGCCCGAACAGAGCGTCGTACTTGTGTCTGAGAATGCTGATCTGAAATCAATGAAAGAAGACCCATTTTATCGCGGGTTTTCAGCAGGCACACCGCAGATAAAAATTCGGTCTGATCAAACGATACTTATGCCCGACGGCAACTATCTCGAAAATGCGATACTTATCATATTGTCTAATGAGGATTTCGGATCGGATTTTGATTACCTCCTCGATACCAATGAAAATAGAGCGATTCTAACAAGCAAGCTGGAAGACCTAGGAGCTGACTCCGACTGTTGGCAGTTTACGACTAGGCCTTTAATACAGTTAGGTGAAGAAAATAAATATACTCTGGGTCGCTATTTGTGGATGGCTCTCTTCCTCGTAGTAGCCTTCATTGTACAGAGTGCGCATAATGCTGAAGTTTATGCTACTGATCGCGCCAAGTTACTTCACCTGCGTTATCTTCACGGTGTACCTTTCCTCAGACGCTATGGCGAGCTATGGCTAAGGGCACTTGTCCCTTACCTTCTTGTCTTAGCAGTTTACTTGTTGTTCCCCTCCCTGATTCAATCATTACTTATGGTTGGTTATGAAGGAGTTTTTCTGGATTCCTACAAGACAGAGTTGAGCTTAAAACTATTTGTTCAATTGTTCGGAACCTTGTTGCTCTTTGATCTACTACTACATGCCGGCGTCATACGTCGCTTACAAAAGAAGAGTGTGACCCGCCTCAAAGGAGAAAGATAATGAAATTGATTGAATGGAAGAACCTAGATAAGTCATTTGGCTCAACTGAGGTCTTACAAGATATGTCCGGTGGTATTGAGGAAGGGGAGATCACTCTCCTCTCCGGTGTGTCCGGCTCAGGTAAGTCTACTTTGCTCAATATCTTGGGACTACTGGAAGCTTATGACAAGGGAATAGTCAGTTGGTGGGGAGAGGAGAACGTCAAGCCTTTTTCTCGCAAAGCGGAGAAGCTACTAGCTAAGCGCATCGGTTATCTTTTCCAGAACTTCGCTTTGATTGACCATCTGACGGTGGAAAAGAATTTAGCGATTGCCTTAGAGATGTCTTCTAACAGTGAGTCTGAAAAAGAGCAACAGATGCTCGAGGCAGTTCAGACGGTCGGTTTACCGGAAGCTATTTTAGAGCAGTTTGTTTACCAGTGCTCAGGCGGGGAGCAGCAAAGGATTGCTATTGCTCGACTTCTTCTGAAGCCTTGTGAACTCATTCTTTGTGATGAACCTACAGGTAGCCTTGATGAGGCGAACCGAGACATCGTTATTAACTTGCTGCTTGATTTGAATAAAGAAGGTAAGACGATCGTGATTGCTACGCATGATCCATCACTTAAAGCGATTGCTGATCGAGTGATAGAGATTCCGATGCT
>DIRG01000083.1:0-26738 GCA_002427475.1 Mageeibacillus sp. UBA5442
TCACGTGAAACATTCTCATTTTAGACATAAAAAAGGCTACCCACGAAATTTGTAGGTAGCCAAATACGAAACTATATTAAATTAATTATTCACTGATGCCATACGTGCGTTTTGGCGGATGAAGTCACGTCGAGGTTCAACGCGGTCCCCCATCAGCAAGGTAAATGTTTCATCAGCCTGAAGTGCATCATGCAAATCCACTCGCTTCAAAAGACGCGTCTCAGGATTCATAGTGGTATCCCAGAGCTGGTCTGCATTCATCTCACCAAGACCCTTAAAGCGCTGAATTTTCGGGTTTTCCCAATTGTTTTCAGTCTTTATCCGCTCAACATCGGATTCTTCATAGGCATAAAAATCCTGGTCACCTTGGTAAATGCGATATATTGGCGGGCAAGCGATATAAATATGACCATTCTCAATCAACGGCCGCATATAGCGGAAGAAGAATGTCAGAAGCAACGTCCGAATATGTGATCCGTCAACGTCTGCGTCCGCCATGATAATAACTTTATGGTAACGCAATTTCTCTAAGTCTATTTCACTACCAATACCTGCTCCTAAAGCCAAAACTATCGGCATTAACTTTTCGTTCTCAAGCACACGGTCAATTCGCGCCTTTTCAACGTTCAGCATTTTGCCCCACAATGGCAGAATCGCTTGGTATTTACGTTCACGTCCGCCTTTGGCAGTGCCACCCGCTGAATCTCCCTCAACGATAAAGATTTCGCAGAAAGTTGGATCTTTTTCCTGACAATCTGATAACTTACCGGGGAGTGCATTAGTTTCCAAGGCACTCTTACGCCGTGTCATATCTCTAGCTTTACGAGCTGCCTCTCTGGCCTGTGACGCAGAGATACACTTATTCAAAATGGTTTTAGCAACAGCAGGATTTTCCTCTAAGAAAGTAGCCAGCTCTTCACCAACTACAGCCTCGGCTACAGTACGAACTTCTGAGTTTCCGAGTCGGGTCTTTGTCTGACCTTCAAACTGCGGATCCGCCATTTTAACACTTAATATGGCACACATTCCCTCACGAATGTCCTCACCCTGCAAGTTTTTGTCTTTTTCCTTTAGGAAATTGTATTTTCTAGCGTAATCATTAACAGTTTTCGTTACAGCAGAACGGAAACCCGTCAGATGACTGCCGCCTTCAATAGTCGCAATGTTGTTGGCATAGGTATAAACGTTTTCTACATAAGTGTCGTTATACTGGATTGCCACTTCAACGAAGACATCATCCTGTTCTCCCGAAAAATAAATCGGTACTTTATGAAGAACACTTTTGTTGCGGTTCAGATACTCGACAAAAGAAACAATTCCACCTTCATAGTGCAGCTTCTTGACCTGCTGCGGTTCAACTCTCTTATCGACCAGAGTAATTGCTACCTCAGAGTTAAGAAAAGCCATTTCGCGATAACGAGTTAATAAGTGGCTAAAATCGATGTCTTGAATCGGAAATATCTCAGGGTCAGGCTTAAAAGTTGTAATCGTTCCTGTTTTGACAGTTTGACCGATTACTTCTAAGGGAGAGACGGTCTCACCACGCTCGAAGCGGATTTTATACGAATTACCACCACGGTTAACTACAACATCCATCCACTCCGACAAGGCGTTTACAACTGAGGCACCGACACCGTGCAGACCGCCCGAGATGCTATAAGCGCCTCCGCCAAACTTGCCACCGGCATGCAACTGTGTGTGCACGACTTCGATAGTAGGAATACCCATCTGAGGATGAATACCGACCGGTATACCCACGCCATTATCTTCAACTCTTACCGACTGGTCCGGAAAGACAGTCACCGTAATCTGATCACAGCGGCCCGCTAAGGCTTCGTCCACAGAGTTAGCTACGATCTCATAGATAAGGTGATGTAATCCGCGCGGAGTTGTATCGCCAATGTACATACCCGGTCTTTTGCGAACTGCTTCAAGACCTTCAAGTACTTGGATATCCTCGTCCTCGTAAGAGGACGTATTGCTGGTATCAAAATCAGACATCTGGACAGAGTCGTCAAGATTCTCAACGTAATCGTCTACCAGCGCATGGGGATTGTCGGCCAAGTTTACAAGTTCATCAGATGTTCCTTCTGCATCTTCTTTAGCTCGTTGCAAAAGTTCCTGAAAATTCTCGTTATTCTGGGCTTCGTCAATATATTTCTTATCTTTATCTTCCATTTCAATCCTCGTAATTCAAATGCTTATAATCAGAACAGCGCGTACGCAAGGTTTGCGCTGAGACAGCTGATAAATATGATCGATCTAAACTAATAATCAGAGAGCGGGGGACGTCCGGATGTAATAGGTCCAGCTTCGCTTCTTTTTCAGCTTTCACCATAAAAGCAAGGGTGTCAGCTGCTGATTCAGGAATAGAATCTAAATCAAAAATTCCCACAATCGTATGGAAAGGTATTGAAACATCTGCCCCCAAATGAATATACATATTTTCTAGCTATTTCCTATTTTTCTACACTAAAATATTCTAAATAATCTACAGATCAATTATACCACAAAGCTAGATTTTATGCGGCTTTAAGCTAGGTCTGCTCAGGCGTTACAGTACCGGCTTTTACGTAATAAAAATTAAGACTTTGCACTGCTTCTGAGCCCTCGGAAAGTTTATTTTCAAACATATGTTCCTTATCGGTGCCGGTCATAAAAACTTGATGCCCTTTAACAATTTCCAGCAAACGTTCTCTTCGATTGCTGTCCAGCTCTGACATGACATCATCCAAGAGAAGAACCGGTCGCTCACCGGTTAATTCTTTCAAAAGCAGCAATTCAGAAATCTTTAAAGACAGTACTAAGGAGCGCTGCTGTCCCTGAGAGGCATAAGTTCTGGCAGGAAAGCCGTTTAAACTAATTTCTAGGTCGTCGCGATGCGGGCCGATACTGGTACTACCGCGAAAAACATCGTCCTCTGCCGATCTCTGTAGGCGTGAATAGAAGGTATCGTATATCTCGTCCTCTGATGTTTGATGGGAGATGCCGCCGATCCCTTTATACTTAAGTTCCAACAGTTCATTGGAGTCGGTCAGATACGCCAGCGACATTGCGGCATATTCCGAAATTTTATCCAGATAATCGAGGCGCTTCTTTAAGATATGAGCCGCTTCTTTGGCCAGTGCCTGATCCCAAACGGCAAGTTCATCCTGGATCGTCATAGGAGGCAATTGCACAGCGTCAGACTCCGTATTAATATCCTTTACCTCGGAACTTAAATCTTGGCCCTCAGGCTCACTAGCGGCTGCTTTAAAGGAAGATGGCTTACTAGTCTTCCTTTCTCTAATAATTTTCAGCAGGCTGTTCCGTTGCGTCAGCAAATTAGTATATCTTTGTAAAGCCCGAAAATAAGGACGGCTGATCTGGGAGATGAGAAGATCGAGGAAACGACGGCGACCACCCGGGCCACCCTTAACTATTTGCAGATCTTCAGGAGCAAAGATAACCGCGTGAAAGAGTCCAATCATCTCTGAAACGTTATTAACCTCAATGTCATTGTAGGACATCTTGCGCTGTGATCTAGAGGTATTCAGCGCATCCGGCAAAATATAGCCGAAGGAGAGTTTTTCCTCCAAACCTCTGTCCGTCAAAAAACCCACTTCACTCTTATAGAAATTTTCGTCGTGTAAAATCAGCTCTTCATCGCGCCCGGTGCGATGGGAGCGGGCGCAGGTACAGAGAAAGATGGCTTCCAAAAGATTGGTCTTACCTTGCGCGTTGTCTCCGTAGAAAACATGTATGCCGTCATTAAAGGACAGCTCCAGCTTTCTGTAGTTGCGAAAATTCGTCAGCCTCAGAGAAGTTAAACGCATAGCGTATTAGCGGCGCAGGGGCAGAACCAGGTAAAAGAAGCTATCTCCCTCAAGAGGTTGAATTGAGCACGGACCAACGCTGCCTTGGAAAGACAGAGTGATTTGCTCATCATCGATTTCTCTCAAAGCGTCCATAAACAATTTTGGGTTAAAGTCTATATCTACCAATTCACCGGTTAAGGCGACATTGAGTTCTTCTCTTGACATGCCGATATCTGTTTTAGAGCTAATGACCAAGCTATCCTCGTCAGGTGTCTCCAAAGTAACCGGGAAACGTTTTTCATCACGGTCAATGACAATAGAGGCACGTTCGATCGCGGACAAAAGTACCTGCGGATCTGAGACCAAGCTGGTTTTATTGCCGCTAGGTAGAATGCTCTTATAGTTGAGGAATTCTCCCTGAATCAGGCGCGAGACAATCTTAACATTACCCGTGTCAAACAAAACATAATTGTGTGAGGGGCCGATAGTGACGTGATCTTCGCTCTCGCTCAGAACTTGAGCCACATCTTCCATTGCCCTAGCAGGAACTATGAACTGCATGGCTTCCTGCTGCGCGTCCTTGATCTTCTCCTTGCGGACGGCCAGTCTAAAACCATCGATAGTAACGAGCGTTAACTCGCCATTTTCAAAAATTACATTGATACCTTTGAGGATAGGGCGACTGTCATCAGTCGAAGCGGCAAACTTTGTTTGCTGGATCATGTTTTTCAGCAGTTTTTGTTCCAGAACTAAACTGCGCTCGTGTTCAACAATAGGTAAGGCGGGATAATCGTCCGGAGACAAACCGCGAATATTAAATGAGCTGGCACCGCTCTCGACTTTCACCATATGTTTATCATCCGTGTCGATGTAAACATCGTCTTCCGGCAAGCGGCGCACGATTTCAGTGAAGACTCGGGCAGGAACAACAACACTGCCGGATGCAAGTATATCAGCTTCCATGCGGGATTCTATTCCGGTTTCCATATCGTAGCCGGTAAGCGTAAGACCATTATTCGTAGTCATAAGAATTCCGTCCAGAATCGGCATGGGTGTACGGCTGGCTACGGCTTTGGAAACAATATTGATTGAATCCATAAGTTTCTTGCGTGAACAGTTCAGTCTCATTTTTTCCTCCTAAGCCTCTGTGTGCTTTTTGTGCTATCTAGACATCCGGAGCGGGAACTTTTCTTGCTGCCGCATATATATAGCTATTTCTTCATCCTCTTATTATAGTATGTCAATAATGTGCAAAACCTGGTGCAAGCATTATCTAGTCGTCGTTTGCCGATGTGAAGACTTTGTGAAAACAATGTGAAAAAATATGAACAAAACGCTGCTATTCACAATAAATTTTTATTAACAGTCTATCAACAGTGTTTTCACGAGAACTTATTAACAATTGTCAATAAAAATGTTAATTACTGCAGCCTTGCCTCTATTTTTTCCAGAGCCTCTTGCAGGTCAAAATCAGTCTCCAAATCTTCATTCATTTTATCACAAGCATGCATAACTGTGGCATGATTCTTGCCTCCGAAGGCAGTGCCGATTTCCTCGTAAGTAAGACCCAATTTCTTACGGCTCAAAAACATCGCGACTCTTCGGGGAATTACAATATTCTGGCTACGCTTACGTGACTTGAGGTCATCAACCGTCACACCATAATAATTACTGACCACTTCCATAATAAATTCGCAGGTCAGCGGGCGCATCGCTCCGGGTTGGATCAAATTGCGCAGTACGTGCTTGGCCCGATCCAAAGTGACGTCGGTACCCAAGGTATAGAGTGCTCGGATCGTCTTGAAGGCACCTTCAAGCTCCCGCACGTTATTCGTAATGTTGCTGGCTATATATTCAACAATCTCTTCCGAAACATTAGTCTGAAAGGAATCCTGCAGCTTACCGAGAATAGCCAAACGCGTTTCGTAGTCAGGCGGGCCAATATCGGCAGTAAGACCGCTCATCAGTCTGGTGCGTAGCCGCTCCTCCAAGGAAGTTAGGTTCTGCGGCGGCTTATCGCAAGTCAGGACCACGTTCTTGCCGGACTCATAAAGCATGTTGAAAGTATGGAAAAACTCGACCTGCATACGTTCCTTACCTTCGATAAACTGAATATCGTCAATGAGAAGCATGTCAGCCAAGCGGTAATGCTCGCGGAATGCTGTGTAGTCGTTATTCTGGATGCAAGCGATGAGTTCGTTGACAAATTGCTCGGACTGAACATAAACCACTCGTTTTCCCGGAAAATCAATATTGACTCGATTGCCGATGGCATGCAAAAGGTGAGTTTTGCCCAGGCCGGAACCACCGTAAATAAAGAGAGGATTATTGTTGCGCGGATTCTTCATAGATGCGACAGAAATACAAGTAGCGTGAGCAAACTCGTTATTGCTGCCTACAATAAAGCTATCAAAAGTGTACTCAGGGTTGAGCTGACCACGTTGTGAAATTACATTATTAGAGGTCTCGTAATCCCGATCTAAAGTCGTCTCCGGGAGCGTGCCGTCGGGGCGAACCACAACCTGCAGCTTGTAGAGGATATGTGTGACTTGCTTCAAAGCCGACTCAATCGTCTTTTTATGCGGGATGATAAATTCCCTCACCACATCATTAGGGACAGCGAGTCCAAAAATCTGGTCCTCCACATAGAAAGGTACCGCCTTGGCAAACCATGTGTTGTAGGTCAAGGGCTGGATCTCGTCTTTCAAAACTCGATTATAACAAGTACGCCATACGTCTTCTGCACTAAAAGCTGGGGCCATTATTCATTCAACCTCAAGAGAGGCATTTCCTCCTTTTCGTCTCCACTAGAAAAAATGTCGTGTATTTTACATGCTATCAGAAACAGCCTAACTATAACTCAGTCGGACTGATGAATTACATATGTATTTCCTGCCCGTACTGTCATATTTACAATAACAAACTTAAGACTATCAGCAAATCTTTATAGTCCAAAACAGCGGTAAGCTTGTGATTACAGGTCCTTCAGCGCCTCTAAAATACTGTTCTCCGACAGGTCTCCCGGCATTTGGAAGGCAGAATGCGGCGAGAGCGAATAGGGCAAGACCTGTGCACCCTCGGGCATGGGTTGCCGCTTAAACTGGCTGCGAACAAAGCGTTTAACAAATCTGATCAACTCGTTTTTCAACTCATCAGGATCAGTATTAGTAAAAACCTTACAGGCCATTTCGTACACTTCTTTAGGAGGCCTGCCGTCATAGATCAGATAAAAGAGGAAAAAATCATTGTGTTCATAGGGGCCGATAATTTGCTCGGTTTTTTGAGAGATCTCACCGCTCTCCTCGGGCGGCAGCAACTCAGGCGACACCGGACGAGAAATAATCTCTCTTAAGAGGTTCGCCATCGGCTTCTGCTTACTTTCATTCAAATAGAAGAAATCAGATAAGTAGGCGGAGTGCGGTCTAGTCGTCAGCAAATCTTCCGCGAAAATGTCCAGCATGATGCGTGCTAAGGTCTTCGGTACGGAATGATTCACACTATACATGGACATCTGATCGCCGTTATAAGTACAAAAACCCAAGGCCAGCTCGGACAAATCGCCTGTACCGACAACAATGCCCCTTTTCATATTTGCCAAATCCATCAAAATCTGCGTGCGCTCACGAGCTTGCGCATTCTCATACGTATTATCAAGAGAACCGTCATGCCCAATATCGCGCAGATGCAGCTCAACGGCTTCGCCGATATCAATTGTCATCAGATCACAAGCGCTAGATTCGGCTAATGCTTCAGAGATAGCCACAGAGCGGGGTGAGGATCCGGGACCCGGCATGGAAACGGCCAAAATATCACTTGCAGGACGTTCGAGTAGGCCGCAGGCTCTAAGACAAACCAATAGAGCCAGAGTCGAATCCAGCCCTCCGGATAGACCCAAAACTGCTCTTGCATCCAAGTGGTCTAAGCGAGCAGCCAGACCTCGTGCTTGCAAATCCAAAACCTGATAGCAAAACTCCTGCCATTGCTTGCGTTCGGGTGGCAAAAAAGGAAACTCTCTAACCTCAAGAACATCCTCAGGCTGAGCTAGAGTCACAAGCGGCTCGTCAACCACGTTGGGAGCGAAGATTTTTTCTAAATCAAGTTCAGCCACCGTCAGACCCGTCTCAAAAGCCTCGCCTTCAGCCAACAAATTGCCGTTGGCACAGATTAAACGATGTCCTGCGTAGACATGCTGCGAGCTGGATTCTCTGGCCCCCGCAGCGGCATAGACGATCACGGCTTCTTCTCTGGCGGAGCGCTCTAGCAAAGCAGAACGCAGCTGACGATAATGCAAGGGATATTCTGGTCTAGCGTCGCTGATTGCAAGAAGCGGGACAGTCGCTTGCCCCAGCTCGTACAGCGGCTCGCTGACATCTCCTCTGCCAGGCAAGCTGTGACCGGCATCCGATAGATAACGCATATCTCCGGCAGCAAAAGGCTCGAAAGCTGCAGGAATCTCAGCGAATACGGATAAACCTGACACCACGTCGCTAGATTTTAGAAAATTAAAGGAATAGCGCAGAATGTGTTCAGGTATGAAATCTAGAGGGGACAAATCACAAGAAAAACTGATATCTTCTTCATTCTCACTTGTCTCCGGCTCGGCCATCTCATTTAGAATTCCATTAAGATCCCGCGTCACCAGAGGGCATCTACTGCCCTTCTTGTTGATCATCTGCCACCAAGCGGATTCCCTCTCCTGTGCCGGCACATCTTTATGAAAAGCGGGATCATCAATCAAGAGCTCATAAGACTGATCGTAAAGATTTCGAATTTCAGACGCAGGAGTAAACCAACGCCGCTCAGCGCTGCTAAGGCTTTCCGCCGGGTACATGCCCACGATTTCTCCCTGGAAAAGATAGGCAGTTACTTTGAGCAAATGACCGTCGAATTGCAGCGGCAAAGACAGGCAGATCAGCATTTCCACGTCTTCGCTCTCTAGCAAAATCCTGCCCAAGCCTTTCAGCACGGTATCTTTGAGCGCACGTTGAAACAAAAGGTCGCCACAGGTAGCCCCACAAAGCACTAATTCCGGGAAGACGATCACATCGACTTGCTGTTCCTCCGCCTCGGCCAGCAAGCTGCAGACAGCAGCAGTATTGCTTTCCACGTCACCGGGCACAACTAACGGCGTCGCAGCCGCTACGCGCAAGCCGGCACACATGTCCCAGGCCCGCGTTTCGCTTTGTGCCTCAAAGGATACATCTTTGACAGCAGCAAAATCGCCGTCAAAGCTGCGCTCCAGCGTTGCATGGTTTAAGTTGAATTCCTGTATTCCCGGCATATTAATACCTCAATTGGAGAGGGCTTCAGTTGCCTCTAGCACATACTCCTTAACAAGCTCGTCATCGATTCGCGGCAAGAGGGTCTCTCGCACCTGCGTATGATAGTCATTTAGCCACATCAATTCAGCAGTGCTCATCTTATCCACCAAGATAGCGTCGCGGTCGAAGGGCACGAAGGTAAAGGGCTTAAAGCTATAAAAAATATCAGCCTGCGTATTCAATTCCATCTCAGCGGGGACTACGATATAGTCGTTTTCTAAACGCACACCCAGCTCACCTTCAAGATAGACACCGGGCTCTATCGTAATAACCATGCCAGGTTCAAAGATTTGCCCGCCGTGTTCGACACTACCCGTCAGGCGCTGAGGACCTTCGTGCACGCCGCCGACAAAGCCGACGCCATGGCCGGTGCCACACTTGTAATCAAAGTTTTCCCGCCAGACAACACTGCGTGCAACCGCATCCAAAGCAACTCCGCTCGTACCTTTCAAGAAAGGCAGCGAAGCCAGTGCGATATGTGAACGCAAGGTCAACGTGTAGGCCTCTTTTTCGGCCTGAGTTAATTCTCCTAAGGCGATTGTCCGCGTGATGTCGGTCGTTCCGTCCCACATTTGCGCGCCGCAGTCGATCAGGTAAAGCCCGCGCGCCTCCAGCTGCGCATAATCTTCTGCGCTCGCCTGATAGTGCATCATGGCAGCATTGGCGCCATAGGCTGAAATGGAGGCAAAGCTCTCCCCGACATAAAGAGGATCTTGCCTGCGCAAGCGTTCCAGCTCAGCTGTAACGGAATATTCGTTGTGGCCCAGCTCAACTGCCTTATGCTTCACAAAGTACAAATATGATGTCACGTAGACGCTGTCACGAATACCTGCTTCCAGCTGTGCCTCCTGCTGCTGCTCGTTGAGCTTCGCTTTCAGCAGATGCGGATAATCGCTTTTAGTAATAATTTTGCTCTGCTTCGGCAATGAGTCCACCAGGCTACGGCTGACCCGAGTGCGATCCAGCACGATTCGCTCAGCTTTTAAATCGCTCAAAGCGCTATAAACAGTCTCGTAAGGAGCCAAGGTAACGCCTTCCTCGGCCAGCGCAGCGGCGAGGCCATCCTCCAGATTATCCAAGTTAATGAAAAGCGTAGCTTTTTCTTTTTCAATCAAGGCAAAGGATAAGGTCACCGGATTGCCGGGAACATCCTCCCCCCGAATATTCATCAGCCACATGATGTCATCCAGGCCGACAAAAAAGGCTGCATCTGCCTGATCTCTCGACATCAAGCTGCGGATTTCACTTAGCTTGTCCGCCGTGGATTGCCCAGCATATTTCAGCGGATGCAAGCGCACCTTACCCTGCGGTAAGGCCGGGCGGTCTTCCCAGATCTCATCAATCAAGTCAAGCTTAGTAATCAAGGAAATGTCTTTCCTGCTCAGCTGGAGAGCCATGCGACCTATTTCGCTGTCAGAGTGAAGCTCGCCGGCAATAGCCAATTTCGACGACTGCGGCATATTATTGATCAGCCAATCCAACACTTTCGGCACCCCGGGAGCACCCTGCTTCATGAGGATGATTTCACTGCCCTCGAGATCTTTAGCGGCCTGGATGTGATAACGTCCGTCGGCCCACAGCAAAGCCTCTTTCATGGTCACAACCAACGTGCCGGCAGAGCCTTCAAACCCGGACATATAAGCGCGCGTACGGAAATGGTCCGCGATATATTCCGAATTATGTGGATCGCTCGTGCCGATATAGTAAGCGTAGAGATCGTTTGCTTGCATCAACTTGCGTAAGGCGGAGATTTTTTCATTAACTGTCATATATTTCACTCTTTCTAAAAGATAGCTTTTGAGAATATCATTATTCTACAGCATTGGATATAAAGCGGTATCTTATCTGCATCTTGCGGCAGCAATCTATTCGCTGCGCTGCCATTTCATTTCCGTGCCCGAAGCATCGAAGCGCTTGCGTTTAGCAGTGATAGAGTCGATTTTTAGGGAAAAAACGGCCAGCCGTTTCCGACTGAAGTCTAATGCCGCCTCAAAAAAGTCCATTTTGTCCGGCGTATACTTCTCGCAGATGGCGCGCATGGCAAAGTTGAATTTTTCAGGATTTTCTTCGTGATCAATTTCCTCCACCCGCCCACTCACGATGGCCGAAGAAAACTCCGTTGTGAATACTTTGCTGACGAAATCCCTCAATTGTCCCTGCTCAGCCAATTCTCGCAGTTCTTCGTCACTGAATAAATCCGGAACCTGAACACGATCGACAAAGACGATGCGAGCCTTTGGGCTGTTTTGCAGGATTTCGAATTTATTCCCGCCCCTGGCAGAGTGGAAAAACAGTTCATCTTCTCTGCGCACAATTGATAGAGGAATTGAATAGGGCAGATCAGGATGCTTGGGATCATTTACAGACAATGTTCCGAAAGCGGAACGATCTATTACAGATAGGCCGTATTCGCGAGACATTTCGCGGTCTTTTCTTCTCATAACTTACCCCCGAACAAAGAACACTCTATTTCTCTAATTCTAACTTATAATAGAATTTGCTTAAATCACAAAAAATTGAGAAGCTTAACATGTAAAGGATAATAAAATTTTCTGACTCAATGAAAGAGGTGGATTTTAATGGCTATACCCGTAATTTTAGATGTGGACCCCGGATCGGATGATGCAGTCGCGATGATGCTGGCAATCAAATCGGATCTTATTGACCTCAAAGCCGTGTGTACGGTCGCAGGCAACAAGTCAATCGAACACACAACGGAGAACGCTCTGCGTCTTATCCAAAAAATGAATGTAGATGTCCCGGTTTATAAAGGTTGTGGACGCCCCGTGTTTATGCACCTGCTGGACCTGCCCGAACCTGCTAACAACAAAATTGATATCGAGCGCGACGGCCAAACGATTCAAATGCATGATGACTATTTGAAGCTGGAACCTGCGACGACCGAGCATGAAAGTGTGCCGGCAGCGGCTTTTTACGTTCAATACCTGCGCGAGGCTACGGAGCCTGTGACCATTATTTTGACCGGCCCGGTCAGCAACTTGGCTCTGGCTTTGATGCTGGACGCTTCGATAGTGAAAAACATTTCAGAAGTCATCATAATGGGTGGAGGCGACGCCCTTTCCAACATTACTTCCTCTGCGGAGGCTAATATTTATCACGATCCGCATGCCTTGGCTTGGATTTTGAATAGCGGAGTCAGACTTACGATGGTGCCTTTAGATGCAACGCATATGGCTCCTGTCACAGCTGAAACCTGTCGTGAGCTACGGGAGATTAATACCTTCTCCACCGTATTTGCCGCTGATTTAGTCGAACAGAGAATGCAGGTCTATACTGAAACGGATTCTTTCGTCGATGAGGCTCCTGTTCACGATGCTTTAGCTGTCTGTGCACTTATCAATCCGGATGTATTGACCGATTGCCCCAGAGTGCATATGGATGTTGAAACCATGCCGGGCAAAGCATTCGGCCAGACTATCGTAGATCATCGCCTGCAAGCGGATGATTTGAACTGTTTCTTTGCCTTGGGGGCCGACAAGACCTTATTCAACGAAATGCTAAAGGATATTCTAGCCCGCTAGACATTTTGACAATTCACATATCGTGCCAGGCACGAAATATGATTAAGAAGAATAAATATGGATACGAGAAGCGAAATGAAAAAGACTGTATTAATTACCGGCGGCGCGAAAGGAATCGGTGCTGCTGTTTCGAGGAAGCTAGCGAGTGAAGGCTACCATGTCTTCATCAACTACTTCCGCTCGCATGATGAGGCCCACGCTCTGCAGGAAGAGATAGTCGCAGCCGGCGGTACGGCGGATCTTTTCCCGGCGGACATCACCTCACAGACGGACGTTAGGAAGATGATGGCTGAGGTCATACTGCTCAGCGATAATAAGCTTGATGTTTTAGTTAATAACGCCGGAATTGCCCAATGGGGCTTATTGACGACGACGGAAGAGGAGGTCTGGGAGCGAATACTCTCAGTGAACCTGACCTCCGCCTATCGCCTGTGCAGAGCGGTCCTTCCCTTAATGATCAAACGCGGTTACGGCAATATCCTCAATGTCGCTTCCGTCTGGGGCACTTACGACGGCTGCTCGGAAGCTTCCTGCGAGACTGCCTATGCGGCAAGCAAGTCCGGCTTAATCGGACTTACCCGCTCGCTCGCTTGTGAAGTTGCACCGGCCGGAATCCGTGTCAACGCAGTCGCACCGGGAGTGATCAATACCGATATGCTGAAGGACTATAGCGAAGAAGAAATAGCCGCTCTCTGCGACGAGACACCAATGTGTCGCGTCGGAGAAGCACATGAAGTGGCTGAAGCGGTTTCATTTCTGGTCTCCGACAAGGCCTCCTTTATTACCGGCCAAGTACTCGGCGTTGACGGCGGATTCCGGGGTTAATAACTCTCATCTAAACCCGAGAGCAAGACTACCACGACACCTCTTTATCAATATGAGGTGAGATCAAGTCAATTCCGGAAATATCTTCTATGGCGCTCCGATGTTTAAGGCTGTAGACATAAAATGTGCGCACCATCAGCTCGTCGCCCTCGCTATCCAGATAGACCAGCCGCAGATGAGGCTGATTAAAGGTAGCGCGATCCTCATGCAGATCCGAATGATCCATCTCCAGCCAAGCGTCGGCCATTTCCTTGTGGATAGCCATAATTTCATCGACAGCAGCATCATCTTCAACGGTCTCTTGTGAATAGTTAGTCACGAGACCAAAGGGGTAGACGAAAATGCTCGGAGAATCAACATACTCTGACTCTTGATAATAGGCTGAAGTTAACTCAATCTTATCTACCTTCGAGCGGTTGGGCATCTTCCTAGTCAGGTGTGCATCAACTGTCACATTCAAGAAAAAGCTCAGACCCAAAGCCACTGCGAATAAGAGCAGATAAAACACAATGGTTCGTCCTATTTTCGGCAGACCGTGGAAGCGGATGATTTCCACAATAAAGAGCACCACGAAGGCCACCAGAAAAATAGAAATGAAGGTAATATTCAAGTAGAACGGCTCCGACGCATACACAAAAATGTAGTCAAAACTGTTATTCAAAAGAATCAACAAGAGCAATATTCCATAAGTGGCAATTACTGCAGGATAAAAACCTTTGACCATATAAGTGGTATTCGTGCGCTCCACCTGATGTGTCTTAAACAGCCAGGTGCCAAGGGCCAGCAACGCCAGCGCAATAACGAACCAGATGATAAGAGACGTCAGGTATTCTCCATTGGCTTCATGTGCGGTGCTCAGAACATAAACACTGTGAAACTCCAGCTTAGTTAAACCATAATTCCCAAACTCTCTGGCCGGCGTATAGCCGAAAAATCCTGTAGTTGAGCTATTCCAGACAGCCTGAATAGTGCTGGGCACAAAGTGCAGAACTAGGGCATAAACAAAACCATTGAACAAGTTAGTGGTGCAGAGTATCGCCAGCAAAGACGGTATCTGCAGTATTACAGAACCTATGATCATTATTCCGGACCAAGTCAGAAATTGCGTGAACGTATAAGGCCCGAATTCCAATAGCAAGTAGTTGGGGGTGATAAAGTTCACGATCAAGAAGGCCAAGAAATTACTGATCAGCATCGGTATGATTTGGATCAACCAGCTGAAAAGGAAATGGGTCAGGAACAATTTTTCTCGCCGAATAGGAAGCGAAAAATATGTGTCCATCTTGTTTTTGTCATAAATAAAGCTATAGATGATGAACGGAGTCACTGCTCCTAAAGCCACCATCACGATGGCCAGCGATACCGGAGCATACTCCAGATTACGCAAGGGCTCCTTAGAAATTGATTGAAAGAGCAAAGAAACCGGGTATGCAATCAAGCTGATTACAAAATACAGTACAGCTATAGCGCGATGCTGTTTCAGAAGATGTCGTAAATATCCTTTAGTTTTCATTTTGGTTTACCTCCATTTCAACTACGAATATTTCTTCCATTGATAATGGTAGTGGGTTGAACAATATAGGCTCCGTCGCCTCAATCTGTTCTCTTGCCTCTTCACCGTGATATAAGACTGTTACTACTTTGTTATTAATCTCATAGCTCAATAGCGGCATGTTTTCGAACAGCTCTGCAGCAGGTGCCTCGCTGTAGCCTAGCTGTACCTTATGGTAATTCTCCCGCAGCTCATCCAGCGACTGTGTGAAGACGATCTTCTTGTTTTCCAACAAAGCCATCTCGTCACAGATGTCTTCCAGTTCACGAATGTTGTGCGAAGAAATGATGACGCTGATTTCACCTGCGTCAACCAACCGGATCAGCTCACGCTTAAGGGTCAGTCGCACCATAGGATCCAAGCCGTCAAACGATTCGTCCATCAAGAGGACTTTTGGCTGACAGCTCAACGCCAGAATGACGATACTTTGACGTTTCAATCCGCGAGACAGTAGGTGGAGCGGCTTTTTCTCATCGAAATGAAACAGCTCCAGCAACTTCCGGTAATAATCTTCATCAAAATTCGGATAAAAAAGCTTATAGTAATCCTTCATTTCATTCGTATTAAAGCGGTTAAAATAGAAGGGCTCATCCGAGACGAAAAAGAGTTTCTCCTTCTGCTCTGAAAGCGGAGCTCCGTCAATAGTTATTTCGCCGTCATAATCGTAAACCTGACTGATACAACGCATCAGAGTGGATTTTCCTGCTCCGTTGCTGCCGATCAGTCCGAATACTTTGCCATCCGGGATTTCCCAGTCGAGAGCGGACAAAACCGAAGTGTCGGCGAAACTTTTACTTAAGCTCTTTATTCTCAACATTTGCTAAGGCCTCCTCTACCAGTGAACGAATTTCATCCTCAGTTAAACCTAACATGAGGTATTGTGTGAATAAGTCGGCTAAAGCGGTTTTAGCCTCCTCTTTGATCTCTTTTGTCAGCGAAATGTCGGCGACAAAAGCGCCAACCTTCGGGACAGTGTTAATGATTCCCTTCTGCTCCAATTCTGTATAAGCGCGGGCGACAGTATTCGGATTAATCCCTAAGGATGAAGCTAATTCGCGAATCGAAGGCAATTGATCGCCAATGTCGAGCACTCCTGTGGAAACGAGAAGAACAATCTGATCCATGATTTGCTGATATAAAGCTTGTTTACTGCGTGAGTCTAAGGTAAACACAGATTCTCCCCTTCCTAGAAAAAAAGTACAGAAACAATCGTTTCTGTACTAACTATACTAGTACAGGCAGGACACTGTCAAGTGTATCTTTTTGAATTTATCTTGCTTCTTTAAATGCCTTGATTATTCTCTCGCAGGCCTCCAAGACAACTGAGCGAGGCGATGATGTCGTCATCCTTTGGAAACCCTCGCCACCGTCCGGATCGTGCATCAAGCCGTCAGTCAATCTGACGCGAGCGACTTCGTGAACCAAATGATGAATCTCGGCATCGGACAAGCCAGTGGGATTGAAATCGAACCACAATAAGTAAGTTCCTTCAGGATCCGTGACCTGCACTTCGGGCATTTCAGCAGCAAACAAGGCTCTCACTTGCTTAATGTTTTCGTCGATGTAGGCGTTCAAGGCATCAAGCCAATCACGTCCGGCATCCGAGTAAGCTGCAATCTGGGCTTCCAGCGCAAAAGGCGAGATCAGAGTCGACGGAAGCACTGCCTTGACCTGCTCACGCAATCTCTCATTGAAAATAATGGCGCTGGCACATTTAATGCCGGCACAGTTGAAACTTTTGCTGATGGAACCCACCTGGATCACCAGATCGTCAGGGCGTGCTAAAGCGAGGAGTGGAGTGTGCTTTTGCCCCGGCCGCAAAAGATCACAATGGATCTCGTCGGAAATAATCAAAACTCGGTGACGTCGGCAGATTTCCAGCATCTTTAAGAGTTCATCCTCACGCCAGATGCGGCCGACCGGATTGTGCGGCGAACAGAGTACGAATATCTTATTGCAGGGATCGGCGCAAGCCTTTTCCAGAGCCTCAAAATCCATCGAATAAGTGAAAGCGTCTTCCCGGATCAAGCGAGCACTGACTATATTGCGATGCAGCTGATTCTGGAATGCCTTGGTAAAAGTGCCGTAGACCGGGCGTTGCAAGATGATGCCGTCGCCCACATTGGAAAAGCCTTCAACGATACAGTTCATCATGCCGATGCTGCCATCTCCGACCACTATCTCCTCGGCCTCGACTTCCAAATCGAAGCGCTCCTTCATCCACCAGCGCAGGCTGTCGCGAAAACGCGGCTCCGCCTCTTCCGTCGTATAGCCATAAATGCGCCTATCCACAACTTTTTGCAAAGCCGAACTGATCACCTCGGGAACGGCGAAATCCATGTCGGCTGTGCTCAAAGCAATATATGCCGGCTCGCCCTCCTTCGTTTGTGGCAGCGTATCCCATTTCGCAGAAGCCGTACCGCGTCGATCAATTACTTCATCAAAAATCTTACTATGCATATTCTCTCCCTGCACTTAAAAGTCTTATTCAGTATTCTAACAGAGAGCCGCGCAGCAAAGAATCATATTTCCTCAAGCAATATCGCGCTCAAAAGCCCTCACCCGTGCTAATCTATTTAAAAAGCGAAGCGTCAGTTTATTTGTCGCAGGAAGGAAAGTTAATGTATCAGTGTTCATATTGCGGAAAAAAGGGCTGCAAATCATATAACGAAGAGGAGACCTTGGCAGTCTGTGCCGGCAAAAGCTCCGCTATCCACGAAGAAGCGACAAGGCTCTTTCAGGAAGAAGAGAATCAACTTATCGCGCGTGCAGCAGGCAAGGTGGAAATACAAGGTTACGGGCGCTTAACACGCATGGAAGAAGTCATGGATTTTTGCAAACTCTGCGGCTACGAGAGCCTTGGCCTGGTTTTTTGCTCAGGCTTAAGCAGAGAAGCAAGAACGGTGACAGAAATCCTGATCCACCATGGCTTCTCGGTTAACTCTGCACTCTGCAAGACAGGTTCTCTGCCGAAGTCGCTGGTCGGTCTTGAAGCGGCTGATACACATTCCAACTGTGCCGACGAAGTGATGTGCAATCCCATCGGACAGGCGCTCCTAATGAACGAGCAAAAGGTCGACTTTACTATCATTATGGGTTTATGTGTGGGTCACGATACCCTGGTGATGAAATATCTCGAATCGCCGATGACAGTGTTGGCGGTGAAAGACAGAGTAGCGGGACATAATCCCTTGGCTCCGATCTATACAGCCAAGTCCTATTACAGAAATCGCTTTTTCCCGGAGGATTAATTGTGAGTTTAAGGCTGACGAACTGTAGTTTTTTTGATAAAAATCTGACAAGAGCGGACGGTGCTCTGCAAATCGAAGACGGTATAATTACGGCGCTCGGCAGTATGGCGGAGAGCTCGAATTGGCCGCGGGCCGAGCGAGAAATTTCGCTGGATGGGCGTATAGTCTTTGCGGGACTGCTGGATGCCCATATGCATTTGGAAAATTGGGCTTTGCGACACAGTCAAATTTCCTTGGACAGCGCGCGCAGTCTCGCAGAAGTCCTGAGTCTTTTGACCGAGCAAGTACGCATTGCGGAGGCATCCGGGCAGAGCAAAGAAATTATCCTCGCCGGCTGGAATGAGGAGAACTATCCGGAACAACTCCCGCCTTCTTTGCAAGAATTAGATGCTATCAGCAGTCAGATTCCGATTATTCTAAGTCGCATCTGCGGTCATGTCTGTGTGGTGAATTCCGCTGTTCTGCGCGAATTTGACTGGCAGAGTTTCGCCGAGACTGAGCCGGGCTCAGTGGGATTAGCTGAGAACGGCAGACCTAACGGGATACTCTCCGAGAACGCCATGTTTAACCTTCTCTCTTTGCAAGAGAAATACAGTAAAGAGCAGCAAAAGGAGCTCTTAGCTTTCGGCCTGAAAAGCATGGCGGCGTATGGCTTAACAGCCGTGGCCAGTCAAGAGACCGGCAGTCTGCAGGATGTGGATTTCCTCTCGGCACTGGAAGATATATATGAGACAGATCCGGATCTGCCTGCCTATTACGCGCAGATCGGCTTGTCGGATCCGGAAGAGATTTCAGACTTTTTAGCTCTGCGCGAGCAGTATCGCACCCATCCACAGATCAAGATAGCCTCAGTTAAGCTCTTCAAGGACGGTAGTCTGGGTGGGAGAACGGCATTGTTGCGAGAAGTGTATAGCGATGATACTTCCACTTCAGGACTGGACCTAATTCCTTACGAGGAGCTAGTCTGCTGGTTTGAACAGGCGAACGCTGCCGGTGTTCAATTGACGATTCACGCGATTGGCGACAGAGCCGTTGCGGAGATTGTGGATGCTTTTACAGCGGCCGCCAAGACAGATGCGGATCGTTCCAATTACCTGCGTCATACGATCATCCACTGCCAGATCACGGATGCAAAACTCCTGCAACGTCTAGCGCAGTCGCAGCTACTGGTCATCACGCAGCCACTCTTTGCTGCCTCCGATTGGCAGATGGCTCAGGCTCGCCTCGGGGACAAAAGGCGTAACGCCGCCTATGATTATCGCGCAGCTTTGGATCTGGGGATTCATCAAGCTTTCAGTTCAGACAGTCCGGTCGAGAGCGCCAATCCATTGTTGACGCTGGCTGCAGCTCTTGATCATCCGCAGCCGGAAAAATCCCTTAGCCTACAGGAAGCGCTAGCCGCATCCACAGAAAACGTTGCCTATGTGCTGGGCGAGGAGGAAAGCAGAGGCGAACTCCGGGTCGGAGCGACCGCTGATCTCTCCGTTGTGCAAGCGGACAGCTTCGACGACTTGACGGCAGAGAAGCTACGCCGGACAGAGATCGCTCTTACTATTCGCGCTGGCCGGATTATTCATCGAGCGCAGGATTTCTAGCCACAGGCAAGACCCACCTGCATCTTGCAGGGATCCTCAAGAAATAAAGAAGCCAGCTCCGGCGGGAGCTGGCTTATCAGCTTAGTTTAACTGCAGCTAGGATTCTGCATTAATAGTCGGGCATATTTGTGAACATCGCGTGAGTGACATACTCGTCACCGTGGCGAATCATTTCGATTAGTTTATCCAACTGGTCGTAATGTCTTTGTTCTTCGGCGACCAGCCAGACGAGGAGAGCCTTTTCTGTTTCATTCTCAGCATTTTTGAGCTGCTCTTCGTACAAGACGATGGATTTTCTTTCCATTTCCAGTGCGGTCAGATACACGTCCAGAGCTCGTGGCACCAGAAAGTATTCGCTATCAACGTCGTCAGCTGTAGCGAAGAAGGTTTTTTCCATATCTTGAGTCTCTTCCGGGACTACGAATTGCTCTTGTCTCTGATATTCCAAAATCGCTAACTCATGGCGGCGTTCCGCTTCTGCCAGAATTTTGAAGATTCTATGTATTGCCGATTCAGGATGTTTGTCTGCCTGCTCCTCATAGTAAGCTGCGCCTTCCTGCTCAAGTTGAATTGCTTGTTGATAAATACTCATCCTATCTTCTCCTTCTCTCGTTGGCAGCGTAGCTGATTTCTGCCTTTTTATTGCATCCAGAATAGCATCTGTTTCTGCGCTGAGTTGTCACCTAAAGCACGAGCAAAGTTAAAGCCATAATCAGCATGCCGACGATGACGCCTCCGATTACTAAATGATGTTCGCCTTGCTTTTCTGCAGTTGGCAGCAGCTCGTCCAGTGAGATGTACACCATGATGCCGGCAGCAAAAGCAAAGACCACCGCCAGCAAGGTCTCGCTGATGTAAGGCCGTAAAATCAGGAAGCCAATTAAGGCTCCAAAGGGTTCTGCCAGGCCGCTTAAAAGAGCGGTCAGGAACGATTTTTTCTTATCCCCGGTGCCTGCATAGAGGGGAACGGCTATGGCGATTCCTTCCGGGATGTTGTGAATAGCGATAGCGATAGCGATGCTGACGCCGAGGGCCGGGTCGGCCAAGGCAGCGACAAAAGCAGCGATGCCTTCGGGCATATTATGTGCGGCAATCCCGATGGCAGATAAGAGGCCGACTCGAGTCAAATTGCTTTTTTCTCTGACCTCTTCTCGTTTGACTACACTTAATTTGGCTTTAGCCGGCTTTTCATGAAGATGAGGATCGTAGCTGATGTCAGTCACACTATGAAGTTCATGCGGGTTTTGTGCTTCCGGAACCAGAAAGTCAATGATCATAATGAAAAAGATGCCGCCGAAGAAGGACAGCACGGTATAGAGATTGCCTCGATTGCCGTAGATTTCACTCAGAGTAATATAAGAACCGCCCAGCATCTCAACAAAGGCGATGTACAGCATGACACCTGCGGAGAGGCCCAAAGACGCGGACACAATATGCTGGTTGAGCGGCTTTTTCCGGAAAATGACGAGTCCGCCGATCCCGGTCGAGAGTCCTGCCAGCGTTGTCAGCGCGAAGGCCCGTAAGTAATCAATTAGCTGTAAATCCATTTTTTTGCCTTTTTTATCCTTATAGAATGAGTAGGGAAAGTGCCATAATTGCCATTCCGATTACTAATCCGGTGATCACGATATGGTGCTCGCCTTGCTTTTCTGCCGAAGGCAGGAGCTCATCCAGAGAGATGAAAACCATAATCCCAGCTACTGCTGCGAAAATTATGCCGAGGAGAGATTCGCTGAGAAAAGGGCGGAACACGAGGAAGCCGAGTAGGGCTCCGATAGGTTCAGCCAGACCGGAGAAAAGCGCCGTGAGGAAGGAACGTTTTTTGTCACCGGTGCCTGCGTAGAGCGGAACTGCTACGGCAATTCCCTCTGGGATATTGTGGATAGCGATTGCAACCGCAATGCTAATACCTAAGGCAGGATCAGCTAAGGCTGCAACAAAGGAAGCCAGTCCTTCCGGCAGGTTGTGGATGATGATGGCAACAGCAGAAACTCTCCCGACTCTGGTCAATTCGCTTTTTCTTTGAATTTCTTCCCGGTCAATTATGCAATCTTCGCATATTTCGGCCTCTTCAATGTGAGGGTCGTAAGTGACTTCGTCTACACCCCGCATTTCATGCAGGTTCTGTTCTTCAGGAATGAAGAAGTCAATCAGCATACTGAAGAGTATTCCTCCGAAGAAGGCCAATACAGCGTAGATTTCTCCGCGACTTCCGTGGATTTCACCTAAGGTGTCAAAGGATCCACTGAGCATCTCCACGAAGGAGATGTACAGCATGACACCGGCCGAAAGTCCCAGTGAAAATGAAATAATGTGTTGGTTGAGTGGTTTTTTGCGAAAGACAACCAGTCCGCCAATACCCGTCGAGAGACCGGCGAAGGTTGTTAGGGCAAAAGCTCGAATGTAATCAGCAAAAGATAAATCCATAGTCTCCTCTTTACAAAAATTTATGGTACTCGCAGATGGCGGCTGCGGATTCAGTTTGCAAATAAGCCGACGCTATGAAGTCATAGCGTCGGCAGTTCTACTTTACTTAGCGCTCAAGACGGAAAGCGTCGAAGCCGGCATAAGTGGCGCTAGAACCTAACTCTTCTTCAATACGTAGGAGCTGGTTATATTTGGCCACGCGATCAGAGCGTGAAGGTGCACCTGTCTTGATCTGACCTGCATCTGTTCCCACAACGAGGTCAGCGATGCTGACATCTTCAGTCTCGCCTGAACGGTGTGAAATGACCGCGGTCCAGCCTTGACGTTGTGCCATCTCAATAGCTTCCAGTGTTTCGGTCAAGGTGCCGATCTGGTTAACTTTGATTAGGATGGAATTGGAAGCGTTGAGCTCGATCCCCTTCTCGAGGCGTTCAGTGTTGGTAACGTAGAGGTCATCACCGACCAACTGCACTTTATCGCCGATGCGGGCGTTGAGTTCTTGCCAGCCTTCCCAATCATCTTCTGCTAAGCCGTCTTCTAGGGAAATAATAGGATATTTATCCGCCAGCATGGCATAGTAGTCGATCATCTCTTCTGTGGTCTTGAATTCGTCGGTTTTCCAGAAATAATAGCCGTCTTTACCGATCTTTTTCGCCTCTTCGTAGAGTTCAGTTGATGCGGGGTCCATTGCAATAAAGAAATCTTCAGCGGGCGTGAATCCTGCTTCCTCAATAGCCTTAACCAGCCACTGCAGAGCCTCTTCGTCACTCTTGAGATTCGGAGCAAAGCCACCTTCATCACCGACTGCGGTGGAGTAGCCTTCGGCCTTAAGCAGTTTGCTCAGAGTGTGGAAAACTTCGGTACACCAGCGGAATGCTTCACGGAAGCTGCTGGCACCGACGGGCATAATCATGAACTCCTGCAAGTTGACGCTGTTATCGGCGTGCTTACCACCATTAATAACATTCATCATGGGTACAGGAAGGGTATGTGTGCGGATACCGCCAACGTATTGCCAGAGACGGAGTCCCAGTGAATCAGCTGCGGCCTGGGCTGCTGCCAGGGAAACTGAGAGAATGGCGTTGGCTCCGAGATTGGCCTTGTTATCAGTGCCGTCGAGCTCGATCATGGCTTGGTCCAACTCTCCTTGATCGTAGACATTCATGCCGACCAGCTCAGGGGCGATGATATCGTTGACATTGTCGACCGCTTTGAGCACACCTTTGCCCTGATAGCGATCTGCGTCGCCGTCGCGAAGTTCGACTGCTTCATAAGCACCGGTTGAAGCGCCTGAAGGTACTGCTGCGCGACCGACTGTGCCGTCCTCCAACAATACTTCTGCCTCAACAGTAGGATTGCCGCGTGAGTCAATGATTTCACGCGCTGCAATATCTGTAATTAATAATTCATATAGCATATAGACCTCCAAAAAATTGCTTTGTTAAATAATCTCACCGCTTAGTCTACACCATCTTAGTTCGATTTTTGGTAATTTCTTGCCGCCTTTACGTCAAGAGACTTGATAATACATTAGAGATCCAGAGGGATCCTTTTCCAAGACCAAAGCAGAATCAGGAATTGTAAGCTGCCGGTGACAAAGAGAACCAACTCAATCTGAATCACGTCCGCCAAGGGTGCGAAAATTAAGGTACCCACTGGGATGGCGGCTGAACCGATCATGTACAAGACGGCGAAGACGCGGCCGTGGAAAGAACGTTCTACATTTTCCTGTAAGAGGACAGTGACGGTAGTTATGTAAAAAGGTACGACCACGCCGCAGGAGAACAAGACCATGGCGAAGAAAACAAAATTATTTACGTTTGTTATGCCCAGCGTGGCAAGAGTTATGGTGAGTACTGCTAAACTGGCGCCCACAGTGCGAATAGTGCGGACTCTGCTTTTGAACTCTCCTTTGGCAGCGACCAGCACTCCGCCTAAGGCCATGCCGGCGAAGAAAGATGTCTGAGCAGCCGTTATATACCAGACTTCTATGCCGAAGTGGCGCCTGACGAATAAGGGCAACAAGATCGCCAGTGGTGCCAGCAGAACCATGAACATGGCATAAACAGTCATTAGCCTCTTGATATAGGGCTTGCAGTTGATGTAACGTAGCCCGGCCTTGAAGTCGGCAATGCGCCCTTTATCTTCCTGCATTGCTCCGGTTACGCAGTCATCCTCTAACTCAAGCTCTTCGTCATTATAGGTAGTGCTGGTGCTTGTTGCCACTGCGCCTGAGGGAAAGCCCCAATCAAAATTTTCTTCCTTTTTGTTGACACCGAAGGCATTAGCGACGAGTCCGGTCCGTTGATGGGGTAGTGGCAGGACCAGCATGATAGTGATAGCAATTGCAGCTGTAACTACATCGATCATAAAGATAGTCCAGATGGGAAGAATTAGAATCATGGCACCTCCTAAGATAGGAGAAAGCAGCTGTGTGATGTTGCCAATCGTATTGTAAATGCCATTGACACGAATAAGGCTTTTGCGGGGAACAATTTGCGGTATCAGAGCAGTGATCGCGGGACCTTGTATGCCGCCGCCCAAGGAGCGAATAGCGGAAACCAGAAAAATCAGCCAGATATGTTCGTAGCCATTTATGAAAATGATGGCGACAGCAAGAGAGGCCAGCGCAATACCACCATCGGCCAGAATAATGACCCAACGCCTATCGTAACGATCAGCCCAGACACCTGAAACCAAGGCAATCAAGAGCTGCGGCAAGAAGGAGGCTATTGTCATTATTGTGAGAGCTAGACCGGAGTTAGTGCGGAAAGTTATATACCAGATCAGCGCAAATTGAACTAGGCCTGTTCCTAAAGTTGAGGCTGTCTGACCGGCATAAAAAGCAGTAATTACTTTCTGCCAGGGAGCGAAGTTCTTTTTTGCAAGCTTATCCATACGTGGCTATCACTTTGCCATACTTAGGTAATGATTAGGTAAACTGTTTCTTAGCTTATCTGCTGATGGCAGCGCCGACAATACCGGCGTCATTGCCGAGCTTGGCGGGGATGATCCGGGGTACCGGTTGGCCGACTCGCGTCAGTAGCTGTTCGGCGACAGCCCTTTGTAGCTCTTCATAGAAACTCTTCTTTTGATTGCTGATGCCGCCACCTAGGGCAAT
This sequence comes from Mageeibacillus sp. UBA5442, assembly GCA_002427475.1. Lineage (GTDB taxonomy): Bacteria > Bacillota > Clostridia > Saccharofermentanales > DTU023 > DTU032. The sequence goes on from DIRG01000083.1 coordinate 25,432, forward strand.
AATTTCCGGCTGCAAGACGGTTGTCAGTGAAGCAATACCGACAGCGAGGTAATGTGAGTAGAGGCCGATTGAGTGGAGCGCAGCCGGGTCTCCAGCTTCCGCAGCTTCAAATAAATCGCGAATAGTATAAGGGACAAGGGAATCCAATGTTTTTCCCTTCAGGAGCAGTGAGTCGGGATATTCCTGCAGTGCTTTATCTGCTTCGCGGCGTAGGGCCTTTGTGGACACGTAAGCTTCCAAACAGCCTTTGCGGCCGCAGGGACATTGTTCGCCATCGGCGACCAGGGTGAAGTGCCCGGGCTCAAAGCCGAAACCCGTCGCTCCGTCAAAGCTCTCACCTTGATAGATAAAACCGCCTCCCAGACCGGTGCCGAGAGTTAGCAACATGCTGTTGGGATAATTCTGCAAAGCGCCAAACTTGAACTCGGCCCGAGCAGCACAGTCAGCGTCGTTGACGATATGGATTTCTAGATGGGGGAAGTAAGGTTGTAACTCAGAGAGGAGGTCTGCATTTTCCCAGCCGAGATTGCCGGCATAAATGACGTTTTGTGTCCGGGGGTGGATCGGTCCCGGAACACCAACACCTAGATGGAGCAGTGAATCACGCTTTTTGCTGTCGAGTTTTGTCAGTATGGATTGTCCTAGCTGCCCGATATCTGCGGCCACGCCTTTGACACCACCGCTGGTATCGGTGTTGCGTGATCTTTTGTACAGGAGGTGGCCCTCTCCATCAACTACGGCTGCTGCGATGTGGCTCCCGCCCAAGTCTATACCAAGCGAATATTCCATAATTATCTCCCTGATTTATCATTAATCTATGGTAGATTATGACTTAGTATATCAATTATATTTGGCGGAACCAATGTAAATGTTAATTTTGACTCTGCCCTCAAGAGTCTGATAGTTGAAGAAAGCGAGTTCTTTGTGAATATGAGCACAGCTAAAATAGATGTTTTTTATGCCGAACAGGCCTCAATTCTGAAAGAAAAGCTTTTTGCTGAAATGATTAGTCACAGCGGCAAGTGGCCCGACGACAGAGCCTTTTTACTTGTTCCGGAACGGCAAAAATCTGACCTGGAGCGCGCCTATCTGGAGGAGCCGGGCGCAAACGGCTTGATGATGGCAGAGATCCTCTCTTTCAGCCGCTTGGCTCAGCGTATTTTTGCCGAAGCGGGTGGAGCCGAGGCAAAGACGCTTTCTCGAGCGGGCAAAGCGATGCTGATCCAGCGTCTCTTGCTGAAACATGAAGGAGAATTTCGTAGGTTTCAACGCCTGGCAGAGCGGCCGGCTTTCGCCTCGGAGATCGC
>DIRG01000083.1:26992-27398 GCA_002427475.1 Mageeibacillus sp. UBA5442
TCCGTGCGGGAGATCACCCAGGATAAACTAGCAGATTTTGCCCAGTTGAAGGACTTTTTGGAGGCAGCTTTTGATCAAATGGAGCTGCAAGATCGCGACAGCAATCTGGATCGTGCCTGCGCTATTATCGAAAACCCGACTGCTTATCCCCGCCTGGATTTTCTGGCTTCGGCACATATCTTTATCTACGGTTTCGGAAGTGAGCGTCAGCTGACGGTACAGGAGAGGCGCATTATCTCTGCGTTGTCGCAGCGGGTGCGGGCCCTCACGGTCTTCGTTTTGTCGGATCAACCCGGAAGCAGAACGTTGCCTTTTGAAATTGGTCGTCAAAGTTTGCTTGAGATCATGGAGAACTATCCGGGAGCCAAGTTTACTCAGCTCAAAGGAGCAGAAACTCAAGAAGCGC
>DIRG01000083.1:27616-27839 GCA_002427475.1 Mageeibacillus sp. UBA5442
TGATGAAGTGAATTATGTCGCCGGGGATATCCGCGCCTTGCTTTTCGAAGGGAAATACCGGCGGCGGGATATTGCAGTGGGGCTGTGCGAAGCCGAGCATACCCCTGCCGAGCTGGAAGCTGCTTTCAACGAATACGACATTGCAGCATATATGGACACAGGCCGTAACCTTAGTCAATCCTCGTGTCTGCGCGCCTTGGCGCAGATTCTGGAACTCTCGCTG
>DIRG01000106.1 GCA_002427475.1 Mageeibacillus sp. UBA5442
TTTTATTATCACACTACAAACCTGAAAGTAGTGACCAATTTTGATACCAAATGCACACGGTAATGACCTTTTGTTAAAAGGTGCATATGCAAAAGAAAGTTGCCATTGCTGCATGCGGGGTCGTGTAATTTATGGGCTTCATGGCATTTGTAATAGTAATCGAGAGAGTTGCGAGGTACCTTTAATCAAGATATATATTTTAGTATTGACATACTAAAATATTAGCAGTATTCTATAAACAGTCCATGATATGGAGGTGTACTGCTTGAATAACGATATCCAAAGTGCTCTGGCAGTTCTTTATCAGCGCCAGATCACATCCCGTGACCAGCTGTTGACAGAAGCCCTGCGTGTTGCGCTTACTAAAAAAGCTGTGCGGGGAAATGAGACTACCAGCGAACTATTTTCCATCATGAAACAGAAAACAGAAGAGACGCTGGGCTTCTTTCCTGCTGACAGAAATGACTTTCGGGATATTTATGACGCTTTGAAAGAAATAGATCTCAGTGAGTTTACCAAGTCCATTTATGAAAATGACAGAAGTGGAGAGGTGATCACACCAACGCTTCTGACTCAGTATATCCAAAAACGAATTACCGCTCTTGCCCCAGAAACAGTGCTGATTACCGATGCTGAACGGCACCTGAACGGGCTGACAGAGCTTGTAGCGGCGTGTCCCGGAAAGGTAACGCTTACCACACAACTCCACCCATTTGAGATTTTGCTACGGTTGCTGTTTGAAGGAAACTCGGCGGTTGATGTTCGTTTTATTTCCATCTATTCGGCTCTGCCGAAAACATCGCAGAGCCATGACTATATTTTCTGCCTACCGGCATTTGGAGGGAGAGTCGGAGCGGAAGCCAATGCTTTTTTGACGCAGGATTATGATGGCGTAGCACTGGAAAATCTGCTGGGCCTTATGACCTCGACAGGTACGATGGACTTCATCACTCCGGCGAAGCTTACCTTTGCGTCCGGCGGTTATGAAAAATTGCGTCGGCAGATTGCGGATACGCGGAACGTGGAATCGCTCTATATTCTGCCTGACGGAACATTCCGGCCGTGGACTGCCATCAAAACCTATCTGCTGTCGATTACCGGACAGGAAACAGCTGCTGTTAGCATTGGAGAGCTGAAAGTGAAAAAGGATGCGCTTGCACCCTATCACCCTAAAGCGATCCCGACGAAGAAGTTCCGGGTACATGGCGACTGGCGCATTGAATTGCTGCTCTCGGAGGACGATCGGAATATCGCACGGTTCAAGAAATCTGATACGCCAAAGGTCAAACTCGGCGAGGTGGCTGAGGTGTTTCGCGGAAAATCGATCCTGAAAAAAGACGCCGTGCCCGGAGAGATTGCCGTGCTGAACATCGGCAATATAGAAAACGGCGTAATCGACTACGAGGGTCTGGACACCATTGCGGAGGATGAACGCAAAATAAAGCGTTATGAGCTGCAAGACGGCGATGTAATACTCTCCTGTAGGGGAACGGCTATCAAATCCGCCCTGTTCCGGAAGCAGGAAGGCATTACAATTGCATCCGCAAACATCATTGTCATCCGGAGCAAAGGGCAGATACTTCCGGCGTTCATCCAGATGTTTCTGGACAGCCCTACAGGTCAGGTGATGGTCAAGAGCTTTCAGCGCGGCGTGACGATTATGAACATCAACCATACAGACATTATGGAACTGGAAATTCCGCTTCTTCCTCTGGACAGGCAGAGAAAATTGACAGAATTCTACGAAGTCGAGCTCACACATTACCGTCAAACAGTAGCGCAAGCGGAACAGCGGTTGCAAGAACAGAAAAACAAATTATATGATGAGATGATATAGGAGGAACGGTAATATGGCAGAAGTGACATTAGGCTTTGAAAATCAACTCTGGGAAATGGCAGACAAAATGCGGGGCCGCATGGGCGTAAAGGACAGCGAATACGGCAATGTGGTGCTGGGGCTTATTTTCCTAAAATATATCTCTGACAGCTTTGATGAGCGATATCAGGACCTGGTGGCCGAGGGCGAAGGTTTTGAGGAAGACCGGGATGCCTACGCCGAGAAAAACGTGTTTTTTGTTCCGCCGTCTGCCCGGTGGAAATTCATTAAAGAAAGTGCTAAGCTGCCTACTATCGGGCAGATCATAGACGATGCTATGGTGGCCATCGAGCGTGAGAACACCACCCTCAAGGGCGTACTACCAAAGACCTACGCCCGGGCGGAAATCAACAAGCAGGTGCTGGGCGAGCTGGTGGATCTGTTTTCCTTTAACTTGGGAGGAAAAGAGGCAAAGGCGCAGGACGTGCTGGGCCGTGTGTATGAATATTTTCTGGGGCATTTTGGTTCCACCGAGGGGGAATATTACACGCCGCCCTCCATCGTCAGGCTGCTGGTCGGCATGATAGAGCCGTTTGAGGGCCGGGTATACGACCCCTGCTGTGGCAGCGGCGGGATGTTTGTGCAGTCCGCAAAATTTGTACAGGCACACGAGGGCAGACTGGACAAAATTCACATCTATGGGCAGGAATCCATTGCGGAAACCTGGCGGCTGTGTAAGATGAACCTTGCCATCCGTGGTATTGACGGCGACTTGGGCAAGGAAAATGCCGACACATTTGGAAACGACCAGCACAAGCTGCTGAAAGCCGACTTTGTGTTGGCAAACCCGCCCTTTAACATAAAAGACTGGGGAGCGCCCAATCTCACCGAGGACGTGCGCTGGAAATACGGAATGCCACCGGCGGGTAATGCCAACTACGCTTGGATCGAGCATATCATCAGCAAGCTTTCTCCCAGGGGTGTGGCGGGCTTCGTCCTTGCCAACGGCTCTATGAGTACGACGACCACCGCCGAGGCGGCCATCCGCAAAAATATCATCGAGGCTGGCCTTGTAGACTGCATCATCACCCTGCCGCCCAACCTTTTTTACAATGTCACCATTCCCGCCTGCTTGTGGTTCCTCTCCCGCAAGAGGGAAAATCGCCGGGAAAAGCTGCTGTTTATCGACGCGCGCAAGCTGGGTACCATGCTTGACCGCAAACACCGGGAGTTGTCCGACGAGGAAATCCAGACGGTCTGCGACACTTACCACAACTGGCGGGACGACAAGCCGGACTATGAGGACCAGCAGGGTTTCTGCAAATCCGCCACACTGGATGAGGTAAGGGCACAGGATTACATACTCACCCCAGGGCGCTATGTGGGTATTGAGAAGCAGGAGGACGACGGCGAGCCATTTGACGAGAAGATGACCCGGCTCACCGGCCAGCTGTCTGGAATGTTCCAAAAGAGCCACGAGCTGGAGAACGAAATCCGCCAGAGACTGGGGGCGATTGGGTATGAAGTGTAAATTGGGTGATATTTGCTTAAAAATTGGGAGTGGGGCTACACCTAGAGGTGGAAAAGAAGCTTATTGTACTGAAGGAATTTCTCTCATTAGAAGCCAAAATGTTTTAGATTTTAGCTTTTCCATGGGCGGATTGGCGTATATAAATGATACACAGGCACGTCAGCTAGATGGTGTTACGGTAAACAGCAATGATGTTTTACTTAATATTACTGGTGATTCAGTTGCTCGTGCTTGCATCGTTCCAACTAATATACTTCCAGCACGTGTTAATCAGCATGTCGCTATTATCCGCCCTGATGATAAAAAGGCAGATGGAAAATATATTCTGTACTTTCTTCAGTCAATCAAGCCGCTATTATTGCAAATCTCATCTTCGGGTGGAACAAGAAATGCATTAACAAAAAGTATGATTGAAGCATTAGAAATCAATCTTCCATCCATCTCCGAACAGAAAGCCATCGCGGACACGCTGTCTTGTCTGGACGACAAAATTGAGCTGAACAACCGCATGAACCGCACGCTGGAGGAAATAGCGCAGGCAATTTTCAAGAGTTGGTTTGTGGACTTTGAGCCATTCCAGGACGGCGAGTTTGTGGACAGCGAGCTCGGGTCTATCCCCAAGGGGTGGAGAGTGGGGACGCTGACAGAAATTGCTGACTATCTGAACGGGTTAGCAATGCAAAAGTATCCCCCAGAAAGTGAAGCTGAAGCCTTGCCGGTGCTAAAAATTAAAGAGTTACGGCAAGGAAGGACAGATGCGGAAAGTGATTTATGCTCGCCTGATATTGAGAAAAAGTACGTTATCCATGACGGGGACGTTGTTTTTTCATGGTCGGGCAGTCTATTAGTTAATTTATGGTGTGGCGGAACCTGCGGGCTAAATCAACATTTGTTCAAAGTGACATCCTCAAAATATCAGAAGTGGTTTTACTATATGTGGACGTTGTATCATTTGCGGGAATTTCAAGCTGTTGCAAAGGACAAGGCGACCACGATGGGTCACATCAAACGAGAAAACCTCACAAAGTCAAAAGTCCTAATTCCAAGCAGCCAAGTCCTGGAGGACATGAACAGCACAATGTCTCCGATTATTGAGAAAATAATAGCCAATAGATTACAATCCAGAAAGTTGGAAGAAATTCGCGATTCCCTGCTCCCAAAATTGATGAGTGGAGAAATCCGCGTGCCGATGGAGGCGAAATAAGATGGCCAGAATAGCAAAAGCAGATTATTTTGCGGGCGTTTTCCTAACCACCATATTAAAATCTTCTAAAGCGGTTCCAATGCTTTGTGATGCTTCCGGAGAAATCAAACGAGTGGTTTTTGATACCGATATGGGGGACTTTAATGTCTATGTGAAATATTCGACGAATCCCCAAAAAGGATGGGATTATAATTCGGTGCCGAAGAAAAAACGTACTTATTGGAATGTGCCTTTCAGTGAAAACGAATACGACTATCTTAAAAATGGATTTCAACAGGATGGAAAGAAAAATCTTGTGGCTATGGTCTGCACGAATAAGTGTCTGTCAGAAAGTCATATTGCCATTTTGAATCTGGAAGAAACTCTTGCTTGTCTGAAGCTTACGACTGACGGAGGCAACCGCACCATCACGGTTTCCAGAACGGGGCGCAACCAAACGTTTGACTGCTCAGGCGTAGACATGGCTCCGCTGAGTTATAATCCGTATGTCAATCATCTGCGATTTTTTGATGAGGTGAGGAGTGACACTGAATGAAATCCAACTTCTGTGAATCACATTTAGAGGAAGCCACGCTCGAATGGTTTGCCGAGCTTGGCTACGAGACCGCCTTCGGGCCGGAGATTTCACCGGAGGGCGAGTACCCGGAACGAGAGGACTGGGGCGAGGTGCTGCTCTCCGGGCGGCTGCAGGATGCGCTTTCTAGATTGAATCCCGATTTGCCTCAGGACGCGCTGGAAGATGCCTACCGAAAAATCTCCGTGCCCCAAAGTCCAAGCCTTTTGCAAAACAACAAGGCGTTTCAGAAAATGCTCACCGACGGCGTGGACGTTTCCTATCGCTTGCCGGATGGAAATCTGCACTATACCCAAGCGCGGGTGTTGGATGAGCGGCACTGGGACTTGAATGATTTCTTGGTGGTGAACCAGTTCACGGTCAAAGAGGGAAAATACGACAAGCGTCCAGATGTGGTGGTGTTTGTCAATGGTCTGCCTCTTGTAGTGATGGAACTGAAAAATCCTGCCAACGAGGACGTAGATATTTCCGATGCCTACAACCAGTTGCAAACCTATAAAATCACCATTCCGTCCCTCTTTACTTACAATTCCTTTCTGGTGATCTCCGACGGTGTCAACGCTCGGGCGGGCACGCTCACTTCTAACGAAGAGCGATTCATGGTGTGGCGTACCATCGACGGCGACGGTGTCGCACCCCTTTCCATTCCGCAGTTGGAGGTGCTCATCAAGGGAATGTTCCAGCGCGACCGGCTGGTGGAACTGCTGCGGCAGTTTATCCTGTTCCAGACCGACGGGAAGGACACCTTCAAGATTCTGGCGGGTTATCACCAATACCACGCCGTCAAAAAAGCAGTGGAGAGCACCGAGCGGGCAACATTAGCAAATGCTGATCACCGCATCGGTGTGGTGTGGCACACCCAAGGCAGTGGCAAGAGCCTGTCCATGGTGTTCTACGCCGGAGAACTGGTAATTGACCCGGCGCTTGGCAACCCCACCATTGTGGTCATCACCGACCGCAATGATCTCGACGACCAGCTGTTTTCCACTTTCTCCAAGTGTTCTGACTTGCTGCGCGGGATGCCGGTACACGCGGAAAACCGCGCCCAGCTTCGGGAGCTTTTGAATAACCGCGAGAGCGGCGGCATTATCTTTACTACCATTCAAAAGTTCTCTCCCGAGGAAAAGGGCGATGATGTGCCAGTGCTCACAAGCCGCAGCAATGTGATTGTCATGGCGGACGAGGCACACCGCAGCCAGTACGGATTTGGCGCGGACGTGGTGAAGGATGGCGACAGCGCCGAGGTGAAGTACGGCTACGCCAAATATCTGCGGGACGCGCTGCCCAACGCTTCTTACATCGGTTTTACTGGCACCCCCATCGAGTTGGCGGATAAAAACACCCGCGCCGTGTTCGGCGACTACATTGACATTTACGATATGACCCGTGCGGTAGAGGATGGCACTACCGTTAAGATTTTCTATGAAAGCCGCATTGCCAAGCTGGAACTGCCCGAGAAACTCAAGCCGCAAATTGACAAGGAATATGAGGAAATTACCGAATATCAGGAGGAAACCCAGCGGGAGAAACTTAAGAGTAAGTGGTCACGGCTGGAGGCCATCGTGGGTGCCAAAGAGCGGGTGCAGGTCATCGCCCGGGACATCGTGGAGCATTTCGAGCGCCGTCAGGCGGCACAGGAGGTGCCCGGCGGCAAGGGTATGGTGGTGTGTATGAGCCGCCGCATTGCGATTGAACTGTATGATGAAATTGTCAAACTGCGCCCAGACTGGCACAGCGACGATTTAATGAAGGGAAAAATCAAAGTCGTAATGACCGGATCATCTTCCGACCCCGCCGAATGGCAGAAGTACATCGGCACCAAAGCTACCCGCGAGACACTGGCCAAGCGAATGAAAGACACCAAAGACGAATTGCAGCTGGTCATTGTGCGGGATATGTGGCTTACAGGCTTCGACGTACCCAGTCTGCACACTATGTACATTGACAAGCCCATGAGGGGTCACAATCTGATGCAGGCCATCGCCCGTGTAAACCGAGTGTTCAAGGACAAGCAGGGTGGCCTGATCGTGGACTATATCGGCATTGCGGAAAATCTGAAGGACGCGTTGGCACAGTACACAGAAAACGATCGCAAGACAACCGGCGTGGACACCGAAGTGGCAGCGTCTGTTCTGGTGGAAAAACTGGAACAGATCAAAGACCTGCTGCATGGCTGTGATTACAGCAAGTTCTTTACTGGTTCGCCCAAGGACAAAATGCAGGCGATCGTGGAGACGATGGATTATGTCATCGGCCTGCGGGACGACGGCAAGAAGGAATACCTGAAACTTGCCACTGAGCTTGCACGGGCATACTCCCTGTGCGCCACCACCGATACTGCCGAGCGGCTCAATCTGGAAGTCAGCTTCCACAAATCCGTGAAGGCGTCCATCGTCAAGATGATGGAAGATACCTCTAGGCGCAAAACCGCCACGCAGCTAGATGCAGAGCTGAATCAACTGATTTCCAAGTCTCTCTCTTCCGGCGAGGTGGTGGATGTGCTGGATTCTGTGGGGCTGAACAAGCCCAATATTGCCATTCTCTCCGATGAATTTTTGGAAGAGGTTCGCGGCATGAAGCAAAAAAATCTTGCCGTGGAATTGCTGAATCGGCTGCTGCAGGGGGATTTGAAAACACTGTCCAAGCGCAATTTGGTGCAGTCTCGCAAGTTCTCTGAACTGCTAACAGCTTCAATAAAAAAGTATCAGAACCGCACAATAGAGACCACGCAGGTTATCATGGAACTCATAGAGCTGGCCAAGGAAGTCGCTAAGGCCCAGAAGCGCGGTCAGGACACCGGCCTTTCTGAAGACGAGCTGGCATTTTATGACGCTCTGGCAGAAAATGACTCTGCCAAGGAAGTCATGAGTGACGAGATTCTCAAGCAGATCGCCCGTGACCTCACCGTCGCCATCCGTGACAGCGTAACGGTAGACTGGGCTATTCGTGACAGTGTGCAGGCCAAAATGAAAATGACCGTTAAGCGCTTGCTGAAAAAATATGGCTATCCGCCCGATAAGACGGAAAAGGCAGTCGAAATCGTGCTGGAGCAGACTAAACTTATGTGCGAGAATGAAACGGCGGAATAGGAGGATAAAAAAGTGGAGACTGGTATTCAAAAAGCAGTAGACTATTTAAATCAATACTTTTCGGCGGATGCCCGGGAAGTCGCAGATTTGCTGAGTCTGCTCAATATGGCGTTGGATGATGTTTTGACACACGCAAACGTTCAGCTAACCCAGTTCCATAAAGAGAAAAAATACGATGAAGCAGAAACAATGCTGACGGTTTCAAAACTGGTTTCTGGGGTTCAGAGCCAGATTTCAGATGTAGCCAATCAGTTGTGTGATGATGAAGCTGAAGATTCCGAAGATAGCGACGAGGATGTAGATGAAAAAGAGCTGAAAGAACTACCTAATTATGCCGATTACGCAGTGGATGAAACGGTGCCACACACGCTCTACGAAAGTTTCACGCATAAGAAAGCAGTCGGATTCTCTCTTTACGGAAAGCGTTATCCGACTAAAGACTGGCGAGATGTGTTGGTCAAAACCTGCAACCTGTTGGCCGAAATGGATAAGGAGAAGTTTATTTCCTTTATTGATGATCCTTCTATGAAAGGGAGCAAGGTTTGCTATTTCAGCAGAGATTCTGTTCCTAAGCGCAATGAGAAGCTTAATGAACTTGATGTGTATGTGTGGGTCAACCTTAGTGCCAACGGAAAACGAAATCTTGTCCGCAAGCTACTCAAAAAATTTGATATAAGGCTTTCCGATTACACGATTTATCTTCGTGCCGACTATACGCCACTCCATCCGGGCTCAGTAAATGAATGCCCTTCTAATGATGTAGACTCTACGAAGATTGGAAAATTCGTTCGGGAAGAGTTACGAAAGCTTGAAAATCGTCTACCACAACTTACAAGTAATGAGCTGTTGGCACTGCAGTCCAAAGAATGGTGTAAAGAAAATCTTAACCTTGATTTCCCCCTGCTAAGACCAGTTGACGAGAACAAGGACGTATCCCAACAGACTAAGGTCGGTACATACAGTCGCTACTGGAAAGAGCTGTTTAAATTTGGAGGGCAAATCTTTCTTGTGACCAGCCAATGGTATGACAGGAATCGAGAACCTTTTGCAAAGTGGCTTCAATCACTGCAACAATAAGAATAACTCTATCATTATCGAGGATGGAGGTGCTTTATGATATCAGCCCGCTCTTTTGCTGAGTTTGTAAAAGCCAAGTGTTTCGACGGTCTGTGTAAGGCTGTTGAGAACTATGCGAACGAAAACTGGTGCCTTCTTGGCCTCTACTCCCATCGGGTACAGAATATTGAACAAGCTGTTTTTTCAGACGCGACAATTGAACGCGTCTACGTTAGCGACTTGCCCGGTACGCGTGTCTCATTTGACGTGGGTGTTGAAGTGGAAATGGAGGTATCAGAAGCCAATCGCCACAACGACTACTCCGACGAATGCTACCCGTGGGTTAGAGTTTCCTGTGAAGGTGATTTGTCATGTGGACTTGATGACTGGAAAATAAAAAGCATTGAGCCCTATGACAAGAAAAAGGCTCCGATGAATTCTCTTTCGGATGCGTTGGTGCCATATATTCCATATGACAGGCTTGAATCAGTAGCCACCGCTTTTCTTAAAGAGCATTATCCCGAAGCACTACGAATTCCTCGTCCCAAGCAGGCTCCCATCTATGTTGACCCTTCTGTCTTGGCGGACAGACTTGGACTAACAATAAAGACACAGCGCATTAAAGAAGATGCATCGGTGTTCGGACAAATTTTTTTTGCCGAAACTGATACAGAAATGTTTGACGTCCGCACCGGTACAGCAATGCCTGTCCATGTTGATGAACGTACTATCGTCGTTGACCCCACAATGTACCTCTTGCGAAATTATGGCTCTGTAAACAATACAATCGTACATGAATGTGTCCACTGGGTAAAACATCGCAAGGTTTTTGAACTGGAGAAATTATACAACGACCAAGCGTCCAGCATTACCTGTGAAGTGGTCGGGGGAGCAAAAGCGAATGTGGACCAAAGCGCCACCGAACAAATGGAGCGTCAAGCAAATCAACTTACTCCAAGGATACAGATGCCAGCAGAGCCTTTCAAAGCAAAGGCAAAGGAATATATTATAAAGTTCATGCGTGAAACCAATGCCCGTCACGAAAACGAAGTCATGGAAAAGGTTATCGTGGCATTGGAAACCGACTTTGGTGTATCGAAGCAAGCCGCGAAGATTCGCCTTGTTGAACTCGGCTTTGATGAGGCAATTGGCACATTCACTTATCTTGATGGGCACTATGTAAAACCGCATGGCTTTCGGAAAGGTATCTTGAAGGTTAATCAAACCTTCTCATTAAACGCACAGGATGCGGCTATCCAACGGCTTGTAAACCCGGAACTAAGGCAACTGACAGAAAGTGGAGACTACCTCTTCGTAGATAACCACTATGTCTATAATGCTCCGCTTTATGTAGGTAAAGACGAAAACGGCAGGCTTGACCTTACCGACTACGCCCGTTCCCATATGGATGAGTGCTGCCTTGTCTTCGACATGACCATTACCAGCAAGGTCGGCGAAGATTATCACACAGCCTGCTTTCTTAACCGTGAACCGAACGATATTACATTTGAAATAAAATTTCATAATGGATATCAGAACGCTCCGCAAGAACGCCAAGTAGCAATGCGTAAGAAGGTTCAGGCGGAGGAACTGGAAATCCGTAAACAGATGACGGATGATTCGGAACAGTGCATGAAACTTTTGCTCGATTGGAGAGGTATGAACTACACCGATCTTGGCCTTGAAATTGACCGCGATCCGAAGACTATCAGCCGGACGGTCAAAGGGGAAACGGCTCCAACAGTAGAGACAGCGGCGCTCATATGTTTCGGGTTACACCTCCCTCCTACGATAAGCTTTAAGCTAATCGAGGTTCTCGGCTGCAAACTGAACCCGATGAAGTATCCCAACCATCAATGGATAAACGAAGCTCTGTACATAAAATACCCAGAGCCGATATGGGCGATTAGGGAGTACCTGGCACCTTATGGAGTGGAAATTTAAAATAAAATCTCAAAAAAACGGGCACGGCATGTCCTTCCTTTTACCCGTCGCGAAAGTGACGGGTATTTTCATTTCCTAAAAATCGTACTGCATAAATACAATATTGTATTGGCACAATACAATATTTCTGTTATAATCTGTACATAACATAAAGGAGGTTAAGCTGATGAATGAAATAGTTCTCACAGACGAAGAAGTTATCAGTTGCATAAGGAATAACGAATGCACCTCAAAAGAAACCATATTACAGAGGCTCAAAAGAAAAATTGAAAAGTACTCTGAAAAGGCAAAGAGCGATCTTCAAGGATCAAAGGCTTACAACATGCTGATTGCCGCTTATCTCGTCGCTTTATATGAAAACATACAGAATGCAGTCCTTTTCGAGGAACTTCCTAATTATTGGATATACAGATTTGATCTTGAGTATGATGAATTCTCTCTTACCATGAATCATATCAAAAAATATAACGTCCACGATGACATGTCGTTTCAATCCTCAATAGAAGATGCCGTTTACAAACTCATCACTATTCGACCGAAGGCATTCTCTGTTGAACAGTATTCCAAGTTTTACGACGTTGAGCAAGGGACTGTGCGGCAGTGGATACGCAGGGGTAAAATACGAACAGCATACAAAGAAGGCAGCGAATGGAAGATACCCGAACTTACCGCCCCTCCTTCCAGAGGATATGAGGGTGCACAGTACAAATGGCTTCACGGGGTGGACAATCTTCCTGAAGAGTACCAATACCTTAGTAACTATTGCATTGCGACTTTCTTTCAGGACCGAAAAGACAAGACCAAATTCCATGTGCTGTTTGTTTCAAAAGAAACCTTTTCTGGTGGAGATCAGTCAAGTAATAAAGAGTTGCTTCTGGATGCCAAGGAAAGAGAAAAACTTGAACTATTCATGATATCTCATCCGCAGATCAAGTATGCCGGATCCATAATTTGAAGGAGGACACCGAATGATAAGACGCCAAATTCGCGACCTCCACAGCACAAAATTGGTACCTACCCGTTTCTGCGATGTTATCGTAGACGGAGATAAGGTGTTCCTTGAACAGAAGACCAATAAAAATAAATATGAAAGAATCTTATGGGAGGATGTCCAATACCAAGTTGAGGCCGCAAAAGCTGCATCGACGTTACATCTCACATAAACAGAAGCTACCGCAAAATGCCCCGTAACCAATCGAGGAGCTAACCGCCGGAGTTATCTATCAAGCCTATAACAGGCAGAAATAGATAACTCCGGCTTTTTTTGTTTTCACGGCTTTTGATCGGACACGGCGTGTCCAGTATGCAAAAAAAATCCGTGTTATATTGAATTTGTCAGAAGGCAGAAGTGCTTTCCCAATAAATCTATCTCACAGCCTGAGATGCGCATT
>DIRG01000035.1:0-2924 GCA_002427475.1 Mageeibacillus sp. UBA5442
TTTGTATATGTGGCAAAAGCCCTTTAATATCAAGCCCTCTCGCAAAGGTGTACATTTTATGTCTTCGATTTGTCTCTGTCAAGAGAGACCTCGGAATTAGAGTGTTTTTGTTCCTTGTGACTATGAAATTTTATAGAAAGATTTGAAAATTTATGCGTTCGAATCCTTGTTTTATACATTTCATTGGTGCAAACTTCTCAGTCAACGAGTGTTCCTATAAACAAAATACTTGTTTGAATGTGGAGATTTCATGACAACGATTCTAGAGTTCAAAAATTATCGTATGGGTTTCAAAGATGATGAGGGCAAGCAGTACAACCTGCTTGACGATTTGTCGATTAAACTCGAGGAAAATAAAGCGCTGGGTATTGTCGGCGAGTCCGGTTGCGGCAAAAGCATGAGCAGCCTGTCGATAATGCGCCTCTTACCGCCTGCGGCAGTGGTCCAATCTGGGGAGATTCTCTTTCGAGGTGAAGATTTACTGCAAAAAGGTGACGAAGAGATGGAGCATATCCGTGGTAACGAGATTTCCATGATCTTTCAGGAACCGATGACAGCGCTAAATCCGGTGATGAAGATCGGCAAACAGATTAGTGAAGCAGTCTTGCTGCACAATCCCAAGATGTCAAAAAAAGATGCTAAAAAACGCGCCTTGGAAGTCTTGGAGCGTGTGAGCATCCCCAACGCAAAAGATCGTTATGATCATTATCCTCATGAATTTTCCGGTGGTATGCGCCAGCGCGCCATGATTGCGATGGCGATCGTCAATCATCCCGCCTTGTTGATAGCGGATGAGCCAACGACAGCGCTCGACGTCACGATTCAGGCTCAAATCCTGGACATCATGAAACAGCTGATCAAAGAAAGCGACGGTTCGCTCTTGATGATCACGCATAATCTGGGCATTATCGCCGACATCTGCGACGAAGTTGTAGTTATGTACGCGGGTCAGGCTGTTGAGCGCGGGACCGTCAAGGCTATCTTCGATGCACCCCAGCACCCCTATACCTGCGGTTTGATGAAGGCAATTCCGACAACAAAATCTGAAAAAGAACCTCTTTACACTATCCCCGGCACGGTTCCGACCGTCCTTCAGTTCAAAGAGGGCTGTCGCTTTGTGGAGCGTTGCGAATATGCCAGCGAGCGCTGCCATGAAAAGCGCCCCCCAATGTGTGAAGTGTCAGCCGATCATCTGGTTTATTGTTGGAAATTCGCTAGCGGAGAGGAGCTTTCATGCTGAGTGAAAAAATTCTGGAAGTTTCCAATCTTGAGAAACGCTTCCATATAAAAAATAGTTCGCTTTTTGGCCCGAAAAAATACGTCCACGCAGTGGACGACGTATCCTTCGATTTATATGAAGGTGAAACCCTAGGCATCGTCGGTGAATCCGGCTCCGGTAAGTCGACCCTGGCACGGACAGTTCTCAACTTGACGAAGCCGAGCGGCGGAAAGATTATTTACCGTGGTAAAGACATAAGCAAGGTGAGCAGAAGGGAGCAGAAGGAGGTCAGCAGTAGTATGCAGATGATCTTCCAGGACCCCTATGCCTCGCTCAACCCTAAACTAAAAATTGGTTCCGCTTTGTGTGAGGCCATTGAGGTGCATGGCGTTGTTTCTTCAAAAAAGGAAGCCCGCGAGAGAACACTGGCCTTGTTGGATCTGGTCGGACTTCAATCCGAGGCCGCAGAACGGTACCCACACGAGTTCTCGGGTGGTCAGCGTCAGCGCATCGGGATCGCGCGTGCCTTAGCGATACAGCCGCAAGTCCTCTTTTGTGACGAATCAGTGTCAGCTTTGGACGTATCTGTGCAAGCGCAGATACTGAACCTTTTTAATGAATTAAAAGAAGAACTCAAACTTACCTACGTTTTCATTGCCCATGACTTGGCGGTGGTGCGCTATATCAGCGACCGCATTTTGGTTATGTATCTCGGCAAGATTATGGAGATTGCAACTTACTCTGAAATTTTCAGTGATAAGAATCATCCCTATACTGAATCGCTGCGTTCAGCGATTTTGGAACCAACAACAGAGGCTAAGCAGGAAAGAATCATCCTCAAGGGTGATCTGCCCAGCCCAATCTCACCTCCTGCAGGCTGTAGATTCTGCACGCGTTGCTTTAAAGCCGAGGCAATCTGCTTCGAGGAGGAGCCTGATTTCGTTCAGATGAGTGATACACACGCCATTCGTTGTCATATTGCCAAAGTTGAGGGAGGTTCAGCGGATGAGTAAATATGTTACACAGCGACTGATTCGGAGTTTGGTCACGATTTTCGTCTCCATAACTCTGAGCTTTTTCATAATCCGTTTGATGCCATCGAACCCGGTTGATATTTTGATTGATCCCCACATGACTGATGAAGTGAAAGCCTCATTGATGGAATCATACGGACTGGATCAACCTCTTGCCGTGCAGTACATCGTCTTTCTCAAGGGCGTCTTCACAGGTGACTTGGGCATCAGCTTTTCGACGCGGCGCCCTGTGACCGAATTACTGGCACAAAAGCTGCCTTGGACTCTCCTGCTGATTGCCATCTGTATTTTCCTGATTGTTTTGATTGGAGTGCCGCTGGGCATACTGGCTGCTCGGAAAAAAGGACAGACCACCGACCGCGTTGTCACGACGGTGGTAACGATGTTTATCTCGGTCTTTATACCATTTCTGGCCTTTTTGCTGCTCTACTTCTTTGCCTTCCATCTGCATTGGTTGCCGACGGGAGGGGCATACACGCCACCGCCGACAACGGGCTGGTCTTTTTTCAAAGATGTAGCCCGACATTCCATACTTCCGGGGGTGACGCTTGCGATCTCCAACTTGGCTAGCGTTGTCTTGTACACACGCAACAGCATGAGTGAAGCGCTGCGCGACGATTATGTCAGGACGGCTTTGTCAAAAGGAGCCTCAAGCAAACATGCGATCTGGC
>DIRG01000035.1:3159-8607 GCA_002427475.1 Mageeibacillus sp. UBA5442
GGCACGATGGTGGGCGGAGCCGTGCTAACGGAGACGGTCTTTTCTTGGCCGGGCATTGGTCGCATGATGTACGACGCGATTCAGGCTTTGGACTACCCTGTGCTGCAAGGTGGCTTCCTTCTCTTGTCAATTTCTGTCGTGATAATGAATTTTATCACTGATATCATCGTGGCTTGGCTCGATCCGAGGATAAAGTTGGGGGCAGATGCATGAACCGAAATCGTAGTTTCGCATATAAATTTAGTCGTAATCTTACCGGCATGATTGGGCTGGTCGGCGTATTGCTGATCCTGCTGACCGGATTGTTCGGGCCGATGTTTTTCGAATATCCGGAAGGCTATACTTCCGACATTCTGCTTTCGCCATCTTCGGCTCACCCTTTGGGGACAGACAATCTGGGTCTGGATATTCTCTCGCAGCTTGTCTGGGGAGCCAGAACCTCAATCTATGTATCCTTCTTTGCGGTCTTAGTAGCGTTGGCGATAGGTATCCCGGTAGGTTTGTTCTGCGGTTATTCCAGATCGGCAGCTAGCCATGTTTTGGATGCAGTCATTGATATCTTTCTGACCCTGCCGCAATTACCTTTACAAATAATCACCGCAGCGATTGTGGGACCTTCTATTAACACGGTCGCTGTGATCATTGGTGTTTTCTCCTGGCCTTCCTTAGCCCGAGTAACAAAAAACGCCGCCTTGAAAGCTCGCAATATGCAGTACATCGAGGCGGCGGAAGGCTTGGGATATTCACGAGCACGCATCATGTTTAAGCACTTGCTGATCAACATCACAGGTCCGATCACGGTCAATTCGACTATGATCTTGGCTTCGGCAGTTATCTCGGAATCGAGCCTGAGCTTCTTGGGTCTGGGCGACCCGACGACTTGGTCTTGGGGGCTGGTGTTAAAGAGGGCCTGGTCTAACAACGCCATCATTACATCACCTAACCCGTGGTGGTGGTGGATCTCGCCCAGCATCTGCATAAGTATTTTTGTTATCTCATTCAACATGGTCGGAACAGCGATCAACGATATCTTTACGCCTAAAGGGCAAGACTAAGAGGAGGAAATATGTTTGATTTTATTGTCAGGAATGGACTGCTAGTTGACGGCAGCGGCAATCCGGCTTATCGGGCCGACGTCGGGGTCAGAGACGACATTATTGTCGCAATTGGCGACCTCAGTTCTGCTGAAGCAAAGGACAGCTATGACGCAGAAGGGAAGTATGTTATTCCCGGGCTGATTGACCCACACCTTCATGAAGAGTGGGTGTGCATGGTCGATGGCACCTATGGCTTTCTGCTCAAAGAAGGGGTGACGACCGTCGTCAACGGTAACTGCGGCCATTCAATTGTTCCCGGACCTCTGGAGAATATTTTGCAATATTACTACGGTAACGGTCTGATGAGCGGCCCTCAGGTGGAAAAGTATCTGAAGACCTTCCCGCGCTGGGACGATTTCGCTGGCTATGCGGAGGCAGTGGCTTCTCGCGGTAGCAACGTGAATTTTGCCACACTCTTAGGACATGGAACTCTGCGTTGGAGCGTGATGAACGGGGCGCATCAGCGCAAACCTAGTCCATATGAGGCTTTGGCGATTGAAAAGCACATTCGCCATAACATGGATCAGGGAGCTTTTGGTATTTCCTTCGGCCTTGATTATGTACCTAGTCGTTACGCTGATCTGGATGAACTCTGCGATACGATCAATATTATTAATGAATACGATGGTGTATCTGCATGTCATCTGCGCCATTACATTGGTATTTATGAATCTACCGAAGAGTATCTTGAGGCTGGGCGCCGCACAGGTGCGAAGATTCAGATTTCTCACCTCGCTTCAACGGAGCCGGAAGCTTTTGACTTGGTTAAAAAAGCAATTGAGGAAGAAGGTGTGCGTGCTCGTATCGACACGATCCCTGATTCCTTGGGGCACTGCACCAGCAAGCCGCGTCTCTTGCAGTTCGTGATGGCCTTATCTGATGAACTCTTCGCTCAGGGTATCGAAGGCGTAAAACGTGCGCTTAAAGATCCCGCCGGCCGCGAGGTTATCAAACAGGACGCTTATATTTTCGCTGGCGATAAGAGCAGCAAGTACATTATCAATTCAGGCGATCCGCACTTGGAAAACCGTTCTGTAGCGGATATTGCAGCGGAGCGGAGACAAGATCCCGATGAAACCATGCTCGACTTGCTCGCTGATGATGTTCCCTATACTTTCTGGATGAATGCTCCGGCGGCCAACACGCCGTCCAAGTTCGTGGATCACGTAGACACTATCGTTAATAATCCGTATGTCTCCGTGGGCAGCGACGAGATCATGGGCGACGTTGAAGATCCCTTCGACTGGTACGAGCTGCGTCGTCGTGGTTCCTTCCCCATTTTCACACAAAGATATTTGGCCAAGGGTGTTCCCTACGAGGAGATCGTGCGCCGCAACACGAGCATGGTCGCTGAGCACTTTGGCATCCATCGCCGCGGTCGTATCGCGCAGTCGTATTTTGCGGATCTCGCGGTTATCGATTTGGAAAATTACAGTTATCCGGAAGTTGATCAGAATCACTACAAGAATCCTTTGCTGGAAGCATCGGGCTGTGACTTGGTTCTGGTTAACGGCGAAGTGAGCTTGCGCGACGGTCAAGTCGACAGGACATTCGCGGGCCGTGTTTTGAAAAAGAATAATCCGGCTATTTAATGCCATTTAATAAGAATCTCTGGCGGCAGATCAATACCGCCGCCTTAGAGATATAGGAGGAAAAGAAATGAAAAGAACTAGAAAATATTTGGCACTCTTGTGTCTAGTATTGGTAGCCAGCCTCTTCTTTAGTGCTTGTGGCGGAAACGGTGATGAGACTCCCGAAACCAAACCGAGTGGTTCACAATCAAGTGAGCCAGGCACTAAGGAAACTGAAGGCAATGGAGCAGAAGATGATGTCGTCCGTCTTAATGTCGGTCTTTCATCGGCTCCAGTAAGTCTTAACACATGGAGCAACAACGATCTCAACTCATCGTTGATAGCTTCGATCGCCATGCCGAGCCTGGTCAAAATCGACGACAACGGCAAAAAGGTCGGAGTATACGGCACAACTTGGTCATCGAACGACGATGCGACCCAGTTCACAGTTACTCTGCCGAGCGGCTTAGTTTGGTCTGATGGTGAGCCTTTTGACTCATCTGACATGAAATTTACTGCTGAATATTTGGTGGAAAAAGAGTTTGGTTACAACGCCAGCATGTTCACCAATGTGGAGAGCATAGAGACTCCGGACGAAGTAACTGTTGTCTACAACTTGAAAGATCCGGATGTAAACTTCTTTAACCAGGCAGGATTCTGGGTTAGCCCGCTGCCGGAACAGGAATTTGCCGACGTTGATGATCCCATGAATCACACATTCAGTGGTGTGGGTTATGGTCCGTTCTACATTGCCGAGGAAAGTCAGGGCGAGTATGTCCTTTTGAAGAAAAACCCTCACTACACTTTGACTGATGTAGCTATTGATGAAATTGTTTTCCGTGTTTACACAGATGAAAATACGATGGTCCTCGCCCTGCAGAATGGTGAGATTGACTGCACGGCCAACTATGTGAGCGTCCCTTCGCAGTCCCAGTTGTCCACTAATCCGGATATGGAGCTTTTGTCTGCTCAGTCGCTGGGCTATGGCTTTAGCACTTTTTCACAGTCGAATGAGCTTTTGCGTGATGTGAACGTACGCATGGCGCTCTCCATGGGCTATGATCGCGATGCCATTTGCCAGGTTGCATACCAGGGCGGAGCGGTTCCGATGGAAACACCGGTTTCACCGGTCTGGAAAGACTTTGCAGCGTCAGGCATCAAGCAACCCGCCTTTGACATAGAGGCTGGAGCTCAGTTGCTGGAGGAATCCGGTTATGTCGATAGCGATGGTGACGGTGTGCGTGAAAACGCTGACGGGGAAAAGCTTTCATTTGAACTTATCTATCGTACCGGTCTGGCTGCTGCTGATTCAGTGGTAGAGATCGTCCGTTCCAACCTCGCTAAGATGGGCGTTGAAGTTACCTTGGTGCCTACAGATGCTGCTACTTTTTCAGCTAAAGTAACGCAAGGTCATGAGTATGACATCAGCTACAGCGTCTGGGGCGTTATTGATGACGTCGACACAGCGCTGCACATCATCTATGGCATGAATGAAACCTTGAACTTCATGGACTATAACGATCAAGAGATGGAAGACTTGCTAATCCAATCTCGTCAGACAGTTGAATATGAAGAGCGCGTCAAGATCATTGATGAGTGGCAGAAACTTTTCGTGGAAAGAATGCCAACTGTCAACCTTTTCGTTGCGACCAACACATACGCAGTCAATACCTCGAATTTCAGCGGTTACACTTTGTCTCCTGGTAATAACGGAGTATTTGACGCAGAGAACGTGGTGAAAATTACGCCGAACAATTAGTTTGCTCATTTTTACCTCTCGCTAGGCCTGAGCCGGCGGCAATAGATTTGTCGCCGGCTTTGGGCAGATAATAGGAGTTTTTTATGGGAATTAATAAAAAGTACGACGGCTATGTCGCGTACAGTTACTTGGATGAGCACGATTTCGAAAGATTCGAGCTCTGCGACGCTGATAAAACCTTTCCTTCTTACTTGATTCCGCTTTCAGAGGAAGAGGAGAGCCGCGTCGAAAAACTGGCAGCCGAGAATGTTATGATCTCGCTGCACGATCATCCGGTTTTGTTTCCGAAGAATATGGATGAAGTCTTTGCGTTCAATCGCGAGGGCAGGCAGTCTTGCGCTTATGAGGCACTTTCTAGGAGTTATCTGGATTGTGTTTTTGATAATTTAATGGACGGCACTTGCACTATCCATTCAAAGGTAGGCTGGAAGTGGTCGGAAGTTTTGCAGGATTTGGGTGTGCGTCTGTGCGATCTTGAGCAACAGACTTATGCAATTCGCTGCGGTAAGGTCGAGGATATCTATCGTGCCTTTAATGAGGGCAAGATTGCAGTGGTGCCTGTGATTGAAGGGGCCGCGCCGATCGAGAACGAGCTGGACCGCATTGATATTCTTTACGGTTTCGGGGTGCGTTTGCTTGGGATTACTTATAGTGAGTCGAATGGTCTGGGGACCGGTCTCAAGGAAGATAGAGATGGTGGGCTGACTGCTTTTGGGCGCCAGGCTGTCAAGCGCATGAACCAGGTGGGCATGGCGATTGATTGCTCGCACGCGAGCAAACAGACTACCTTGGATGTGGTGGAGGTCAGCGAGAAACCGATTTTCTTGAGCCATATCGGGGCTCGTGCCTTGTGGGACAGCAAGCGCTTGGCTGATGACGAGGTGCTGAAGGCTGTTGCTGCTGCCGGTGGACTTATCGGTATTGAGGCGGCGCCGCATACTACGTTGACTAAGGCGCATCCGGATCACTCGGTTTATTCGGTGATGGATCACTTTGAGTATGTGAAGGACTTGGTGGGAAT
>DIRG01000072.1 GCA_002427475.1 Mageeibacillus sp. UBA5442
CCCTCGTAATAAGTCTGATTTAACATATTTGCATCTAGCAAGACCAGCTCGTTATCGCTTTCGAGTGCGGCCAGACTTAAAGCAGCCACATCTGCCACTCGCAACGGGGTACTTAATGCATCTCCATGGTGCAAGGAAGAAATCAATTCGGGGCGGAACGAGCTGCCAATTATCGTACGCCGCGGCAGCGACTGCTGCCACTCACTCAAGAAAGCTTCCAATTCGGACTCGCTGTTCAGCATTTCCTGATCACTATGTAAAGCACTGGCGTGAAAATCAACATTGGTACGCAGACCGCCGTCTTCATATTCCATTCCGTCAATAAAAACCAATTTATTTGCAATCTCCGGATAGATGGCAGACTTCTGACATTGCTCCACCGCCCAGTTGACTCGCTGCGCTTTTAATCCGTCTGAAGGAAAGCTATCCGCGCTGTCGACCAGCTCGATGTACACAAGATCGAAAGCATCGGTCCAGCGTCCGAGAACTCCTTCATTGGCTCTAATTCTGCCGTAGGTTGAAAGCGGTGAGCCGGCCAAATATTCCAAAAGCTTATCGATTTCCTCTTCTCCCGCTCTGGCATCCAGCACCAGCCAAGGTGAAGCATTGACCTCTTCTGCCAGCTGCAGAACGGCTCCGAGGTTATGGCGCTCACTCAAGCCTTTGCTGTTAGCTAAATGATAGCTGGTTTCACCCTCCGGCAAGACCCAAGAAAAAGGACTGAAGCCCGGTTTTCCGATCGGAACACAGTCTAGCCGCAAGACCGGAAATTCCGGAGAAACGGCAGCTAGGTTCTTCACTAAGGATGAAATGTTATCCGGTTCTTCGTCCGTACGGCCCATAAAAATATTGTCGAGATAGATGCGGGCATCTCCGGCAAAACCAATGTTCAGAAAGACCTCATCTTGAGGATTGAGCGCCCGCGGCAACAGTAACACCGTATTGATGTGTTGCCAGCCTTTTTTCACTTCAATTTCTTCATAAACTTCAAAATTCGAACCCGAGAGCCAGATTTCTAAAGGTCCTTGCATGTCTCCTTCAAGACAAATATCAAACTCAAGAGGGAAAACAGAGGGCTCCACAGCTCTGATTAGATTCTCTGTGTCGATTTGCTGCACCAAGCGCACATCCAAATACGGACGCATCGGATTTAGGAGCTGCTCTCCGATTAAAGCTTTACGTCGCAAGGAAAAAAGATTCTGCTTATCCAGTCGAGCGTCAGCTTCCTGATAAGACACCTCTGCCTCTTCCTGCGCCTGCTCTATCCGCAAGACGCTGCCTCGCGGTCTGCGTTTGAGCAGAGTATCGTCAGATTCTTCGACGTAACCGCTTTCAGACACGGGAACGATTGCTGCCGCAGCCTTGCCTGATACAAGCCACTCTCCGCTTTGAACATCCACTTCGGGGTATAGCTCCGGCAATTGAGCCGTGTTGAGGGCTACAACAGTTGAAAGATCGACAGTCACATAATCACCGGACATAACGTTAGTGGAATCTAAAGCCGGACTAAACGTAAAGACTGATGAAAACGTAGCCCAATCAATATTGCCGTCTTCTTTAGCAATAAAAACCCGACCCGAAGGTAAGCGCTCCATATTTGTCATCGCGGCAAGTGAATCTTCGGAATTCCCGACCAGTTCCCAGTCATCACCCTGGTTCAGCGACTGGTACGCTATGCCCGTTTCGTCAATCACAATAATATGCTCTGAGCTGAACAAGCTCGTCTCTTGCAAATCCGGCCACTCAATTTCCGTGAGCATGCCGGGAGCGATTGTTTCATCGTGTGAGAGTCTTAAAATCGGAAGCAGACGGTCTCGATCCAAGATTTCAAACTCATCATCACCGCGTTTAACGGCCATTAGACCGTCGCTGCCGGCAATAAACATCACGTCTTCGGTTACATCACCGCAAAGCCAGTCTCCCTCAAGCGCTAAACTCTCGTCTTGCTGCCAGTCGATTCCGTTGTGAGAATATAAGGCACTGCCGTTTCTGCCTAGGACGTACATAATCCCCTCTTCAGGAACCACCAGCGCATTTAAGCTTTCTCCCAAAGAAAGATTGACCTCTTCAAATTCTCTGCCCCGACCTAAATACAATTGTCCCGCTTGCCCTGCTACTAAATAAAAGCCCGAATCTCCTCCGGCGTCAGCGCGATAAGCCACATCGTACAATGGGCCGCTACCGACCAGATCTAGTTCTGTGAAGTTCAAGCCATCGTCAGACATATAAAAACGGCCGCCAAGATCAACCGCCAAAAAACCATCACTGCCATACACGATAGATGTAATGTCATCTTCGTGACCTGACTTGATTACTTTTATCTCGTTATTTTTGTCGAATGATAGCAAAGTCCCGTCTGAGCCTGCTACTACAACGCGTTCAGCCATTTCTTCAGACTCAGCAAAATCAAACCATTGCACTTCCTTGACGTCGTCGGTCAAATCTATAGCAGTTCTATTGAGCAGACGACCGATCTCATAATTGCTGACAGTGGCAGAGTGTAGTTTTTGCATCCCCTCATTACTGGAGCGAAAAATGTGGATATTCGCTCCCTTAAAGTAGTCATCTGTCAGTGGGAGATTGCCAATGGAGTCTGTAGCTGTAACTGAGAATCTATCTTCGCTACCCCCGTTAACCAAATATTGCGTCTGTAAGAGGGGCCGGTCAAAGGCTCCATTTCTAATTAAATTAGCAGACGGTAAAGTTAGCAAATTAACTCCGAGACCGGATATATATTTACTGTTGGAATCCGAAGGCACAATGAAGGTACTTGCATTGTCAGGTGTCAGATAATTTCTGGCTGACCACAGTATCGCCGTTACCAGCAAAGCAAGCACTAAGAGCACGCAGCCTATTACGACTAAAGTGCGCTTATGTATTCTTTCGGGCAGATAGCTAGAAAGGGAGCTCATTCCTGACCACCACCGGCTTGTTCGAGACCGGACGAAGCACTAATTCGTTTTGCTTTATCGCGCTTAAACCAGATTATCAACACAGCGCATGCCAAAGGAATCGCTAGCAACATTATCACTAAAAGCACAGTCCCACCACTCTCACGCAAATCCAACACCTCTTGTAAAATCCCGCCGCCAATAAAATTGAAGACCATATGCATGAAAATAGGAACGAGTAGATTGTTAGTAAACTCATAGGCGAGGGCAAGAATTATGCCCGCGAAGAGCACATAGGTACCTTGTACTAAGTTAAAGTGAAAAACTGCAAAAACTAACGAGCTGACAATGACAGTCACCTTACGTGAATAGCGCAGCGAAAGTTCACCCTGAATTATACCCCTAAACAAGAGTTCCTCAGCAATCGGCACAAGTACTACCAAAGCGAGGACTTGAATCCAGAGTTTAGATCCACTTGAAGTCAACATCTCCGCTTGGCTCATGTAGTCGCGCAAAGCTTGACCGAAAAAGTTTTCTCCTTCCCGGAACAAAAGCAGAAAAGTCATCCAGAGCTGCGTCATCCCCATAGTGCCCAAGATCAAGACCGCACTCTCTATGAATGTTCTAGGACCTTGCTTCTGCAAACGTAAAACCCCGGGGTCTCTGCGCCGGCGCAGAAAGAGATAGAGCAAATAAATCGGTATCAGAATCAGCATGGCCCAGATCGAGCCGATATTTTGTGCATCTGATTCCATGAAGAATTCAATCAAAAGATCCGGCCTACTGAGAACCCGTACTAAATCATCGCCCATTAGTCCGGTTTTTATTGCATAAATAAAAACACGTAAATAAGCCATTACGTTTAAAACAATCTGGTGCAGAAAAAGAAAAAGTATTGGTAAAAGAACAGACGATAACGGAAATTTGCGACGACCGGCACGTCTCTTCGGCTCCTCGTAGCTTACCGATACAGTCTCCGTATCAACTGGATTTGGGCTTTTACGCCATGACATATGTCCCCCCTCCACTTAGAGCAAAACTGACTGCTTAGTGCGCTGGATTGTCAGGGACCAATGCTCGCTTACAAGTTTACGAACCTGATGTAAGCGACTCTGCGTAACGATCAAAAAATACTTCGAATACTGCATCTAGTTCCCTGCGGTCTCTGATCGAGGAGAACAATTGCTCTCCGTTGTCATCCCGCCAGGAGCGCATAATGATAATTTCCGGATCCCGCCGAAAACCATCATCGGGTTCGTAATTATACATAACCGAATATGCGCGACCTTTATAGGGAAAATTATCAAGCATGGAGACGTAGTACTCACGCCCCGAACGCTCATCGATCAGAACTGCCAGAACATCATCTTCAATGCTGCGTCTGCGGCCTATCGGACGATGTTCCGGTCTTTTAGATGAGCCAGAAGAAGCTTTACTCCTCTTCATTCTCCTCATCCTCGTCCATTTCATCGAGTATAGCTTCATATACTGCGTAGATGCGATCCTCGTCTTCAGTTTCTAAGCTGATTAGAGATTCTTCACCATCTTCATCGCAACTATACTTCATGATCAGCCAGGAAAAGGCCTCTTCGTCATCTTCGTCCTCGTCATCTTTTGTGACTAGAACGCAGTATTCTTCATCCTCAAAGACAAAATTGTCATAGAAGATAAAGGAGAATTCCTCATTTGTGTCGGGATCTATGAGAATGATTTCAGCGTCTTCGAAGGCCTCATCAAAATCAAGATCATCATGCGAATCACCACAAGAACAGCCGTCATTGTGAGAACTAAAGTAGAGTTTAAAGATATCCATCTTACTTTCCTCCTAATTGTAAACCTAGCACTCAGATCATTTACCGACAGCCGCCTCGCAAGCGCCTGATGCGTTCAAATGTGTGATTTCTGAGTCTAGGGCAGATTATAGCAGATGCGCGTTAACACGTGTAGCCTAAAGAGCACAATCTCGTTCACTTTCGAGAAAGTCTTGCAATATAATTTCGGCCGCAATACGGTCAATCAGCCCTTTATCGCGTCCTTTATGTTTCTTGGTATCCTGAAGGATTTCACTAGCCAGTAAGGAGGTATATCTTTCATCGATTAAGACAACTTCTTTGCCACGGCTGCGCAGTTCTTCTGCAAATGCAAGTGTGAGATCGGTCATGGCACTTTTTTCGCCATCCGTGCGCAAGGGATAGCCGACGACGATGGTATCCACCTGGTTTTCTGAGCACAGCTCTAAGATGCGCTCAATCAGAAGATCTAAGTCCTTGCCATTCCAGGTCAGCGTTGAATGCCTCGAGGCTAAGATCCGCAAAGGATCACTCAAGGCAATGCCGACACGGCGCAAACCAAAGTCTATTCCTAAAGCTCTCATAGTGCTGACTATTCGAGACGCTCTACGTATTCCCCAATTATTACAGCCAGCAGATCATCGCGCTCCATGCGCCTGATAACTCCGCGGGCACCCTTATGATTGGTTATATAAGTAGGGTCGCCGGAAAGGAAATAGCCAACTAGCTGATTGATAGGGTTATAACCTTTTTCTTCTAAAGAAGCCATCACTTCGGCCATAATCTCATGAGCCTGTTTCTTGCGGTCGGTAATTATCTCGAAGCGGGCTGTATCACCATGATCCATTAAAAGTCCTCCAGTTTCATACTTTTTATAGTTTATCATCAATCGTATGCTCTAGCTAACGCAAGTGTATCCTCGCGCCCGTTAAGCCTTACTTTAAGCAACTTGCCCCGGCTTATGGGCTGTCCTGCAAGGGGCGTAATAATCGTCGGAAGATAGTCCTCCGTATATCCATGCCACCTACCCTGCTCATCATCTCTTTCCACAAGAACATATCTACTTTGGCCCAGACTGTTTTCTATGGCTTTGACTGCCAGATCATGCGCCAATTCATGCATTCTTTCTGCGCGCTCTCGCTTGATGTCTCCGTGCACCTGATCAGCCAGAGAATATGCGGCTGTATCTTCACGTCTTGAAAAGCGGAACACGTGAATGCGCATGAAGCCCATCTCTTCACAAAAATCTAAGGTATCTTGAAAATCCTCTTCAGACTCTCCGGGGAAACCGACAATAATGTCAGTGCTGATCCCCGCAGCGGGCAAGTACTCGCGTATGGTCTCCACTGCTCGGCGATAGCTCTCCCTTGAATCTCTGCGCCGCATAGCGCGCAAAATCTTGTCGCTACCACTTTGCAATGACAGGTGAAAATGCGGGCAAGCACGCTCAATTTTTGCGTAACGTTCCATAAATTCAGGAGAAATAATGCCCGCAGCATCGAGGGAACTCAGACGCAAGCGGATCAATCCGGGAATCCTGTTCAGATCTTCAAGAAGGTCAATCAAAGCAGGGGTTTCCGGATCCTGACGCCAATCGCAGGCGTAAGAATTAAGATTGGTTCCGGTCAAGACCAGCTCACCATAGCCTGCTGCCACCAGTTCCTCTGCCTCACGCAGAATCGCTTCGGGCTGGCGGCTGCGCGCGGGCCCGCGTGCGAGCGTTGTCGCACAATAGGAGCAGCGGTTGTCGCAGCCATCTTGAATTTTCAGATAAGCTCGTGTCTCTTCGGGAAAAGCAGTTCCGGGCAGCTCTTCGTAGAGAGACCAGAGTGGGTCCGTACTTTCGAGAACCATGCGTTTCCTGAGAGCTCCGATCTCCTCTGCAGATTTTGCTGTCTCCAGCTTTTCTATAATTTCATTAAGAAGCTGTGATCGGCCGACCGTGCCAATGGACAGGTCACAGAGGGATCCCAAATCATAGAGTTCAGAGTGGCAACCGCTACAGACAATGAGTGCTGACGGATTTTGCTTGCGAAAGCGTCGCAGCATCTGTCTGCACTTCCGTCCTGCTTCAGCAGTTACCGTGCAGGAATTCAGAACATAAACATCCGCAAATTCGTCTGCTGCCACCAGCTGAAAACCGGATGCAACTGCCTCATTGTTGAGTGCGTCCATTTCATATTGATTGGTCTTGCAGCCCAAAGACTGGGAAGCAAATTTAATTTTCGCCTTTTTATTCATTAAATCTCTTTCACAAAATAATAGTCTTTATCTTAATATACTTAGTCTGCGTTTTCTTTTCCATTATGATACAAAAGCAGTGATTCTGGAAAAACTTCGCACTTTCATATACACTAAAAATGTTGAATTTGGAGGGAATATGCGACGTTGTCAGGTTTTGCTTTCATCTGTAGATCTTGTCAAAGATTTTGTTCGGCTTGTCAATCAATTTCCTGGTCAAATTAGTATTGTCTCAGGTCCTTACGTGGTTGACGCCAAATCTATTATGGGCATCTTTAGCCTTAATTTAAACGAGCCGGTCACTGTTGAAATGAAGGATGACGTACCAGTTGAACTGATGGAGCGATTAGCTCCTTTTTCTATCTGTGAGAATTAACAGATTTCTGCCCAAGCAAATATAACTAGATAAAAAAAGAGCCGTGCGGCTCTTTTAATATTTGTAGAAAACTTGCCTACTAGCCGGGTTTCTTATATCCCGCGACCG
This sequence comes from Mageeibacillus sp. UBA5442, assembly GCA_002427475.1. Classification (GTDB taxonomy): domain Bacteria; phylum Bacillota; class Clostridia; order Saccharofermentanales; family DTU023; genus DTU032. Next base: position 7,407 of record DIRG01000072.1, read on the forward strand.
GTCAATAAATACAGAACCATTGATAAGATAGCGAACGATATGGCAAAGACTACTGACAGTCGAGCCAGAACCGCATCTTTGGTTCTTTTCTTTGTTTTTCCATAAAAAGTATCTGAACTATCACCTGTAAGTGCACCTAAGCCCTTGGATTTAGACTCCTGCAAAAACACAGTGAGAATAAGTCCAATACATACAATTACATAAATGATACCGAGAACTACTTGTAAGGTATCCATTGCTAACCTCCATAAGCTACTATACGCCGAATGATGATATCACAGTGAAGGGTGAAAAGGCAAGCTTATTGCACATTT
>DIRG01000062.1:0-2695 GCA_002427475.1 Mageeibacillus sp. UBA5442
GCTTCCGCTATCATTTCATCAACGACCACGGGATCCGCAATATAGACGGGCATGGACTTAGAAGTGGCCAGTTCAGCCGCCATCAGCGCTCCTAGGTTGCTCGCATGTTCGCCGTAGCGGCACGTAGTCAGATCATCAATCATAGCCTGATTGACCTTAAAAACTCCGCCCTCAACGGGATGAAGCAGACCGCCGCGCGCAATAATAGCAGCACATTCAGTCAATTTAATCTTTGCCTCGGCCAAAGTCTCCTTCACAAGGCGCAAGCGAAATTCTAGCTGATCGATAATGCAAGGTATTTTACTGCTTTCCTCTTCATGGCGAATACTGCGGGAGAAAAGCGATTTCTCACCTTTATAGACTGCTATCTTCGTCGAAGTGGAACCGGGATTGAGCACCAAAATCAGACTCATACGCGCTCCTTTTGTTTTTTTGCCAGGTAAAGTGATAAAATAATCGAACGATGCTTGCTTTCTTGGCTATCGGCTCTGGAGGTAATAATTACCGGTGCCTTGGCACCGACAATAGCTCCCGCTACCGGCAAATTCTGAAGAAAAGCCAGCGATTTATAGAGGGCATTGCCCACTTCGATATTGGGCATAAGCAGTATATCTGATCTCCCGGCTACGGGACCGTCCAATCCTTTAAGTTCAGCAGCCTCCGGGAACAGAGCATTGTCTAAAGCGAAGGGGCCGCCAACATCGCAGCCGCCGATCTCTCCTGAGCGGTTGAGTCTGACGAGCTCGGCCGCATCCACAGTGGCTGGCATGGCGGGATTAACACTCTCCACTGCACAGAGACACGCTACCTTAGGTCTCTCATAGCCCAGCAAGTGCATGGCTTCGACAGCGTTCTGAATGATGTTTCGTTTTTCTGCAAGATTAGGTGCAATGCACAGTGCCGCATCGCTAATCATGAGAGAACGCCCTAACTGAGGGATGTTAAAAACTGCAATATGGGATAGTAATTTATTGCTGCGAATACCGGTTTCTTTATTGAGTACAGCTTTAAGGATGAGTGAGGTCTTCACTAAACCTTTCATGATGGCATCAGCCTGACCTGTACGTACCAAGTGCACGCCCAGGTGCGCTGCGGCCTGCGGATCGGCTTCGTCAAGAATCTCTATCCCGTCTAGAGCGATGCTTTCTCTCTCGGCAAGATCTCTGATTCCTTCTTCGGCACCTATCAAGATAGGCTCGGCCAAGCCTTCCTTATATGCCTGAAGCACAGACCGAAGCGCTTCCATTTCTTCTGCACAGACCAGAGCGATGCGGCTATTCCCCTCTTGTCGCAACTCTCTTCCCATTTCTGAAAAATCAATCGTCATTTATGCCTCAAATATCAACTCTTCTGCCTCTCGGCAGACTCATCTTATTTCGTAAATTTTATGCATTTTTTTGATAGTTAAAGTATAACGCAGCCACCAAACTGCGTCAATCTGCACAATGGTTTCAAATTTTGCTAAAGAGGTATTGTCAGTATATGACAAGATATGAATATTTATTCGCAATACTGTTAGTATTTCTGTATAAATACTAACAGTATTGCGTTTGTTAGAAAGGCCAAGCCTATTTGCCAGCTCTTAAGTCAATCGTGCACTGCCTTGTGCAATTTCAAATACTTGGTCATACTGCCCGATTGTTTCGGGGAAAACAACATGACTGACTTGAATTACAGTCACATCATCTAGGGCCAACAAGCGCTGTTCGATCGATTTGGCAACCTCATCATCTAGGCTGGCAAACGCTTCATCCAAAAGGAGTATATCACTTTGACGTAAGAGGCCGCGTGCTATAGCGATGCGTGCCTTTTCGCCGCCTGATACATTCTTGCCGTTATCCAAAATCAACTGTTCGAGTCCGTCCGGCTGTTTTAGGACAAAATCATTTAGACCTGCCGCTTCAATCGCAGCATTTAATTCTTCGTCCGAGTAATTTTTATACAGAGTCAGGTTATTACGCAGACTATCTTCAAAGAGGAAAATGTGCTGCTCAACATTGGCCACCTGACTTAGATATTTTTCGCTGATGATGGAGTCCAAGTTGACACCGTCAATCAGAAGCTCTCCCTGGTCGGGAGAAATATATTTGCGCAAAAGTCGCAGAATGGTCGATTTTCCACCTCCGGAAGGACCTAGTAAAAGGTATTTCTTCCCCTTTTCGAAACGCAAATTCAAATCCGACAAAACTTCCGTATCTTCATAGGAGAATCGAACATTCTGAAAGTCTATTTCAGAATCCAGACCGTCAAAAGGCTCCGTCTCTTCGATCTTTTTCGGCATTGGTGTGAGCGTTTCATCGACGCTCTGCCAGATCTGCTGTGCCCCCTTCATCAAAGGCAGCGTCTCCATTGCTTGCGAGAGCGGCTGAATGATGGCACCGATACTGTTGACCACCAAGATAAGATAGCCCGCACTGACAAGCCCTTGATTGGCCAAGTAAGCCACTAACAACATAGCTCCAATTATTACTCCATAAAGGAAAACCTCAAGCACTGCTTCGATATAAGTAGCAACTTTGTCGATGACATAGCCCTTATGCTGTACTGACTCGCTTCTGCGATTAAATTCTGCGGAACTGCGGTCTTCCAGATTATTGCTCTTGACCAGCCGGAAAGCTGTAAGGATTTCCCGCAGGTAAAGCGTGTAGCCTTTGAATAATTCGGTACGTTCTTTCTCATGTTTCTTCATAATGTT
>DIRG01000062.1:3074-4463 GCA_002427475.1 Mageeibacillus sp. UBA5442
CTGCCGCGCTGATTAAAGCTGCGCAGGTCGATCTTCAACACCTTGGTCAGAAATTTTTGACGTATAGTCAGCATCGAAGATTTTAGATACTGCGAGGAAACCTTAATGTGCAAAATATCGATAGGTATGATCAGCACATAAATTATGGCGATTATGATCAATGTCTGACTCACAGCTGAGAAAGAGCCGGCTAAAGCCTGATCAACCAAGCGCATTAGCATTATGCTACTGGCCATACCGCCACCGTTGGCGAGAGTAAAGAGGATAATAGACCAAATTAGCTGCGGTCGTTGTCGGCGCAGACTGGAGCGCAAGGAGTCGGGATCGCGTTTTCCCTGTAGAAAGCGTGGTAGTAGCTTTTTCTTACCGGCTGTACTAGACATGCTGCTCCTCCAGTTCTGTTAGAGGCCTCGAAAGGCCGTGCCCGTCAAAATAATACTCAGTCGGATAAAGAGACAGCTTACCCTGTCGCAGCTCAATAACGCCGTCGTATTGCTCCGAGACTCCCGGATAATAACGATGTGATATCGCCACTACCGTCATCGGCAGGTTCAAAATGCCCTGCTCAATTTCCCGTCCTAGCTCCGGATCGAGAGCTGACGTCACTTCGTCGGCCAGCAATAAACGCGAGCGCTTAATGATCGCTCTCGCGATAGAAACACGCTGTCTTTCACCTCCGGAAAGGTTTTGGCCGTCTTCAGATAACTCTGTATCCAAACCGTCAGGCAATTTATCCAGTAGCGATTGCAGCCCGGACAAGCGTACCGCGCGCTCGATTTCCGCATCAGAATACTCTTTAAACAGGCTGATGTTTTCGCGAATTGTGGTTTCAAAGAGAAAAACATCCTGCAATATCAGTGCTGTACCGTCGTTGAAGGCAGTCTCATCGATATCACGCAGATCAACTCCACCATAAGTGATTTCGCCCTCGTAATCTCTATATGCTCCTGAAAGCAGATTGAGCAGCGTCGTCTTTCCGGCTCCGGACACACCTTTCAAAAGGTATTTGCCTTGACCTTTCAAGTGTAGATCTGCCTGTCTCAAAACTGCATCCTGTGCGTCCTCGAATTTGTAAGTCAGATTCTTCAGCACAATATCCTGAGCTAAAAGATCCATGTTTGCATTCTTGGCATTTTCCAAGCCCTTGATATCTTCGACTTCTGCAATATCCTCCGCAGGCTCAAGCAGAGTCTTGAAGACTTTATTAGAAGCTATGAGACGATTCCTCATACCGAACATGCTGATCAAAGGCCAAGAGATATTTCCCGACAACTGCACCAGCAAGATTGCTTTAGCCAAGGTAAAATTTCCCCGCACCATCATAATAGTCGCGTAGGCAATAGTAACGATGCTAATGATAAAACTCATCTTATCCAGTACCATCTCTTG
>DIRG01000062.1:4722-6417 GCA_002427475.1 Mageeibacillus sp. UBA5442
TCAGTATCCTGAGCAAAACGTTCTTCTACATTATTCAGCCGGATTATCTCCAGGCCCGAAAAGAGATTGCCCATCTTGAGAGAAAAGATTTCATTCTCCTCCAGGATTCTCTCCTTAGCTGCGATTAAAGGCTTTCTGAAAAAGTGAGATATCAGCAGCAAAACGCCTGCCAAGAGGCCAATTATGAGCCCCAAAACTACGTCTTGTGCTAGGATCAGAATCCAGGAAATGCTGGCAGAGCCGATGGCGAAAATGACGTTCAAAAGGGAGAGAAAGAAATCCCTTTCAAAAAGGTTGACATCATTCGACAGCTTAGAAACGTAGCTATCGCGAGATTTTTTGCTAAAAACCTGATACGGCAAATCTATAATCGTACGAAAAGTCAGCTTGCGCAGATCCAAGAGTGTATCGCGCATATAACCTATACGCATGAAGCGTGAGGCCAACTGCATCAGTGGAGCCCCCACTGCAAAAGAGACACCCCAAATAATGGCTCGTTGCCAGTCTTCGGCAGTTGAAAATTGCAAGAGGCCTAAGATATTTGAGATCGTAAAGGCCATCGCCAACTGATAAATTATAGGAAAAAAGCAAGCGATAATATAGATCAAGAAACGTAGCGGCCGCAGCATGAGCAGGTCGCGCGTCGATTTCACCTTATACAAGGCTTCCTCATGTTTTTTCTTCACAGTCTCTCCCTCCTACCTTCTCCCCTCTGAGAAGTTCCAAGAGTTAGCTTAGCACCAGATCAAAGACAGGGTCAATCAACTAGAGGTTAATCTAGGCTTAGTTTAATCAAGCCGTAGTTGAATTCAGGCACCTATTCGTTGATTTGAGAATATTTGGTGAAAAAGTCGATTTTTTTCTCGATAATTGAATCTATACGTTCGATGTAAGACTTGAGATCCTTAGGATTATACATCCGCTCGGCAGTCCCCTCACGGATACACTTCGTTGTTGCCCCGCTGCCAAGTCCAAGCACAGGTACCGCATCGCTCATCATGGCCACGTTGTAGAGCGAGCCGGCATTTTTCGCAAAGGCAATATTCTCCAGGCCGGAGCGCGCCGTCCTCTGCCGATAAAGATAGTAAGGCTTATATCCAGACTGTCGGAGTTGATCTTGTGCCGCTTCCATCTGTCGAATCAGCTTGACTTGCGGCAAGAAAGGATCACCCGCCCTGCCCTCTTCATCCAAAAAGGCCCCACGTTTAACCGACAGTGTATGCAAGGTAATAGATTCCGGATCCAGCTCCAAAACACGTTCCAACGAATAAAGGAAACCTTCTTTCCTATCACCGGGCAGACCCGCAATCAGATCCATATTAATATCGGTGAAGCCGGCTTCTCGAGCCAGTTTAAAAGCTGTGACAGTGTCCGCGACACTATGCCTGCGACCTACTGCCGCCAAGGTCTCATCAATCATAGATTGTGGATTGATGCAGATTTTGTTAAAGCCGGCCTCTTTGATACTTTTCAGCTTTGCTACATTAATAGTATCAGGGCGTCCCGCCTCCATCGTGTATTCGATACCCTGAGCCTGTGGCACAGCAGCCACGACAGATTTGACATAGCGATCGAACAAATCATCAGCAAGACTCGTAGGAGTTCCGCCGCCAAAATAAACAGCGCGAGGCGGACGCTTTATTAAAGAAAATAAAGCTTTACTTTCCGCAATCACCGCTGTCACGTACTCGTCCA
>DIRG01000062.1:6662-6807 GCA_002427475.1 Mageeibacillus sp. UBA5442
CGAAGGGCAAAACGGCAAGCCCACGTATACGATATAGTCGCCTGCCTCACTATCAATTTTGCTCAGTAGTTTATGCTCTGCTTCCGCCGTCTCTACAGCTAGAGCAGCTTTCGGCTGGCTTACTCCCCAGTATTCTTCCAACTCA
>DIRG01000115.1:0-13420 GCA_002427475.1 Mageeibacillus sp. UBA5442
AAAGGTTATGCATCGAAAGCATAAGGAGGGGCACATGTCATTTAAAGAAAATATTCTGCAGAAGTCAAAAGCTGCTGGAAAAACAATTGTATTGCCGGAAAGTGACGATCCGCGAGTTGCAGAAGCAGCAGCGAAAATATTGGCGGAGAAGATCGCCAAGATCATTCTCATCGGTGATAAAGCCGAAATTACAAGTCTTTATCCCGATCTTGATTTGTCAGATGCAGTGTTCGAGGATCCGAGCACAAGCAATTTACGGGAAGAATTCAATCAGAAATATCTCGAGTTACGTAAACATAAAGGCTGCACTGAAGCAGATGCTGTAGAAGCAATGGGTGAGCCTATTCCATTCGGCGTTATGATGGTAAAGGCCGGGCTCGCTGATGGCTTAGTTGCAGGTGCAGTACATAGCACAGCAGACACTTTACGTCCTGCTTTGCGCATCTTGCGTACTAAACCCGGTACCAAATTGGTGTCATCTTTCATCCTGATGGATAGTCCTGAAAAGGAATATGGTGAAGACGGCTTAATTCTTTTCTCCGACTGCGCACTCATGATTGACCCGGATGCGGAAGAATTGTCAGAGATAGCGCTTTGCTCGGCTGAGTCCTTTGAGAGTCTCACAGATAAGGAAGCACGGGTCGCAATGTTATCGTTCTCTACTTGGGGGAGTGGTATAGGGGAGTCTGTAGAGAAAGTTGCAGCAGCTACTGCTCTTGTTAAGGAGAAGAATCCTGATTTAATCGTTGAAGGTGAATTTCAAGCAGATACCGCTATAGTGCCCTCAGTAGCAGCGCGTAAAGCTCCTGACAGCGTGATTGCCGGAAGAGCTAATTGTCTGATTTTTCCTGATCTCAATTCTGCAAACATTTCCTATAAACTGGTTCAGCGCTTAGGGAATGCTGCAGCCTATGGACCCATACTCCAAGGCTTGGCTAAACCGATTAATGACCTTTCGCGAGGAGCGAGCGTTGATGATATCGTCGGTGTCGTAGCACTAACCTGTGTCCAAAGCACACTGGAAGACGAATAAATTAAAAGTAATTTATCAATAATCAAAAATATTTAGGAGAATAATTAATGAACATCTTAGTAATCAATTCGGGCAGCTCGTCGTTGAAATATCAATTGTTGGATTTTGAGAACAAAATTGTAATGGCCAAAGGCTTGTGTGAGCGGATCGGTATTGGCGGATCTTTGTTTACTCACCAAAACAGCAATGGTTATAAAATTGTTAAAGAAAAATTTGAAATGAACGACCATCGGGCTGCGGCTAGGCGCATGGTAGATGCTCTCTTAGATCCGAATCATCCGATAATTACTTCTCTAGAGGAGATTGACGGCATCGGTCATCGCGTAGTTCATGGAGGCCCCATTTTCTCTGAACCGGCGATAGTAAATGAAGAAGTTAAGGAATCCATTCGCAAAACCTACGACTGGGGCCCTTTGCATAACCCTGCCAACATGATGGGGATTGAAGCTTGCGAAAAGCTAATGCCCGGCGTTCCTCAAGTTTGCGTTTTTGATACTGCTTTTCACCAAACCTTGCCACCGGAAGCTTACATGTACGGTTTGCCCTATCGCTATTATGAAAAATATCAGATCCGCCGTTACGGCTTTCACGGCACCAGCCATATGTTTGTATCTCGCCGCTGCGCAGATATCACCAAATTCAAAGCCTCTACTTTGAAACTGGTAACCTGCCATCTCGGCAACGGCTCCTCATTCGCTGCAGTTAAGGGTGGCAAGAGTGTCGATACTTCAATGGGACTTACACCTTTAGCCGGAATTATTATGGGTACACGCTGTGGTGATATCGACCCTGCTATTGTTCCTTATATTGCTGAGCTTGAGGGCATCACTTGTGCGGAAGTTGATAAGATCATGAATTCAGAGAGCGGCGTACAGGGCATTTCCGGCGTCAGCTCCGACTTCCGTGACCTTGAAGATGCTGCAGCAGAGGGTAACGAGCGTGCTAAGCTGGCCTTGTCTATGTTCTATTATCAGACTAGCAAGATTATCGGTTCTTATGCAGCAGTGCTGAACGGATTAGAGGCACTTGTCTTTACAGCCGGAATAGGAGAGAATGATCCGAAGTTGCGTCAAACCGTATGTGATCAATTAGCTTACCTGGGGATCAAGTTGGATCCGGAAGCCAATAAGGTCAGGGGCGAGGAACGCAAGATCTCAACCGAAGATTCCGCAGTAGAGGTATATGTCATCCCTACCAACGAAGAACTGTCTATTGCCAGGCAGACCGTTGAGATATTGGATTTAGATAAGTGCAACATGGAAGACAGACCTTGTTAGTACTTCAGTAATTAGAAAAGGACTGTGGGAAGAAGATGAGCAAAAAAGATAAACTAGTTAAAGCTATTACTTCACGTGATGAAGATTTTTCGCAATGGTATACAGATATTGTGACCCAGGCTGAATTGAGTTCTTATTCGGCTGTGCGTGGTTGCATGATCTTACGACCTTATGCCACTGCTTTATGGGAGCTGATTCGCGAAGATCTCGACCGACGTTTTAAAGAAACCGGTCATGAGAACGTAATCATGCCTATGTTTATCCCGGAGAGTCTCCTGCAGAAGGAAAAGGACCATGTCGACGGTTTCGCTCCGGAGGTTGCCTGGGTAACACATGGCGGCGATGAAAAACTCTCTGAACGCCTTTGTGTGCGTCCGACCTCGGAGGTTCTCTTCTGCCATCATTATTCTGAAATAATTGAAAGTTGGCGCGACCTGCCCAAACTCTACAATCAGTGGGTCTCCGTTGTCCGTTGGGAAAAGTCTACACGTCCGTTCCTGCGTACGCGTGAGTTTTTCTGGCAGGAAGGTCACACAGCACACGCAACAGCTGAAGAAGCCATCCAAGAGACTAAAGACATGCTGCAGCTCTATGCAGACTTCTTTGAGGAGACTTTGGCCATTCCTGTTATCAAAGGGGTGAAAACCGATAGCGAGAAATTCGCTGGTGCAGAAACGACCTACACCGTCGAATCCATGATGTACGACGGTAAGGCCTTGCAGTCAGGCACATCACATTATTTCGGTGACGGTTTCGCCAAGGTTTTTGACATTCAGTACACTGACCGGGATAACCAACTACAATACGTACATCAATCTTCTTGGGGTGTATCCAGTCGTTCTATCGGCGGCATCATAATGGTGCATGGAGATGATGACGGACTGGTTTTGCCACCTGCAGTTGCTCCGATTCAGATTGCAATAATCCCTATAGCTCAACACAAAGAGGGAGTACTGGATAAAGCACAAGAAATCGCCGAGCGTTTGCAGAAGAGTTACCGAGTAAAACTGGATGACAGTGATCGCATGCCCGGCTGGAAATTCTCAGAATATGAGATGAAGGGCGTACCTCTGCGCTTAGAAATCGGACCGCGTGATATTGAAAATAACAGTTGTGTTCTAGTAACACGTGACAACCGTGAGAAAATCAATGTGCCTTTAGATGAACTGGAAGAGAGAATTCCAGGAATCCTGAACGAATATCGTCAACGCTTATATAACAAAGCTAAAGAGCATCGCGAAGCTAATTCGTATGTGGCTCATAGCAGTGAAGAGTTTTTTGATATTTTGGAAAACAAAACCGGTTTCGTCACCGGATGCTGGTGTGGCAGCGCTGATTGTGAGGCTGAAGTCAAAGAGCGCACCGGTGCCACTTCACGTTGTATTACTCCGGAAGACCCGGAAGCTGACGATGTCTGCCTTATCTGCGGTGAAGATGCTACCTCTACAGTAATTTGGGGGAAAGCCTACTGATGTCTGACACAGCAAGTCAGAAAAACAGAAACGCTCCTATCGGAGTGTTTGATTCCGGCTTGGGCGGTCTTACAGTATTACGCGAATTGTTGACTCTGCTGCCTCAAGAATCTTATGTTTATCTGGCTGACACTGCCAATGCTCCTTACGGGCGTAATTCTCCTGAAACCGTGCGCAAAAACACGCTAAACAACGTGGAGTTCTTCTTGCATCACGAAGTTAAGATGATTATTTTCGCCTGCAATACATCTAGTGCCATCACCCTTGATGCTGCCAAAGAAAAGGCCGGCTCTTTGCCTGTCATCGGCGTTATAGAGGCCGGCATCTCAGCGGCAATGAATGCTGCTGACAAAGAGCGTGCAGTGAAAATTGCAGTGTTGGCTACTGAAGCAACTGTGGCCAATGGAGTCTTTGCTCGCAAAATACCTGCTAAGTTTACTGAGAATGATTATGTCGAGCCGTTAGTACGGCAAAAGGCATGTCAAGATTTTGTTCAAGTGGTAGAGGATGGAAAGTGGGATGATCCGCTGGCAGATGAAGCAGCTGAAGCCTGCTTGCATGAAGTGAGAAATGAAGAGCCGGAAATTGCTATCTTGGCTTGCACTCATTTCCCTTTGTTAAAGGACTCAATTCAGAAATCACTTCCGAAAACACATCTTGTAGATTGCAGCAAAGCCCTAGCTTACGAGATAGAAGATCTACTCACGTCTCTAGACTTGTTAAATACTTCAAAGAAGAATTCGGAATTGGAAGTAGAATTTTATGTTACGAAGTATAAAACGGGTATTGAGCAGAATATAGGGCGCATCCTTGACATTGAACTTGATCGTGTGCACCATGTAGACACAAATTATACGGATGAAATTGAAGCTAATTAGCTATAAAGGAGCTTCCATTTACGGAATGAAAAATTTTAAATCCAGCGACGGCAGACAGGCCGCCCGCATAATGCTTACAAGTAGCCAGTGGTATGACGGCAAAGAACAACGTCCCGTTCGCTTGTCTACGATTGGAACACTGGAGCATCGTTCTGAAGATAATTCCTGGATTGTCAGCTACGACGAAAGTGCTGCCACCGGAATGGAGGGGACAAGAACCAGCTTGTCACTTTACCCGGACGGACTGATTACTCTGGCTCGAACAGGAGCAATTGAGATGCAGCTGTCTTTCAATAAAGGTGACCAGCGTCTGGAACAGTATGAGACCCCCTACGGGTTGATCCGATTCTCTCTACTTACACATGAGGCGAAAGGATCGCTTTCCGATCATGGCGGTAATATTGAACTCGGCTATGCACTCGGAGTTGATAACAGACATACTATTAGCACTAAGTTGTTACTTGAAGTTGAGGCGCAAAATTGAGCTCTAAAGTGCTCAAACATTTGACAAGCAAGTCCTCATCCTTCATAATGCTACAGGCACAAAAACAGTAATTCAAAGATTATACTTTTGAAAATATGAAACTATTAATGGGAGGTGACATAAATGGCAGTTCCTAAGAGAAAATCCTCGAAACAAAGAACCCGTTCACGTCGCGCCAACTGGAAAAGAACAGCAACACCTAATCTGACCGAATGTCCGCAGTGTCATGAACTCAGAGCATCACACATGGTGTGCAAGAATTGTGGTTACTACAAGGGCAGGGAAGTAGTAAGTTCTGAAGAATAAAAATTGATTTTTATTTAATGAATGAAGCAGCGTGCCACAGGCTCGTTGCTTTTCACGTTAAGAATAAAGTGAAACTATGAGAAAACCCATATTAGCAATTGTAGGTCGCCCCAATACAGGGAAATCAACCCTGTTCAATTCGCTTGCCGGAAAACGGTTGGCAATAGTCGGACCTAAGCCAGGGGTTACTCGTGATCGCATCATGACTGACGCCGATTGGTCAGGCCATGACTTCGTGCTTATTGATACCGGCGGTATCGAAACCGGCACAAAAGACAGTCTGCAAGACTTAATGCATCAACAGGTTGACGTCGCAATTGAGATGGCGGATGTCATATGCTTCCTCACGGATATCAACCTCGGTCTCTCTGATATTGACTACGATATTGCGCAAAGGCTCCGTAAAAGCGGTAAGCCTGTTGTCTGTGCAGTGAACAAGATCGACGTCCCCGGATATCCGCCGCCTGAATTTTATTCTTTTTACGAGCTTGGCTTTTCCGAGACAATTCCTATTTCTGCTACGCATAAACTGGGTCTGTCAGAGCTTTTGGATGCTGTAATCAAGTATTTCCCTGAACCTTCGGAAGAGGCAGGGGATTTCGAGCATATACCCGTTGCGATTCTGGGTCGCCCCAACGCCGGCAAATCTTCCTTAGCCAACAAATTGCTGGGTGAAGAGCGCAGTATCGTCTCCGATATTCCCGGAACAACACGTGATTCCTTAGATAGTGATATTGAGCATAATGATCAAATGTACCGTTTGATTGACACTGCCGGGCTACGCAGGAAAAGCAGAATTGACGACAGTATCGAGTATGTCAGTACGTTACGAACTAGGAAAGCTGTGGAACGCTGCGAGATCGCTCTCATCATGATTGATGCTGTCGAGGGCTTGACCAGCCAAGACACTAAGGTTGCAGGGCTGGCTCATCAAGCGGGGAAGGCTGCAATATTTGTCGTGAACAAATGGGATCTCGTAAATCAGTCCTTCCAATATCGCCAGGACTACGAACAAGATATCCGTTTGCGTTTTAACTTTATGACCTATGCCCCTGTGATTTTCATGTCTGCTAAGACAGGAGAGGGCGTTGATCAGCTCTGGCAAGCAATTGAAGATGTACACGAAGCGTATCATCGACGCATGCCTACGTCGCTCTTGAATGATGTGATTGCTGATGCAGTTGTTATGCATCCTGCGCCGCAACACAAAGGCCGACAGCTGAAAATCTACTACGCCACGATGACCGGTGTAGCGCCTCCGACGATTCTCTTTTTTATCAACGATGTTAAGTTGCTTCACTTTTCTTATGAGCGATATCTGGAAAATCGCCTGCGGGAAAGCTTCGCCTTCCAAGGTACGCCTCTTATTTTCCGCTGGAAAGGGAAAGCAGCCCGTGACGCATCTAAGTCAGTAGTGACGCCGGACTGATTGTCCTTTTTTGACCACTTTGTGACAGAGTTGTATACTTGCATCATGCTTTCGGAAAAAAACAAAGGAAAATAAGCTCAAGATATTTATGCCACGAAAAGTAAGAAAAATTTTAACCTTTCTCGCAATTATTGTAGTACTGATTGCCGCTGTCTTGGTTGGGTTTTTCCTAGGTTTCCGCTATGTGCGCGAGCAGGATCAAAGGCTGGAGTCTCTGTCTGAGTCTTTTGATCGCGAAGGAATATCTCCAATTACGGCGGACACTGACGGTGCAGTAGAGATTTATATTGCTCAGCAATCTGATACCGGAGACATCGCTGAGACCTTAAAAGATTCCGGCTTGATTAAAAACACTTTTGCGTACGAATTAATTTCTAAATTCAACGGCTTTGACGGCCAATATCAATATGGTACACATTACCTTTTACCCGATATGAGCTACGACGAAATGATGCTGATCTTAACCAGACAGCCGAAGCAAATAGCTGTGACTTTTTATGAGGGTATGACCTATGAGCAAATGAGAGATACCATGATTGATGCGGGTATGCGCTTTAATCCGGATCTTCTTGATGAAATGGTCATGCGTCCTTCGCTTTTCACTGATTATTCCTTTATTTCCGGTATTGAAGAGCATCCGGGCAGAGAATGGCTTTTGCAGGGTTACCTCTGGCCTGACACATACCTCTTTGATATCAATTCTACCGAGCAGGAAATAATCCGTATCTTCCTTAATAATACTGAATCTAAATTTAAAGAAGGTAATTATTACGAGAGAGCCGAACATCAGGGTGTCTCCTTGGATGATGCAATTATTCTAGCTTCCATTGTCCAAAGTGAAGGTACGATCTCAGAGATGAATAAAATTGCTCGCGTATTTATTAATCGTCTGTTGCTCGAAATGCCTCTGCAAGCGGAGCCTACTGTTAATTATTTGCGAGTTGGAGATGGTAAAGAGCCTAAATTATGGATGAGTGAGCAAGAGTTGCGCGAATATGCCACCAACCCATATAACACCTATTACTTTAACGGCTTGCCTCCCGGCCCGATCAATTCACCTGGAGTGGTAGCTATAGAGGCTGTTTTGTGGCCGGCAACAGAGCGGACCTGGACAGGGGCTGAGTCATATCTCTATTTTACGGCGACCGGGAAAGGCACCACGGATTTCTCTTTTACTTACGAGGAACATGCTGAAAAGACAGCCAGGTACATGGCTGAGTACGAAGACTGATCAAAGAAAATAATCCGCGATCAGCGACAACGCAAATAGGACCAATGATATCGCTATCAAAATCCAGCTAAGGGTTAAGCGGTCTTTGGTCTTTTCTATATGTTTGCTTATGTGCGGCTGTACCGACAGAGCAAGTTGATTTCTTCTTTCTGCCCGATCGAGTAAATTAAAATGAAATATTCCCGGCAGTCCCAAGACCAAAATAATAAGTAGCAGAGCGAAGATAAGTAAAGTTCCTTGGAGATCAGAGGTAGATTGCCAAGCGATGAAATGGCTGCTGAGTAGACTGAAGAGCCCGGGCGCAAGCATAAGTGTCGTCATAAAAACTGCGCCAGCAATAGCTGCAGTAATTAAGCCACTACCTGTTACATATATTCTTGTCAGTAAGATCCATAGAAGAAGATAGGCAAAAAAGGCCTGCGTTTCTAATGGCAACAGTGCACCTAAAAGACAAGTAAAAAATAAAGAAAGCATTCTTTTCTCGCTTGACAGTAGCGGTGTCAAAAACAAACCTAGCAAGAGAGGGACTAATGTGACTGTCGGCAAAAGGACGCTGAAGCTGAGTGCTGCCACTGCTCGGCCTGTGGATTGGTGTAGAAAGGGTTCAAACGTGTTTAGACTTGCCGGAAGATAAGACTTGGCCAGATCCAGTACGTTAATGCGGCTCAAAAGAACTACAACAAGGTAATAAGCAAAAGCTGCTGCTATTCCCAACCACAGTGCAGAAAAAATACTGAGCGGCTTGTCTTTGTGCCGTGCCAACAAATCAATGGAAGGCTTATAGATTAATAAAACAAGGGTTATTACAAGCAGAGGGATTAGCCCAAAATGAATAATTTGCTTCAGTGCTAGAACCTGCCAGCTTGCCGGTTCGGCAAATAAGATGAAGTTAGGAGATAAATACTCCAAAACCGACATACCTAAGAGTAGAAATGCTAACAGCAGAGCTATCAACGTCGGCATAAACTGAACGCGCTGCGCTTCTGTTCTTGCTTTCATGAATCTCGCAGATTCTTGATCGAGAAGAATTATTTCTTCTTTTGTGTTTGTGTTTCTCGTGTTCGCCACTCTTAACCTCTTTATGCGGGTATAACATGTAACTTTAGTAAAATATTATACGCTAATGCTCTATACAATAGCATTAAAAATGTTATTCCTTTCTAAAATTGAGAGTAACGGACTATGAAGAATGCAAGTGTTAGATAGGGAATAAAGGGAAAAGAATTATCCCGAACTTCGTCTTTGGATTGATAACTCTCTCGACAATACTTGAACAGGGCTGAAGGAAGCGCCAAAACACAGGCAATGAACAAGACTAGAAAGGAATTTATTCCTGGAAGCAGCGGAGCTACAGCAAAGAGGAATAAAATGTCAGCTGATCCTAAATGAGCCCTGACAATCGGGGAGAAGTAAGTGATACTCAAGAGGAGCGGAAGTAAATATCCGAGATGTAGAGAAGACCACAGCCGGAGCGAATGCTCACTATGCGAATAATCCTGTTCGAAAAATTGCCTCATCAGGATTAAGGCAGTCAAAAGCAGCAAATCGCTTAGCCGACAGGTCTGGTTCTTTAGATCATCGTGATTCAGCTTGATTAATATCGCTAATATGGAAAGATGGAGTATGTACATTAATCTAGTTTGATCTGCTTGGAGCTTAATATTTTTCATCTGTCCCGGCGGGAGAGGCCAAGAGCGGTCAAAATTATGTTAATTGTCAGAGCTTACATTTCTGTTATAATAGCTTCGGTTTACGAAAGGTAGTTAACTATGAATAAAGAAAAATTCAAAGAACACATGTTATCGCATCTGCATTCAGAATTTGCCAAAGGCTTTGAGAATGCAAGTGAATATGAGTTTTATCAATCGCTATCGCGCACAGTCATGGAGATGATGACTCCAAACTGGGAGAGAACGCGAGAAAAATATCGTGAAGGTCGTCAAGTGCATTATTTCTCTGCAGAATTTCTTGTTGGCCGCAGCTTAGAAAACAACTTAATCAATTTGGGAATTCTTGAGCCGGTTATCGAATTAGTTGAAGAGATGGGCCACGATTTCTATAATTTATTGGAGGAAGAGCAGGATCCCGGACTTGGAAATGGTGGTCTGGGTAGACTGGCTGCCTGTTTTATGGATTCCTCAACCACAATGAATCTGCCTGTCATCGGTCACGGACTTCTTTACCGCTACGGCCTTTTCCGTCAGGAAATTGAGAACGGCTTCCAAAAGGAATATCCGGATTCATGGATGGAGTGGGGTTATCCCTTTATTGTGCCACGACGCGAAGACACGATGCTGGTGCATTACGATGATTTGGATGTTTACGCTGTTCCCTATGACATGCCCGTGTCCGGCTATGGAACTGATAATGTAAGTACTTTACGTTTGTGGCGTGCTGAACCGGCGGAGCAGTTTGACTTCAATCTATTCAATTCTCAGCGCTTTGATGATGCTGTGATTGAACGCAATAGGGTACAGGATATCACTCGTGTCCTTTACCCCAATGACACCTCTTATGACGGTAAAGTACTGCGAGTAAGACAGCAATACTTCTTTGTCTCCGCTTCTTTGCAGGTAATTGTAAGAAATTATCGTGAAAAGTACGGCAGCGACTTCTCTCAATTTGCAGAATATAACAGCATTCAGCTTAACGACACTCATCCAGTTCTGGCGATTCCGGAGCTGATGCGTCTGTTAATCGATGAAAACAAGCAAAGCTGGGAAGAAGCATGGAAGATCACCTGTGACACTTTTGCCTTTACCAATCATACGATCATGCAGGAAGCCTTAGAAACTTGGAATGTTGAGATCTTCCGTTATCTTTTCCCCAGAATCTTACAAATTGTTGAAATAATAGATAAGCAATTCGAAGATGAGATGGTTAAGGAAGGCTTGAACCAGCTGGAAGTTGATAAAATCTCTCCGATTCATGACGGCAAAGTTCATATGGCTTATCTAGCAGCTTACGCCTGTTTCTCCATCAACGGCGTTGCCCAAATTCACAGCAACATCATTAAGAACACAGTTTTCGAAACATTCTATGAACATTCTCCGGAAAAATTTAACAATAAAACCAATGGCGTTACACCACGCCGCTGGCTCAGAGTCTGTAATCCAAAATTGTCCGATCTGTTAACAGAGCTACTTGGTTCTACAGACTGGATTCGTGATATGACTCTCTTGAGGGATTTGGAAGGTTATGTTGATGATACGAAAGTCATGCGGCGTCTCCTCGAAATAAAGGATGATAACAAGAAGCATCTGGCCGAACATATCAAAATTCAGGAAGGCATCGATCTGGATAGCGATTTCATCTTCGACATTCAGGTTAAACGCTTGCATGAATACAAGCGCCAGTTGCTAAATGTCTTAGAAATTGTGGATCGCTATTATACGATTAAAGAGAATCCGAAGGCGGCTTCAGGTCCAGCTGTAGCGTATATCTTTGGGGCTAAAGCTGCGCCAGGTTACTTTAACGCTAAAGCAATCATCAAGTTCATTAATGAAGTTGCCAAGCTGATTAATAGCGACTCTGATGTAAACGAGTACATGCGTGTAGTATTCCTACACAATTACAATGTGTCCTTAGCTCAGAAAGTATTCCCGGCTGCAGACATCTCCGAGCAGATTTCTACAGTCGGAATGGAAGCTTCCGGTACCGGCAATATGAAATTCATGATGAACGGTGCCCTCACTTTGGGAACTTATGATGGGGCAAATTTGGAAATCCTGTCCGAAGTAGGTGAGGAGAACAGCTTCATGTTCGGACCGAAGCTGAAGGATTTCCCCGACACTAAGGCTTATTACAATGTGCAATGGCAATACGAGAACATCCCCGGTCTAAAGCGTGCCGTCGACATCCTAGTAGATGGCACCATTACCGATGGAAACACAGGCATGTTCAAGGCTATCCATGACAGCCTACTTCGCGGCACCAGCTCTGAGATGGCAGATCCTTATTATGTTCTAGGAGACTTTGAGGCCTACAGAGATGCTCGCAAGCTGGCACACGATAACTACCGTAACTCAATTGAGTGGGCACAGATGTGCTGGCGGAATATTTGTCGCAGTGGACATTTCAGTTCAGACCGTACGATCAGTGATTATGCAAGAGATATCTGGCATATCACAGAAAATAAAATTTAACTAAAAATAGAAAAGGGATTAATAATGGCAGATTTTAAATTTGAAATTAAAAAAGAGATTGCAGTTCTTTCAACGAGTAAATCCGGTTGGAACAGAGAATTAAACTTTGTCAGCTGGAATGAAGCTGCACCGAAATTGGATCTTCGTGATTGGGCTCCCGATCACAAAAAAATGGGCAAGGGCATAACCCTGACCCAAGAAGAAGCAATTATTCTCAGAGAACTGCTCAGCCAAATATCTTTGGACGAGCTTTATCAATAATCTTTCTAGCAAAATTAATTAGGTCAGCGGCTGATGAGGATCTTCCTTATTGGCCGCTGACGTCTGTAAGGTAAGCTTCAACTAAAATACGTTCAGGTGATTGACCTATAGGGGAATTGAGGGGATGACAGGTTACCAACAGTATTCTCTGTTCGCTTGTGTTTTCACGAAATACCACGCTTGCTAAATCGGCTACCGGAATGATGGTGTGCTTGTCTACCGTGTAGGTATATCTTGTTCCTTGATAATCAATGAGTACTTGAGAGCCGACGCCGACCTGGTTTAAGCGATTAAAATAACGACCGTCCGATGTCATGCGGTGTCCAAAATATACTCCGGTTCCGATCTCGTGAGGCAAGGCAGAGCTGGGGAAGTGACCGATTGCTACACGCAGCGAATAGGTATCGGTGTTGTTAGCAAGCGGCATTACTAGATTTATACTTGGGATTCTTAAGGAACCCATACCATAGACGGTAACCATAGGAGCTTCATTGCTTCCATTCTCTGCTCCGTTACCCGACGTGCCGCTTTCAACGCCATCCGGTCCTATTGTGAAAAACGTTTCTTCTTGGCCTTCTTCACCGTTTACGATTAACTGATCGGCGCGGAAAGTAATGGTAGGTGTGAGAGAATCTTCTTCTACTAGATCCAAAAGCTCTTGAGCTGCGGCATCTTGTTTCTTGTGTTGGATTTTTGGTTCTACCAAAAAGTAGATGCCGAAGGCGAGCAAGGTAACTCCCAATAGAAGTAAAAGTAGGGAGATAAGGTCGATACCCTTCTTTTTTTCTTTATTAGTATCTATATCATTATTAGAAAAATCACTTCTATCATCATAATTGTTCATGCTAAAAACCTCATAAGCTTCTATTTACAGACTCTTTCTTGCTTTCTAACATCATAACAG
>DIRG01000115.1:13606-14391 GCA_002427475.1 Mageeibacillus sp. UBA5442
ACATAATATTGGTTACAATAAGCCACAGCAGATCTAGGATTAAGAAAGAGGCTTTGCATGAAAGCAAGAAAAATACTAGATCGAGTTTTGTTGCTTGTAGCTGCACTCCTTGTGTTAAGTTTAGCGACAATCCTGGTCGTCAGATCCATGGCTGATAAGGAGAATGAATCTTCTGTCATTTTTGTGGCCCTTGACGAAACAGCGACAGGCGAGAGAAAGTCTGAACTCGAAGTTGCCAATGAGCCTGAAGAGGCCTTGCTTGAAGTAGACCATTTAGGTCGCGATCAAGCGGATCTTATTGATTTATATCCACCACCCACAGTAGAACCGTTGCCTGAATCCGTTGAGATAGAGGATGCTACAGCTGAGCCTGTTAATGACAGCCAAGCCCAAACGGAGGGTCAAGTTACAAATAGCCTGCAACTTAGCGACTATGAAATATTCCTCAATCCGCCTTCAGGCTCTCATGATGTCGATTTGACATTATTTGTTTCATCTGTCGGAGGTGTTAATTTACGTAGTGAAGCTTCTACTACTTCGGAGATTAAACAGGTAATTACTTACGGCAATTCTGTGCACGTTATCGGGGTTGTAGCAGAATGGGCGGAAGTTAAACTAAGTGGGGGAGAGCGAGGGTTTTTAGCTAGAGAATATCTGCAAGCAATCAAACCTCCCGTTTTGGAAAGTAGTAAGAGTACAAGCACTGTTGCTACAACAGAAGTAAGCAAGCCAGTTCAAACGACAAAAGCGAATACCACTACAGCTTCCACAACAACAGCTTCCAC
>DIRG01000115.1:14572-36673 GCA_002427475.1 Mageeibacillus sp. UBA5442
GCTTCCACGACTACGGCTCCAGTTACAACAACAGCCCCAATTACATCAACACCGGCGCCAACACATGGCCCCGGCACTTCTCCTGATTTCTTGTTCTCAATCTCAAATCCTAATCCTAATTATCAAGGAAGAGTGGTAGAGGTTGAAGATCGTGAGGTTCTGGAAGGTCTCGTTATGGGTGAGTTTGGCGGCGATTATAAAGGTGCTGTCTTGGTTGCTCAAGCTATTCGCGACAGCATGATTCACGACGGGATCTATAATACGACTCGCATTGCCCAACGATGGGGTTACAGTGCGAAGGTTCGCCCTAACATATCTAATGCTACTAAGAGAGCAGTTGCCTATGTCTTTGACGAAGGTGGAAGTGCTGTCCAGCATTCGATCTATTATTTTTATGCCTCTAGTCGCACCTATTCACCTTGGCATGAATCACAGAAATTCATAATCGAGTACGGCGGTTGCCGATTCTTCTCCAAGCATAGTAGTTAGAAATAGCATGGAATCCAATTCGGGATGAAAGAAAAAGCGAAAGCTAATAGTAATATTAAGAGTGAATTGCTGTCGTTGTTACGACAGCAATCTTTTTCTCCGCGTCGCTCTCTTGGGCAAAACTTTCTAGTAGATAGAGCTGTCTTCGATCGCATAATTGAGCAATTGAACCCCGACAAGAAAGACGCACTGGTCGAGATCGGCATGGGTCCGGGGCTGTTAAGTAGAGAACTGGCAGAGAAAGCGGGCTTCTATTTAGGTTGCGAAATAGATCAGCGCTTCGCTTCGATGCATGCAGAAATATTTTCTGATTTGGATCTCAACGCTCAGTTCTTGTACGAAGATGCACTGGAAATTGATTTTGAGAGCTATAGTGAGCAGTTCGCAGAGTATGAGCGGCTCTTGGTTTTTAGTAATTTGCCCTATTACATCACAACTGATTTGATTCTAAAGATGGTTTGCAGCTTTCCCCAAGCAGAGCAAATGCTGTTCATGCTTGAAAAGGCGGCACTTAAGAGAGTTTTGGCTCAGCCTGCAACGAAGCCGTATGGCCCTTTATCAATCATTACTTCCCTTTGGGGCAAGTGGGAAGAGGTCATGACTGTGCCCGCGCAGAGCTTTGAGCCTGCTCCTCACACGACCTCTAGTCTGTATGCACTGATCTCCAAACCTGAGTCTGAATATACAGATGCAGCTGCTTCTTGTGATTTCCAGGAATTTACTAAGGATGTGCTCGGAAATAGGCGTAAAACACTGGCAAACGCTCTCATGTATACTAAAATACAAGGAGAGCAGCAGAATTCACTTAGTTTAAGTGAATTCCTCAACGAAGAGAAATTAGCAGCAAATGTCCGGGCAGAATCGTTAACAGCCAAGCAATTTGTTAGACTGTATTCAAGACTCGTTAATGCAAATTGAGAAAACATAAGATCAAGTGTTTGTCACAGGAGGTGCATGTAAGTGAAGTCACCACGTAAGCGTATTAAAGTCCGTATCGGGAAAATGACATATTCTTTATCTGCCGACGATGATGTCGAGCAAATGAGGGATATTGCTGCGACTGCCGATGCCATGATCGAACAGGTCAGCAAACAGTCCCCCGGATTAAATGAAACTTCAGCTTCCGTACTAGCTTTAGTCAATGCGGTCAGTATGATGCAGGACGCTTATGAAAGAACGAGGCTTGCTTACGCTGAACGTGATACTGCGCTAGAAGCTAAAGATGAACTCAAGGCAGAATTGTCGCGCTTGCGTGAGCAGTTCTGGTCGATGAAGAAGGATTTATTATATTATCGCAACCTTTGTGATGTCTATGAATCAAAGCTCGCCGAACTGGCTTCAACAATTGATACTGATTTTGCGGAAGACGGCCGAACAGGCAAAGGTAGAAGCCGCAGAAAGCGAAACAAGCCCCTAGAAGAATTACAGACAACAATCGATGATGTTACGGATCTCAGTGATGAATCTGTTGAGATAATACACGAGCAAGAAGACGAGACAAAAGAAGCAAACTAATACCACAGGAGAGGGAAGAGGATGAAAGAAAAAATCACCGTTTACATTGAAGGCACTGAGGACCTGATACCTGATGCAGCTTCTTCCGGTTCCGCAGGTTTCGATTTAAGATCCCGCCTCTCTTTGGTGATTGAACCTGGCGAAACTGTTCTCGTACCAAGTGGCATTCGCCTTGCACTGCCCGACGGAGTCGAGGCTCAGGTGCGACCACGTAGCGGTCTTTCTTTGCGTACTTCTTTGCGCATACCAAATACACCGGGCACTATAGATTCTGATTTTCGCGATGAAGTTTGCATCATCGCCGAGAACACAAATCCGCTTTTCTTTGATGGTTCCATCCTCTTAAGAGAACCCAAACTTGCTAAGAAATTACATCAGGAATGTACTCCCATACAATTCAGTGATTACTTTCGGAAAAAAACAGGCGAATACCTTCCTTTTGGTGTGTCGGACCATACTTTGTATCTGGATCAAAACGGCCACCCTCTTGGCAGTATCTACATTGAAGCCGGCGAGCGTATAGCTCAGATGGTCTTTCTTGAAGTTTTGCATCCTGAGTTTATGAAGGTGGATAGCGTCGCTGAAATAGGAGAGAACCGCGGCGGCGGTTTCGGTTCCAGCGGCAGTTTCTAATTAATACCAGTCGTTGATGAAATCTTGTACAGCCTTGCTGTAATTATTGCTGTCGCTCGCAAAAGCTGTGATGTGGCCGGAGCCTTTCGCTTTGAAACTTTGCGTCAAAGTCGGATGAATGCGTTCACGTTCTACCCACAGAGGCAGGTAGGCACTTTCGGCTAAAAGGCTATCGTGTTCGTGTCCCAGCAATAAAACCGGAATTGTCAGTTGAGATAAGTACTGCAGATAGTCCTGTTTTTCTTTATTACCCGCCGAAAGCCTAATTGCCAGGGGTACAGTACGGGGGAAGAAATAGCGTCCGAGACTGTCTTCAAGAGCCATTTCCGCGGCGATAAAGTCGTCGCTGGACCTGGCAGGGGTATCGAGAATCAAGCCGGATATCCGCAAGGGATGGGGCAGTCCTAGATCGATGGCATCAGCCTTTTTATTTTCATCGGCATAAACCTCGTCCAGATATGACATCGCTCTAAAAGCAGCTGTAGTGCCGCTGCCAATGCCATAAAGGATGATAGGGTGCTCGGGGGCAAGAGATTCCACATATGCCAGAGCGGCTAGGACATCATCCGCTTCCATATAGCCAAAAGAAGACATGCTACCGTCAGACTCGGCATTGCTGCGCAGATCGAAGGTCAGCACATTGCAACCTGCTTCTGTCAGCTGATCAAAGAGTTTCACACTGTCAAGGCCGAAGGGGAGACGATTCATTTCTTGGCTATGTACAAGCAGTACAGTTGCTCGCGTTTCTTCTGTTTGAGATCTAAGCCACCAGCCGCGCAGCGTCAATTGTCCATCTAAAGTCTGGAAAGAGACATTAGAATAATCCGGCAAGAGGTTGGCTGCGAAAGGGGAGAGTTCGCTTCCTTCTTTCTCCATAATGCTACTGGCTTTCACAAAAGACGAAATCACAATTGCTGCAATAGAAAAAGCAACAACGCAGGCCAGTGCGATCAGAATTATCCAAAATCTGCGCATTTTGTTCTTTTTATCTCGTTTATTATCTGAAATGTAGATCTCTGCCATAAGTAATTCCTTGCTGTGCATTAGTGTAGCAGATTGATGCTGCCAACGATACAGAATCTGCTAAACTAATGCTCATGGATAAAGAAAAAAACTACATTTTAGGAATAGAAACTTCTTGTGATGAAACGGCTGCTTCAGTAGTTGATTCCGGTCGCATGCTTATAAGCAGTAAGATCGCCTCGCAGATTGACGTGCACAAGCTTTATGGCGGTGTCGTGCCTGAAATTGCTTCACGCGAACATCTCAAAACAATAGTGCCTGTGGTTGATCAGGCTCTTAAGGATGCGGGCATCACTGCCGCTGAACTAAAGGCTATTGCAGTAACAGTAGGGCCTGGACTTGTTGGGGCTTTGCTGGTTGGTGTGTCCTTTGCCAAATCTTATGCGGCTGCTATCAGTAAACCTTTGATCCCGGTTCACCATATTGAGGGGCATATCGCATCAGTCTACCTATCGGATAGGGAAGTAGAACCACCTTTTCTGTGCCTAGTGGTCTCCGGGGGTCATTCACATTTACTTGCCGTTGATGACTACACGAAGTTCAGAATCATTGCGAAAACGCGCGACGACGCTCCCGGAGAGGCATTTGACAAATTGGCACGTGTCCTCGGTTTGGGCTACCCGGGCGGACCGCTGATAGACAAGGCAGCTCAGAGCGGAGACAGGCACGCGTTTTCGTTGCCACATCCTCGCGTTGAAGGCTCTCTGGACTTTTCTTTCAGCGGATTAAAAACAGCCGCTATTCAGCAGTTCGATCGCTTCAAGCGAGAAGCTGATAAGAAAGGATTGGCCTGGACGGATTTGTGTTCGCTAGAAGATTTCGCAGCAACCTTCCAAGAAGCAGTGGTGACGACCCTCTTAGGTCGTCTAGAAGAAGCGTTGGAAACAAATCCTTATACGACTATAGCCATCGCAGGAGGCGTATCTGCCAATTCGAGATTAAGAGAGAAAGCTCAAGAACTGAGTGCTGAGAAGAGTCTGAAGTTGGTAGTGCCTGAGATGTCTTTATGCACGGACAACGCAGCTATGGTTGCATCGGCAGGATTTTACGCTTGGCAGAGTGGTAGACGAGCTGGAGCTGAGCAGGATGCCAGCTCCGTCTTGGACTTAGAACGCTTTACTCAAGCTTAAGTTGCTGCTATAATCCAAAACCTGATTCGAGATGAGAAGAATGAAAAATAAGCAAAACAAATTAATTACTAATAATCGCAGAGCACGTTATGAATACGATATTTTGGAGACCCTGGAAACAGGAATTGCTCTGAAGGGGACAGAAGTTAAGTCTATCCGTCAGGGTAGTCTCAGTCTTAGTGAGTCCTACGTTGTAGTGAGGAATGGAGAGCTCTTTTTGGTCGGAGCACATATTGCTCCCTATGAGCAAGCTCACCAGTTTAATCATGATCCTGTGCGCGACAGGAAACTGCTCGCACACAAGTCACAGATTCGCAAATTGGAAGCAGCTGTTCAGCAAAAGGGTATGACCTTAGTGCCGACGAAAGCCTATTTTGTCCGGGGCAAAGTAAAGCTGGAAATAGCAATTGCTCGCGGCAAGAAGCTCTATGATAAACGTCAGACCATACGTGATCGCGAAGTGGCTCGCGACGTCGAAAAGCGTATGAAACAGGACTATTAATAGTTTCACTGCATTTCATTGCACTGAATTAGACGAGAGGTTTACTGATGACTGAAAGCAACACGCTAGAAACAGTTCCGCAGAAAAAGAAGAGAAGAAAGATTCTGAAAATTGTTTTAGTGGGGCTACTCATTTTACTTCTCGTTACTTTGATCGCAATTCCTCTATTAGTCATGCCGATGTTCTTGGGCCAACGCTATGAACAAGAACAGTATCAGGCAGCTGATTTTGCAGTTGAAGCTGAGCGTATTACTTTGACAAGTGACGATGAGCTGAAACTTGCAGCTTGGCGCACCGTGGCAGAAGAGCCCCAAGGCACGGTAATTATTTTGTCCGGGATACAAAACCCTTCGGTAACTGCCTTCTTCGGCTATGCCAAGCTCTTAGCTGACAACGGTTGGGATTCACTCTTAATCGAAATGCGTGCTCGAAGCGAGAGTGAGGGAGATGAGATTGGCTTAGGTATGACCGAGTGGCTAGATGTGAAGGCCGGCGTTGATTTTCTCGAGCAGGATGCTAAAAGCAACGATCTGCCTATTGTCGCATTAGGCACTTCTATGGGTGCGGGCACAGTAATTATTGCAGCAGGTGAGTTGGAAGAAATTGATGCAGTAATTTCTCTCTCTGCTTTCTCCTCTTGGACTGACTTGTTTGTACATTATATGGGCGAAGCCGGAGTGCCGCGACCGATTGGCTACCTGGATGTGCCCTTTATACAGGGATATCTTGGAGTTCACTTTGGTTTCTCTGCGCTTAAATATTCACCTTTCAAAGCCATCAGCAAAATAGGAGATAGACCTGTTCTGCTGATGCACTCTACTGAGGATAGTCAGGTACCTTACTCACAGTATGAGAAACTCCTCGCAGAGGCAAAGCAAAGTGATGTCAATGTTAGCTCTTTTGTTCGTCAGGGAGATTGGCACTTCTTATGTTATGATGATTATCTTTTTGAACCTGCTAAGGATGTAGAATTCAGTAGCACTTTGCTTGATTTTCTCAATGAAAATTTCTCATAAAAGAGCTAGATCGAGATGTAACGGTAGTGTCTGGAAATAGCTCGCATGACGTGCTATAATAGCAAACAAGAGTTCGTAATAGAATTTTGAAAACAGTATATGGGGACGCACCGGTTTCGACGGGGTTGTCGAAGTTGGGAAAGCGGGTAGAGGATTCTCGTTGGCCTCTTTAAAAAACGGGAAAAACTTTTAATTGCCAATAAACAACCGGCATTAGCAGCTGCATAAGCAACTGCCGTTCTCTACAGAACTCTGTCGCCTGTAGAAGAACGTCATTAGACAGACCTTTCTTTGTAGGCGGTTAAACGAAGCTCCCATTTGGCGTCTGCTCGAGCGTCAAATGCGTATTTAGAGCTAGCAGGACCTGTTATGATCGTCTATGCTCAGCGGGCTTGCGAAATTAAAGCATAGGCTGCACCCGGAGAGTTTCCAATGGAAGCGATTTCGGACAGGGGTTCGAATCCCCTCGTCTCCACCATAATGCTTTGACTATTTAGATGTCAAAGCCTGAAAAGCCCGTGGTTGCGGGCTTTTTGGCATCTAAAAGGCTGCTTTTCTACTTTTCTTAAACCGTAGATGTCAAAACCGCTTTTCGGGTGCTTTGCCCATTCCCCGAAAACCCTTATGCCAGGGGCATTTCCGGGCATTTGCACCTAATAAAATAAACCACATAAGCCGCTATCGGATTTCGCTATGAACCCGATGGCGGCTTTTTGCATTTCTCAAAGATTGGGGTGACGCCATGAGCGAATACGAACCACCCTTTACGGACGATGAAATGGACATCGCCCGACAAAAAGACCTCCCCGACCTTCTTGCTTCTCTCGGCTACCAAGTCCATCCCAAAGGCAGCTACCATACCCTTGCCGAGATGCCGCATATCATGATTAAGCGCCGCATTAGCTACTACGATAACTACGAACAGGCTTGGGGCGATGCTATCACCTTTCTTGGAAAGCACCATGGCATGGATTTCAAAGAAGTAGTTCGATATCTACTGGACTTAGCCGGTCAGCGCCGTGATCATCCTGTTCAGGCAAAGTCCCATTCCGTACCTGCTCCCAAGAACAAGCCGCCTGTCGCATTCGTTCTGCCCGAAGCCCATACGGACTGCCGCCGCGTGTTCGCCTATCTCATTAAAAGAGGCGTCTTGCGGGAAATGCAAAACAAGCTGTTGGGCGTGGAAACCAATGCCGCCAACTGGCAGCGGAAGCAGAACGCCAACAACAACTATTCGGCGGTTTGCCCTATGATATTGAGCAGCAGCGCAAGGAAACCCGCGAGATGCTGGACGATCTCACTTCAAGGGATCAGCGGCTGCTGTTCGCGGTGATGACGCTGGTTCACGTTGCGGACAGCCTTGAGGAACTGGATGCCGACACCGAAACGCTCCAATCCACAGCCAGAAAGCACCTGTGCCAGTTGGGTACGCTCAACTGGCAGCAGGCCGACGGTCTCAATACAGTGTTACCTTACGGCCTTCGCAAGATCGATACGCTTCGCACGCTGACCACCGAAGCGTTGTCGGTGCTGATGCCCTTTAAGGCGCAGGAGATACAGGATTCCGGCGGTGTGTACTACGGCGTGAATGCCATCAGTAAAAACTTGATTGTGGCCAACCGCAAGGAACTTCTCAATGCCAACGGCTTTATACTCGGCGTGAGCGGCTCGGGCAAGAGCTTCGCGGCCAAGAGGGAGATACTCTCTCTTGCGCTGTCCACTGATCATGATATTTTGATCATCGATCCTGAGTCCGAATTTCCGCCGCTGGTCAGTGCCCTGGGCGGCGAAGTGGTCAAGATATCCGCCACCAGCCATAACCACATCAACGCACTCGATATGGAGGCCGGATACGGTGACGGCGGTAATCCCGTTGTGCTGAAGTCCGAATTTATCCTATCGCTGTGTGAACAGCTTATGGGAGCGGGTAAACTGGGCGCCAAGGAAAAGAGCGTGATTGACCGGTGCGCGGTGAACGCCTACCGCCCGTATATGAAGAAGGGCTACAAGGGCGAACCGCCCACACTCAAGGAGTTCCATGCCGAGCTTCTAAAACAGCCGGAGCCGAAAGCAATAGATGTGGCGCTGGCCATTGAACTATTTACAAATGGGTCTCTGAATACCTTTGCACAGCAAACCAATGTCGATACCAACAGCCGGATTATATCCTACGACATTCGTGACCTGGGACGCCAGCTTTTGCCCGTGGGCATGCTGGTGGTGCTGGACAGCATATTCAATCGCGTCATCCGCAACCGCGAGCGCGGCCGCGCCACATGGATATTTATTGATGAAATATACCTGCTGTTTTCTCAGGAGTATTCAACGAATTTTCTGTTTACCTTATGGAAACGTGTGCGGAAATA
Organism: Mageeibacillus sp. UBA5442; assembly: GCA_002427475.1. Taxonomy (GTDB): domain Bacteria; phylum Bacillota; class Clostridia; order Saccharofermentanales; family DTU023; genus DTU032. The sequence continues at coordinate 23,247 of DIRG01000115.1, forward strand.
TAACGCCGCCTGTACCGGTATCACGCAAAATCTGGAAGATTTGCTGCAAAGTCATACGGCCCGCACCATGCTCAGCAACTCCGAATTTGTGCTAATGCTGAATCAGGCGGCCAATGACAGGCTGGAGATTGCCAAGCTGCTGGGCATTTCGGAGACCAGCTATCCTATGTTACCAACGCCGAATCCGGCTCGGGGCTCTTAAAATGCGCCGGAGCTATCGTGCCTGTGCAGGACAGGTATCCTCATAACGCAACGTACAGGCTTATGACCACCAAACCATCCGAGATGGAAATATGGCAAGCCTAAATATCAGAAGAACAGAAGGAGCGGCATTTTGTCGCTCCTTCTCCCTTTTAGGGACTGTTTCTCGTTGGAGAGGAAGTGAGCGTTTCTTATGAACAGAGATATCAAGACCAAGCCTGTATCCCGTGTACCCAGGGAAATGGATAAAACCGCCCGTTTGCCCGAGGAACTGATTTGGCGCGGAATGAGTGATGTCAAAGAAAAAATGTCCGGCCAGGAGCGGGAGCCTGCCGCCGATAGCGATACGCCGGAGAACTATGCCACATCTAAAGTACAGGAAGGCATGGATACCGCCGCGGATAAGACGGGTCAAGCCGCCGCGAATGCCACTCGCAAGGCAAAGGATCATATTTTCAAACGGATCAAGACACGGGAAGCAAGCCGTGATGCAGCGAACGCCTATGGCGATGATGCTAACAGTAACGCTTCAGGCGGCGGTGTCCATAGTGATACCAGCCCGGACGCTCACGCTCCCGAACGGCGTTCCAAGCGCCAGAGTGTGGAGCAGGGCAAACGGCGTGTGCAGCGGATGGCGCGGGAGCGCCGGACGTTGCGGAACGCGGATGCCGCCCGGCCTGCTGCGGATACGGGCAAACCCACGAAGGGAACTGTCAAAACAACAATAAAATCGCTAAAGGACACAGAGAAAACGATAAAGGCTACGGGCAAGTCGATCAAGACCGCCCGGAAAACAACCAAAACCGCTGCCAAAACAGCAAAGCGGGTAGTGCGCTTAATCTACAAGTTCGGTACAATAGCATCAAAAAGGGATTACATTTCTTTCTAAAGCAGAGTTTAGAGATTGAAAGGATTTTCTATGGAGAAATCTGGTCTCATTACAACAAATAAAGGACTTGCTCAAAATCTGGTGGCGGCAGTGGAAAATAACCCTGATTTAAGGCTGGAGCCCTTTTTGTTACTTACCATCAGGCAACATTGGATGCGGGGGTCCTAAGAATTGATATTGCCGTCGTCGATGGCATGGATGTGACGTCGAAAGAAACCGAAACAGCATTGTCCATCTGTAAAAAGCTGCATCAAACGGTACCTGGTTGTCGGTTGTTTCTTCTTGTGTCACAGGACGATAAGAAGGGATGTAAAATGGCGATAGGCACTGTAAAAACCAGCGCCGCCGATGATTTTGTGTTTTACTATAATAAAATCAAGTATATATGGAGGGGGTGCATTTGCTTGAAAAAAGGAGCCGGTAATTGCATTTGTCGAATTGCGGCATGGGCGATGCTGTGCCTGATTTTCCTTTCTCTTGGCGGGTGCGCCCGTAACAGTTCTCAAAGCGCCATCATATGTAATAAAGACGAGAACCCATCCTATTCTGAAATCGTATCAAAAATACTGCCATCCTATAAAGTTACATCTGAACAGGGCAGCCGCACAGCGTTCTCTTTTCTGGGCGCTGGCAACGAAGTGGAAGCTTTTGATGTGCAAGCCGTGCCCGCGTTGGAGAATGGCGCAGCCGCTTATTGGTATCCGCACTATCTGGCCACAGTAGTCATCGCGGTTGATCGCGATAGGACGAATGCCCGGATCAATAGCTGGAACGATCTGATGGCTGTGGGTGAGGCAATTGGATATTCTGATCATTACCCAGATAAACATTTGCTGATGGGGGCCATCGCCTACGGATTGGAAGGCGAAAACTTCACGCTAAAAAAGGCTGCTAATTTGCTGGAAACGTTGCATGCCAAAAAGCACCTGGTATTGGAGGCGTTTGACACCCCCATAATGATTTGCTACGATTATCAGGTAGCGGCGCTCATAAAAAGCGGACGGAACATGGAGATGGTCGTACCCAGTGAAGGTACGCTGACTTACCAAAAGGGCCTGTTGTCGAACACAAAACTTTTCTTTACAGGTGATGTGGAGTCGTTGCTGCTATCAGGCGGTTTTCGCCTTCTTGACGGACGCTGTGACGATACCTTTTATCCGGCGGCAGCTTATGAGAATGCGGATTCCGTCACGGATTACGATCGCCTAAACAGCGTTTTTCAGGATGTCCCTCGCGTTTTTCGAAGGAATGTTCAACATATTCACCTGTATACTTCCGCAGATGGCCGGGAGCATCAGCTTTTTGCACTGGTTTATATGATCCTCGTGGTCATATGGACGGCTTCTGTCATTCGTAGGGCCATGCAAAAAGGCGTACGCCGTGCAGTGCTGCTCACGGGGGCCATACTATTATGCTGGATCACCGTACGCCTTATCAAATACCAAACGATAGCCACTACGACATTCAACCGCTATCTCTGGTTTGGTTATTATATTTTCCAATTGACGCTGCCGGTGGTATTGTTGTGGCTCGCTTGGGTCATTGATAGGCCTAGCGCCCAGTTGAAATCAACGAAGTGGCTGCGTGCGATGGCCGTGGTCAATGGACTGCTTATTGCCCTTGTTTTTACAAACGACCTGCACAATTGGGTATTCCAGATTGATTTAACTATGCCGAATTGGGCATCTGAATATGGATATGGTATAGCGTTTTATTTTGTCACAGCAGCTTGGGTTATACAATTGATTGCGGGAATTGTGATGCTTGTGATAAAAACTCGAAAAACGCCACGTAAAAGAGGTTTTGTGTTTACTTTGATTTTTTGCAGTCTTTTGTTTCTTTACAGTTTTGGCTATATCACGCGGATTCCCATTGCGTGGGAAAGCGATTATACGATGATCACCGGGTTGTTCACTTTATTATTTATAGAGGTATGTATGCGTACCGGCATGGTACCGGTGAATACCAAATATGCCCGTCTTTTTACCCATTCATCGCTCAATATGCAGATCGTTGACAACGCAGGCACAGCTTCATTATCTTCTGCCACAGCCACGCAAATTGACCCCAAGTTGCTTCGATGTGCCTTGGCATCTGATCCGCTGCCAATTGAGCAGGATGAAAACACCGTGCTTTTTGCCATCGGCATTATAGGAGGCTACGCGCTATGGCAAGAGGATATTAGCAACCTGAACCGTCTGCATATGGAAATTGCGGAATCCGTGCAAAAGCTTACGACAGCCAACGCCATTCTTAATGAAGAGGAGAAGGTCAGACGGGTGCATTATGAAGAAACAGCCAAAATACAGTTGATGACGCAGTTGGAAAATGAAATTGTGCAGCATACTGCCCGGTTATCCGCCATGATAGAGCAACTGGATAACGCGAACAACCAACCTAAGAAAACCACCCGTATTGTGCTTTTGCTCTGTTATGTGAAGCGACGCTGCAATCTATTTTTTCGAGAACAGGAAACGAAGGCTTTGCCGGTCGATGAATTGACAGTTTATATCGATGAATTGGCCGGGATGGCCGATTATTCGGGCGTTCAAATACTTGTTACAAGCGAAATTAAAAACCTGATATCCATACGGCAGGCAACATTGTTTTATGACTTTTTCTACGCAGTTGCCGACTGGGCGGCAGAGCGGGAATGTCCAACTATGCTGGTGCATTTGGGGCCTGAAAAAGAAGGCGTTACGATGCGGCTGCTTCCAAGCGAGGACGCGCGATCCTTTAAAATGGAAGGCAATCTGGATGCGGCGATTACATCGGCCGGCGGCATCTTTTCCGTGAAAGATCTGGATGGTGCTATTGGCATTAGTTTGGTTTTCCCAAAAGGGGGTGCAGTTTATGACTAAATTTTATGCCTGGCCGGAAGCCGTGCTTTTATCTGTTACCTTTGCTACTGCGCTCGCCGTGTTGTGCCAGGCATTGGCAATGGTTATGAGCTCCCAACGGCATCATAAACATCGCGGCCAATCCCTGGAAGGTGTACTGGAATTTTTCGTATTGTTCCAGATATTGGTCTGTTCTCGGCTGCATGGGCAGGTCATGCAGAATTATAACAGCAGTATGATCGCCCCTACAAAGGTTGACGCTTTTCATATTTTTTGTTTTATCGCGGTTTCATTGATGTCAATTGTTGTTTTAGTGATAACTAAAAAACCACAAGTTTTGCTTATTATCGTGGCTTCCAGCTTGACGCTTCCGATGATGGAGGTTGCTTTCGGAAACGTTTTTCCCTATCTCTATTTGACCGCGATTCTTTTCTGGCTGGTGCGAAGCATTCATATTTGCAACCTGCGGTACAGGGAATTAAGAACAAGCATTTCAGCGCTCTCCATAAAAAATGCAATTGATTCTTTGTATACAGGTGTTTTATTTAGCGAACAGGATGGTTTTATATTGCTTTCCAACGCACAAATGCAAAAGCTGATGAAAGTGGTGTCCGGTAGAGTTAGCCATAATGGAAACCATTTCTATGAATTGCTGGCGGGAGGCAATGTGGATCCGGGCTGCCAAATGTCGGAGTTTAAGGGGCAAATCGTATGCCTGCTGCCGGACGAAACGGCCTGGATGTTTACAAAAGCTGAATTGCAGATTAAAAGGAAAAAATATATTCAGATTACGGCAACCGATATCACCCAGCGGTGGGCTCTTACGGCCCGATTGCAGCAGCAGGAAGCTGAACTAAAAATCAAGGGGGAGGAGCTGAGCCGGACAATCGACAGGCTTCATTTTCTTAGCTGGGAGAGGGAAACTCAAAAAGCAAAAATGCGTGCGCACGACATCTTAGGGCAGCGGCTGACTCTTCTGCTGCGCGCTACCCGCAGCGAACAGGCTATGGATTATGATCTGCTCCGCTCCCTTTCGCAGGGTTTGCTGGACGATTTGAAGGCGGACAAAAACATACCTTCGCCCGAGGACGAATTGGCCTCTTTACAGCAGGCGTTTGGCTCCATCGGCGTGGATATCAAGCTGGATGGCAAGCTGCCGAAAGATCGCACAAAAGGGCGTATGTTCACGGACATCATCAGGGAAAGCGTGACGAATGCCGTCCGTCATGGGTTTGCCACAAAAATTTTTGTGCAAATCAATCATTCAACCAAAGGGTATCATTTAAATATAGCCAACAATGGGCACCTGCCGCCTCAGCCTATTATCGAAGGTGGGGGCATCGATGGCATACGGAGAATGGTGGAGCCGCACGGAGGCGCGCTCGACGTGATTTCCCATCCGCGCTTTGTTCTGACAGTCGACTTGCCGGGGGGTGAAGTAGGTGTATAGAGTATTGATTGTAGACGATCACGAATCCATGTGCGATTCACTGACCTATGCGCTCACCGAGACTGGTGATTTTACAATCGTAGGTAAACTGCCGACTGCTGCCTATACGGAAGCATATTGTGAGAAACTGCAGCCCGACTTGGTATTGATGGATGTATGCACTGAAGGGGGCGCTTCCGGGCTTGTTGCGGCAAAAGAATTAAGAACGAAATTCCCGGATATAAAAATCATTGTCATGTCAGGGTTTGATGAAATCACCTATGCGCCAAGAGCCAAAGAGGCTGGCGCCCACGCTTTTGTGTTTAAGAGCAGAAGCCTCGATTACTTTACCGAAGTTGCCCGCAGCGTGATGCAGGGCGAAACCTGCTATCCTGAAAGCAAGACCATCCCTATGCCAATGGGTGAGGCCCCTTTGACTGAAAGGGAAATGGAAGTGCTGCGCCTGATGTGTAAGCACCTAACCAGCAGGGAAATCGCGGAGGAATTGTTTATCAGCGAAAATACCGTGAAATACCACAAATCCAACATGCTCGCCAAAACAGGCTTTTCAAAGGCGGTGGATCTGGCCTTTTATATGATCTCCAACGGCTGGATTAATCCGCTATATTAAGAAGTAACGAAGTTTTACACATCGGGCCGGGTTCTCAGCCTGATATCTTTGATTTTGGCAAAAAACTACCCGCTGCGGGTAGGGCGCGGGCAATCAAAAGATGCTATGGTATAGCAGAACCATCACAAAACAATATTTGAAAGGAATATGTGCAATGAAGAAAAACAGACTTATTGTAATGGCCATATTTACGGTTTTGATGTGCATGCTGTTTCTAAGTGCTTGCGGTGGCGGCGGGGATGCACTGAGTGGCACTTGGGAGGGGAAGGATGACAATGGTACGAAGGTAACGATGAAATTTGACGGTAAAGGCGGCTTGAAATTTACAGACGAGTTCTTTTCTTCTAGCGAATCGGGGACTTATACCATCAAAGATGATCAGGTGGAAATAAAGGCCGAAAGCTGGGATGATACTCGCTTCTACACCTTCACTGTTAAAGACAACACCCTAACATTGATTCGGCCGGACGATGCCTATTACGTAAATTTTGATCTAACAAAGAAATAGCTCAACTTGTCATTGAAAGCATGCCATTAGACTGCGCAGAATGATCGAGTGCGCACACCAAGGAGTCATACCCTTGGTATGCGTTTTTTAAATTTGTTATTTCTGTTGTTTTATAAAAACTACCCGCCACGGGTAGGGCGAGGGCGGAACATTATGTGTACACTAAAAGAAATCCGGCAAGGTGCAATTGGATATTGCTATGAAAAAGAAAAACATCCTCCTAATTATGCATAGGAAAATACTCTCCGACGCTTTAATCGAAGGGGCAAAAGACGGGGTGCACTTTGAATTCCAAGCTGTTCAAAACTATGCATCGGCTCTCATTACGGCGGAGGCTTGTATGCCCGAGATCGTGATTATGGAGGTTCCCGAATCCGGAAATTGGAGATCTGCTGATAAATGCCTTGCCATTTGCGATATGATCCGAAAACAAATCCCGGGATGCAAGCAGGTGCTTTTATGCTCGGAGAGCGATGCGGAAGCTTGTCGTGCAGCCATCCGGGCAAAGCAGGAAAACAGAATCGACGATTTCCTTTACTATGATACGAGTGTTAAGTATTTGTTTTCCAAACTGGAATCGCTTATTTGAGGGGTATAAACAAAAAGTTGTTTGAAAGATAACAGGAGGTGGTACCGATGACACTTAATCAGAAACGGATTGCGGCAATACTTATTATCGTCTTTGTGCTAACGCTTCTAACGGGCTGCGGCAAAAGCACCCCGGCCGTGTCCGATGATCCCAATATCGGTATATGGAAAGCCACGAAAGTGGAGATGTTCGGTGATGAATCCGACGCGGATGGGGTTTTCGACGGCGGTTTTGAGATCGAATTGAAGGCAGGCGGCAAATGCGAATTTCGCGCAGAGAGCAAAAAGGATTCCTACGCATGGGCGATTCAGGGGAACACCCTGACCATCAGCGCAAGCGGCGCCGATTTTATCAGTGCCACGATAAAAGACAGCGCGATGGTGATCGGCGACTTTATGGGCACCGGGATGAAGATCACGCTGGAAAAAGAGGGCGCTGTCACGAGCAAACCCGCTTCGTCTAACGCCCCTGCCGCCCGAGACGCCGGTTATTACGTCATAGATTCCATGACAATAGATGGAGAGCGCGTGACGGTAAAGGGCACAACAATCACCATTAAGAAAATCTCCGATGCATCCAAGACCTCAGTGACTGTAGGCGGCAGCCTTAGTTTTGCGCTGGATAAAGATCTGGGCAAAAATGCGGTTCACACGGCAGACGCAGGTACCGCCTATTTCCAGAGCGTTGCGGCGGCTGTAGAGACTGCGCTCGCGGGGCGTTAGCCATAGCGAGATACAATGGAATCAGGCAATCGAAAGGAGCTTTCATATGGGATTGATTAGGGCTGCACTCGGCGCAGCCGGAGGCGTATTGGCAGACCAATGGAAAGAGTATTTCTATTGCGAGGCGCTGCCGGAGGATGTTCTGGCCATAAAAGGCTGGAAGCGTGTTTCCGGACGCTCGTCCAATACAAAGGGCGAGGATAATATCATTTCAAACGGCTCCGTTATCGCAGTGGCGGACGGACAGTGCATGCTCGTCGTGGAGCAGGGAAAAGTGCTGGATGTGTGCGCCGAGCCGGGCGAGTACATATTTGACGCGGGCGGAGAGCCTTCGCTTTTTGCGGACGGTGCTTTCAAAGATAATGCGCTTTCTTCTCTGAAGAGCGTTTGGGAGCGCTTCAAATTTGGCGGCAGCCCCGGCAAGGATACGCGCGTCTATTACTTCAACACCAAAGAACTGATCGGCAACAAATACGGAACCGCGAATCCAGTTCCGTTCCGTGTGGTAGATAGAAATATCGGGCTGGATATTGATATCAGTATCCGTTGCTTCGGTGAGTACAGTTATCGCGTCACAAACCCGATTCAGTTCTATACAAACGTATGTGGCAATGTGCAAGCAAGTTATGTGCGCGCCGTGATTGATGGGCAGCTCAAAAGCGAACTGCTGACAGCGCTCCAACCCGCCTTTGCGAAGATTTCCGAAATAGGCGTCCGCTACTCTGCATTGCCCGGTCACACGGCGGAGCTGGCCGAGGCTCTTAATGAGGTATTATCCGCAAAATGGCGCGATTTGCGCGGTCTTGAAATCGTGTCTTTCGGCATCAGCTCCGTCAACGCCAGCAAGGAAGACGAACAGATGATCAAAGATCTGCAAAAGAGCGCTGTTATGCGCGATCCTACAATGGCGGCGGCTACGCTGGTAGGCGCACAGGCCGATGCGATGAAAGCGGCTGCGGCAAATCAAGGGGCTGGCCCGGCAATGGCGTTTATGGGCATGAATATGGCCGGAAACGCCGGGGGGGATGAACGCGCAAAACCTGTTTCAGATGGGACAGCAACAACAGCGGGAGCAGGCGCAGCCTCAGCAATCGCCTGCTCCCGCCGCCGCGCAGGGCTGGGCCTGTGCTTGCGGACACATGGGCAACACCGGAAAATTCTGCGCTGAATGCGGAAAACCGCAACCGGCGGCTGACGGCTGGGTTTGTTCTTGCGGTGCGGTGAACAAAGGAAAATTCTGCGCCGAGTGCGGCAAACCGAAGCCCGCGGGTGTGCCGCAGTATCAATGCGACAAGTGTGACTGGGAGCCGCCGGATAAGACCAACCCGCCTAAATTCTGCCCCGAGTGCGGCGACCCGTTCGACGACGGGGATATCAAGTAAAGGAGGCGCAAAATGGGACTGTTTGATAAAAAATACTGCGACGTCTGTAGTGAAAAAATTGGGTTACTCGGCAACCGGAAGCTGGAGGACGGTAACCTGTGTAAGGATTGCGCAAAGAAGCTTTCGCCGTTCTTTAATGAGCGCAGGCGCAGCACCGTTGCGGAAATTAAGGAGCAGCTTGCCTACCGTGAAGAAAACAAATCTTCTGTTTCCGCATTCAACGTTACCCGTACATTGGGCATAGGGACGAAGGTGCTGCTGGATGAGGATGCAGGCAAGTTCATTGTCACCTCTGCGCGCCGCTGGCAGGAAGAAAATCCGGATGTTCTGGATTTCTCCCAGGTGACCGGCTGTAACGTTGATGTCGACGAGCAGCAGCGAGAATTGAAACACAGGGATAAGGATGGCAACGAAGTCAGCTACAGCCCGCCGCGCCGCGTCTACTCTTATGATTTTAACATGACCATCCACGTCAACAGCCCGTGGTTCGATGAGATTCGTTTCCGGCTTAACAGAAGCGCGATTGAAGTAGAACCCCCGGTAGGCCGTGTATGGATTCAAGGCGGGGCGGATGTCGGGCGCGGAAATGTGGACTACCGGGAATGCGAGGCGCTTGGGGAGGAAATCAAACAGGCGCTGACACAAGTCCGGCAGCAGGTGCGCGAAAGCGTAGCTGCCGCCAATGCGCCCAAGGTGGCGCAGACCTGCCCGTTGTGCGGGGCCTCGACCATCCCTGATGCCAGCGGGTGCTGTGAATATTGTGGCGGTGCCATGCCGGGATGAAGCATGCAGGCATTTGGGAAGCATAGGCTTTACCAAGTGTACACGATGATGGGTAGCCGCGAAGTGATTTCGCGTTAAACCATAAATAAATATTTTTGGAGGTAAAACAAGGTGGAAAAGAAAAGCAATGGATTTCTTAAGGTGACGGGTATCCTCATGATCATCGGCGGGGGTATTGGTATTATCATCGGTGTCATCGCCGTGCTAGGCGTGGGCCTGTTGGCTGCGGCGCTGGGGGCCGAGGCGAGTTTGGGGCTGCTGACATTTGCGGCTGTCCTATCCCTTGTCGGCTCCGCGGTCAGCCTGACTGCGGGTATTCTGGGTGTCGCGAACGCGGCAAAGCCTGAAAGAGCCACTGTTTGTATCGTGTTTGGAATTTTGACGGCGGTGCTGTCAGTGCTGGGCAATGTGCTGACCGCTGCCGGCGGCGGCAGCTTCAGCGTAGTGAATTTGATTCTCGGCCTGGTACTGCCGGTGCTGTACTTGATTGGGGCGTTCCAAAACAAAAAGAAAGCGGTGGCCTAAGACCGTGGCAGCTATACGGGGTTCGCATCGAATCCCGTATAGCTGTTTTTTTATCATTCGCGCCGCCAGCGTTGCATTTAACGCGGGAGGCGTAGATATAATGGCGCGTGGGAACGCTAGTACAATCAACGTACAGCGAAATGGATAAGACAGCTGTGAGATGGGTATCTGAAAAGCTTTGGTGGGGTGATCTGACTATGATCGATAAAGTAAGATATGCTTTTGCGGCGCTTGCGGCAATCGTATGCGTGTGCGCCCTTGCGGCTTGCAATCCTACGCCCATATATACGCCCGCACCTACAAACCAGCTGCCTGTCAGCGCTGATAGCCAAGACGCAGATACGGCAGAAGAAATTTTCAATGCCGTGGATATGAGTGACGGTGAATTGATGGATTACCTGCTGTCCAAAGTGCCGAAAGCTTATGAAATGGTCACAGGGAACGGCCTAATACCGTTGGTCACCGGGGAAACCACCGAGCTTGAGGGCGTTTGTCGCGACGTATGGCTGGGAACAGACCTTGATGAAAAGTTTACCCGAGAGATTCTCTACACAATCAGCGCCTCCGGCCGGATTTATGAGTACGATCCATTGGAAGACGTATGGGAAATCCGGAATGAGGGCAGCCTGTCCAAACTTGCTTATGTGAAGCTGGGCAAGGTAATAGGCGACGGGCAAGTGCAATTTTTGATTGATGAAGTGCGGTGGATTGACGATGCTTCTATGCCCAACGGCTATGCGATTGAGAACGAAACGGAGGATTGGGTTCCTTACACAGCCACCCTATGGACGGAATGCTCCATATGGGTCAATGTTCCGGATGTCGGAATGGAGCGGTATTCCATCAGCCTGGATAATTTTATTGAGCAACTCGGCGGGCGGCAAGGCATGCTGCTGGCGGACATCACTGTCGATCATGAGGGGGGTCTCCTGTCTGTTTCCGAGAGGAATACGCCGTAATGATAAAAATGAAAAATAGAATGATACTACTTACTGGAATTTTTCTGATCATGAGCCTGCTTGCGTCCTGTGCGGGGCTACAAAACACGCAGGGCAAAAGCGCTGTAAACGATGCGTTTGCACCGTTTATCCAGAAAACTAAAGATGGCAAAAACGAAGTGGAAATGCCCGGGGGCAGGAAAGAGTACAAATACCAAGACGCGGCAAGAACCATCACCTCAAAAGAAATAACAAGCTTTAAATGTGAGTTTGAACGTCCGTATCTTTGGCAAGCCCCCTATTCTTACTGCATCTTTGATCTTGAGCGAAAAGATGACGATGCCCTATGTAAAATTCAAACTATTCGTCGTCCTCAAATAATAGCAGATCTGGAATTTGAAACACCGCTTTCTGCACTGGATAGCCTGCAAACCATGATCGATGAGCACGATCTTGCAAAGCAGAATGGGATATCCAACCACACCAACGGTTTGCCTGAAAGGTTCGGGGTTTCCCTCCGTGTGGAGTATGTTTCCGGTGAATGGTTGTCTTTTCAAGATAATCAAGATGTCATAATCAGCGAAAAAGCCACGGTGGATTTGCACGATTTCTTCCGGGATTTGGCGCAGGAAGCGGGATATCATTTCGTCGCTGATGGAGAAAAAGATATGGAGGTTACAGCTTTCAAGAGGCGGGCTATGCAAAGCTGATGATGCGTTCCTCCGGCGCGGGCAGCCCGCGCGAAATCAAATTGCGCGAGAAACCGAGCAGCGGGCAATGGTTCCTATGGGAAAATTATCTGTTGTCCGATATTCGGGAGCCGAAACCCGCTGATCTATGGGGATGACGGCGCTCCAAGCGTAACCGATACGGCGTACCAATATTACTATTGCCGAAAGAGGCCATCATGAATATCAGGTTTATTATAATCAAACAAGCTTGAGAAGCTCTTTGAATAAATAGGAGATCGTAAATATGGCGATTTAGGGACAAACCAGTCAGGCGGTAACGCCAAGAAGGCTTCACATAACCAAACAAGTCAAGGGCAAACCCGCTGAAAGACGGGGGCGCAAAGCTATAGGGTCTAAGGCGTTTTCGCTATGATAGCCTGGCTGCCAAAATCCGTAGGGTCTGCCCTCTTTGTATGAGGGTGGGCCCTAATTCTATTCGCGAATTATGACGGATTTTAACGGACTGCATGGATATCAGGATACCGGCTTCCGCTATGCCCTCCAGCGAAAGGAGTATGCCTGTAGAAAAAAACTACTTTTATACCATGCTGGAGCCGAAATAAAGACAGCATAAACTACTTTTTTTCCCAAACACAATTTCATAGTTATTTTCTTAGCAAGTCAGTGTTTTGTAACGCACGAAATAATGGCTTGTTTCTTTGGACGATAAAACCTCCTGAACAATCGATATATGGAAACATTACTGCAGCAATAATCTCTGACAGCGCCTTACGGATTGCATTCCGTACAGGCGCTTTTATTTTGCCCATTATGCCACGGGCCAGAGGCCCGCCTCCAATCTCGGATTTTTCATACCAAAATCTGAGGTTTGGAGGAAAGGCAAATGAAATATTGGCAAAGGACAAGGAACTATCGGAAGTGTGAAAAAGAGGACGGTACGCTTATTCACATCATCACGGTGAACGGCGAAGATGTGGGAGTCAGCGCCGAGGTGTTCGAGGCGTATTCCCAAGCCGACCGCAGGGAGCGGTACCAAGCCGAGCGTGATTCCGGACGGCTGTTATCGCTGGAGCGGCTTGCTGAGGATACGATGCAACTATCCCATTTGACGGACAAGCATATTGAATCTGCTGAGGATACTGCGGTTCAAGAGATGATGCTCAAACAGCTTTTTAATGCCACCAGCCTGCTATCAGGTGAGGAACAGGCCCTGATTCGGGCGCTTTTTATTGAGAACACGTCAGAACGCGAGTATGCGCAGACCATTGGGCTTTCAGCTTCCAGAGGTCTGTAGGAGA
>DIRG01000025.1 GCA_002427475.1 Mageeibacillus sp. UBA5442
AGGAGTTGTAGTTAGTTTAGAAGAATTAAACGGAGGAATTGAAAATGAAGAAAACAACTGGAACGCTCTTAATTTTAGCGCTCATGCTTTTAACTATGGTTATACCAAGGGAAGTCCAAGCAGCCTCAGGTAATATGAGTTTTTCCGAACGCAAATATACTGATAACGGCTATGCTGAAGCTTGGCGCTATAAAAAAACGTCAGGGGGATACGATCTGTATGCGAAGGCAGTACACACAGGAGACAATAACTATGTTGTCGGTAGCCAGATTAAGCGCGACGGTCAGCCTTATATTAATGCTACGGCAAGCTTCAAAGGAACAACAACAAGTGGTCCTCACCATGCAAACAACCTTTTAGGCCTACAACCTGCTTGGTATGACGTAATGGCATATTAGGTGTTCTTACTTTGGCGAAATAGAACCGCTGTGTTTATTACAGCGGTTCTATTTAATTCAAGGAGTTTTTTATGAAACGAAGAATGGTTCTACTTTTCTTTGTAGCTCTCTTTGCTGTTCTGTCATGCAATTATGCTCTGGTTTTTTTCGAAAGTGAGCGGCCTGACTTCGCACTTGAGAGGAAAGCGAAGTCTTTTACCCCTCAAAGTACAGTTGCTACGATATTAGATTATCATCATTCAGAAGATACACCTAACGACTTAGCCCAAGAACTAATAATGCTTGCTGATGAGTTGAATGGGGATTTTGTCTTGAATGTAATGGCAATTGAACAAGAAGGCGATGTTTCAGTTCACATGGCCCCTATTATTAATTTTATCTATTCAAAAGAAGCGGACTTATTTCCAGCTGGTGAGTTTTCTGATGTGAAGATCGACTGGAGTCTTAGCGGGAATAAGGCTTACTCTTTAAAACCCGAGACAAATATGGGACAGATATTAACAGTAAGAGACCGCTTCGATGGTACAGATATCGATCTTCTGCGCCAGGAAATTGCAGCGCCACTTGCTATGCTAGAAGAATTATATCCTCTAACAACAAGAGAGTATTCTCCCGAATTGAGGGTTTATTTTCTATCAGATCAGCCAGAAAAAGCAATTAACTATTTCTCAAAACAAATGGAGAGTACATCTGTAAGCTATGTTGTAAGCTATGCAGACTACTATAGCTTCGAATATTACGACATTGATGACACACTAGGGCCACCTTATGTTATAGCTTTACTTGCAATTGCTGCAATTTTTACTATGTTGCTAGCAATATTTTCTCTAGAGGTTGTTGAAGCAACGCGTGAAATAGGAGTACGTAAGACGCTTGGCCAAAGCGCACGCCACATCAGTTCACGCTTACTCTATCGCTTAGTTCTTGCTATGCTGGCAGTCTTTGTTGGGGCATCGGTCATAACACTTTTAATTATTATTAAAAATTGGAATCGTTTGACCCTTAGATTCTTACGTCTACCTGCATTGCTTCTACTTGCTTTCGTTCTCATGCTTACTATAGCGTTGGCTATCTCTCACATTTATGTCAAGCGCATTAATCCGGTTACAAGCAGCAAGAAACAGAACTCACTTAAGTTTTTTCTGGATTTTGGACTCGTCATGAAAATAGTGCTGACTCTGTTATTGGCCAGCCAACTGTTTGTCCTTTTCCCCAATCTCATCCTTTACGTTGGACAGACTCGAGCCGAGCGCCTGTATGGTGAAACTATCCTTAGTGTTCAACCCAACGATGAAGCTTTTCCTCTCGGAACAGAGAAAGATCGGAAGTCAGTTTATTTTACGCTTAAACAGGTAATGGCGATGGAAGAAAATAAGTTAGAACAAATTCATACAGCATCATTTCAGCCAGGAGGGATCATGATGCACGGGAGTCCATCCGGTGAGTTTGTAGAGCATATAATAGATCAGGCGCATGCCGTTACTACTTATCAGGTAACATTTGCGAACAATATTCGAGGACCTAATGATGAACTCATTCGAATTGAAGGCATCCCTGAGCAAACGACGGTGCTCGTCTCGGAAGGGGCAGATCTCAATGAGATTCGTGAAATTGGTTTTCTAGCGAATTGGGAAGAAAACTCTATTCATATTCCCATTAAAGCAGGACAAAAAGTCTTGATGTCTGACGGAGAGTCCCTTAAGAATCCCGTGATAATTATTTATTCTGAGTCTGATAATACTTTTGTTAACTGGATCTTAGATACTACAGAAAACAGAGCGATTCTTAGTGCAGCATTGGACAAGGCAGGTCTTGATCCTGATACCTGGGAATTTCAAGCAAGTCCTTTAATACAAGCAAGACAGTTCAATATCGCTACTTTGTTGCTCTATTTGTGGACAGCACTTTTTCTATTAGCCGCCTTCGTCGTAATAAGTTTGCATAATGCAGAAGTCTACGCCACTGACCGCTCTAAGCTGCTTCATCTGCGCTACCTTCATGGAGTACCCTTCCTCAGACGCTATAGTGGACTCTGGCTGAAAGCTGCTATCCCTTACGCTGTTGCCGCTATCCTTGCCTCTTCTTTCCCTTCGTTAATTCATAGGATAATGAAATTTTCCTATCAAGGTGTTTATCATGATGCGCAAAAGCTGGATCTAACGTTCAGATTAGTGTTTTTGATGTTCGGTGGTCTGTTGCTCTTTGATTTACTACTACACGCCGGCGTCATACGACGCTTGCAAAAGAAGAGCGTAACTCGCCTCAAAGGAGAAAGATAATGAAATTGATTGAATGGAAGAACCTAGATAAGTCATTTGGGCCAACTGAGGTCTTACGTGACTGAGCCTACTGGTAGTCTTGATTAGACGAACCGAAACATCATTATAAACTTGCTGCTTTTTGGAAACACAACTAACTTTTGATTATTATTATTTAATCTGTTATGCTTTATATGGAATTGATTTCTTCATTGAGTATAATATGAAACCGCACTAGCAAGATAACAAATGCAACTGTGAGAACACAGTAAGGAGTTGTAGTTAGTTTAGAAGAATTAAACGGAGGAATTGAAAATGAAGAAAACAATTGGAACGCTCTTAATTTTAGCGCTCATGCTTTTGACTATGGTTATACCAAGGGAAGTCCAAGCAGCCTCGGGAGAAATGGTTTTTTTTGAATACAAGAAAACCAATAATGGATTTGCCCAAGCTTGGTACGCTAGACCATCACCTGGAAAATTTAACCTTTATGTAGAAGCAGGACACACAGGAGACAATAACTATGTTGTGGGTAGCCAGATAAAGCGTAACAATCAGCCTTATATTGGTGCTACAGCTAGTTTCAAGAACAGGGTGCAAAAAGGACCATACCTTGTTACTAGTCTATCAGGCCTACAACCTGCTTGGTACGATGTAATGGCATATTAATGTTTTCATTCTGTCTAAATAGAACCGCTGTGTTTCACAGCGGTTCTATTTAATCTGAGGAATTTTCTATGAAACGTAGATTGGCTCTACTTTTTTTTGTAGCTTTGTTTGCAGTTCTGTCCTGCACATATGCTCTAGCTTTCTTCGAAAGTGATCGAGATTATATTGGTCCCGAAAGAAAAGCAAAATCTTTTTCACCAAAAACCACTGTGGTCGCAGTATTGGATTATCATTCTGAAGAGACACCTAGCGACTTGGCACAAGAACTAATATTACTCGCGGATCAATTGGATGCAGATTTAATTTTAGATGTGTTTGCACCAGCGCAAGAAGGTGACATTAGCGTACGAATGGCTCCTAGGATTAAGTTCGTTTATTCGCAAGAAGCGGACTTATTTCCAGCTGGCGAGTTTTCTGATGTGAAGATTGACTGGAGTCTTAGCGGCAATAAGGCTTTCTCTTTAAAACCCGAGTCAAATATGGGACAGATATTAACAGTAAGAGACCGTCGTGATGAGACAGAGATCGATCTGCTGCGCCAAGAAATTGTTGCGCCACTTGCTATGCTAGAAGAATTATATCCAGTAGCAGCGAGAGAGTATGCGCCTGAATTGACAGTTTGCTTCTTATCTGACCAGCCTGTGTCGGCTAGCAATTATTTCTCTAAACAGTTAAAAAACACATCGGCTAACTATGTTGTACCCTATGAGGAGTTCTATAGCCTCGAGTATCATTTCATGGAGGATACGTTAGGTCCACCCTATCTCATAGCTATGCTTGTTATCCTTGCTATTTTTGCTATTCTGCTGGCGATTTTTTCACTAGAGGTTATTGAAGCGACGCGAGAAATCGGGGTACGCAAGATGCTTGGTCAATGCGCACGTCACATTAGCTCGCGTTTACTCTATCGTCTAGTAGCTACAATGCTTTTGGTTTTTGTTGGCGCATCGGTTATAACACTTTTAATTATTGTTGAAAATTGGAATCGTTTGGCCCTTGAATTTTTGCGTATACCTGCATTGCTTTTGCTTGGTTTTGTCGTCATGCTTTTGATCGCACTGGCCATCTCTCATCTTTACGTCAAGCGTATAAATCCTGTCACAAGCAGCAAGAAACAAAATTCACTTCAGTTTTTTCTGAATTTTGGTCTTGTCATGAAAATAGTGCTGACCCTGCTATTGGCCAGTCAACTGTTTGTCCTTTTCCCTAATCTTATGCTTTACGTTGGACAGTCTCGAGCTGAGCGTCTATATGGAGAACATCACATTAGTGTTCACCCCAACGAAGATTTCTTCCCTGTTGGAACAGAGAAAGAGAGGAAGTCAACTTACTTTGCGCTCAAGCGCATATTTGAGGCGGAGGAAGATAAATTAGAACAAATCCATACTGCTGCATTTCCGAAAGACACGGTGATAGGACGCGGTAGTCCATCTGGTGAGTTTATAGAATATATAGTAAAACAGCCACATGCTATTACAACGCACCAAGTAACAATGGTGAATGACATAATTGGTCTCGATGGGGAACCTATCCGTTTGCAGGGCATCCCTACACAGACGATGGTATTGGTCTCAGAGGGAGCGGACCTCAACGAGCTGCGTGAAATAGGCGTTTTATATAACTGGGAAGATCATGCTGTTCATATTCCTATTCGGTCAGGACAAAGAATTTTGCTGTCAGATGGAGAGACTTTAAAAAATCCCGTATTGATCATTTATTCTAGGGCCGACAATCCATTTGCAACAGGTTGGATCTTAGACACTACAGAAAACAGAGCGATTCTTAGTACAGCATTAGTCAAGGCAGGTTTGGATCCTGCTATCTGGGAATTTCAAACGAATCCTTTAATTCAATTAAGAGAATACGATCGTACTATTCTTCAGCGTTATTTGTGGACTGCACTCTTTCTGTTAGTCGCCTTCATAGTGATAAGTTTGCATAATGCAGAGGTCTACGTAACAGATCGCGCAAAACTCCTCCATCTGCGCTACCTTCATGGTGTCCCTTTCCTCAGACGCTATAGTGGACTCTGGCTGAGAGCTGCTATCCCTTATGCTGTTACTGCATGCCTAGCTCTTGCTTTTCCTGCAGTAGTTCATCAAATCATGAAACTTTCTTATCAAGGTGTTTACCATGATATAGATAAGATCAATTTGACGTTCAGATTGGTTTTTTTGATGTTCGGAGCTCTCTTGCTCTTTGATCTACTGTTACATGCCGGTGTTATACGACGCTTACAAAAGAAGAGTGTGGCCCGTCTCAAAGGAGAAAGATAATGAAACTGATTGAATGGGAAAATTTGGATAAATCATTTGGGCCAACCCAGGTCTTACATGATTGAGCCTACAGGTAGCCTTGATGAGGCGAACCGAGACATCGTTATTAACTTGCTACTTGATTTGAATAAAGAAGGCAAGACGATTGTAATCGCTACGCATGATCCATCGCTTCAAGCGATTGCCGACCGAGTGATAGAGATTCCGATGCTGAGGGTAGATTAGCAAGCTAAATTCTGGATATATGACTAATTTTTGATTTATATTATTCAATCTGTTATGCTTTATATGAAATTGATCCTTCGATAATTGTAAAATGTAACCGCACTAGCAGAGATGACAAATGTAACTGTGAGAACACAGCAAGGAGTTGTAGTTAGTTTAGAAGAATTAAACGGGAGAAATTGAAAATGAAGAAAACAATTGGAACGCTCTTGATTTTAGCGCTCATACTTTTGACTATGGCTATACCAAGGGAAGTCCAAGCAGCCTCAGGTAATATGAATTTTTTCGAACGTAAATATACTGATAACGGCTATGCTGAAGCTTGGTATTATTCTTCAGCAAGTGGATTCAATCTTTATGTGGAAGCAGGGCATACTGGTAACAATAATTATATTGTGGGTAGCCAAGTAAAGCTTAATAATCAGCCTTACATCACTGCTTCAGCTAGTTCCAAAAGAACTGTAAGAAGTGGTCCTCGCTATGTTACTAGTCTTACAGGTCTACAACCTGCTTGGTACGATGTAATGGCATATTAATGTTTTCATTCTGTCTAAATAGAACCGCTGTGTTTCGCAGCGGTTCTATTTAATTCAAGGAGTTTTCTATGAAACGAAGAATGGCTCTACTTTTCTTTGTAGCTTTGTTCGCAGTTCTGTCATGCAATTATGCTCTAGCTTTCTTCGAAAATGATCGAGATTATATTGGTCCCGAAAGAAAAGCAAAATCTTTTTCACCAAAAACTACAGTGGCCGCAGTATTAGATTATCATTCTGATGAGACGCCTAGCGATTTGGCGCAAGAACTAATATTGCTCGCGGACGACTTGGATGCAGATTTAATTTTGGATGTGTTTGCACCAGCACAAGAGGGTGATATTGGCGTTCGAATGGCTCCTAGGATTAAGTTCATTTATTCGCAAGAAGCGGACTTATTCCCGGCTGGCGAGTTTTCTGATGTGAAGATTGACTGGAGTCTTAGCGGAAATAAGGCTTTCTCTTTAAAACCCGAGACAAATATGGGACAGATATTAACAGTAAGAGATCGTCGTGATGAGACAGATATCAATCTGCTGCGCCAAGAAATTGTTGCGCCACTTGCTATGCTAGAAGAATTATATCCTGCAGCAACAAGAGAATATGCTCCTGAATTGACAGTTTTTATTCTCTCTGACCAACCTGTGGCGGCTAGCAATTATCTTTCTAATCAGCTAAAAAATACATCGGCTAACTATGTTGTACGCTATGAGGAGTTTTACAGCCTTTATTACTCTTTAGTTGATGATATATTAGGTCCGCCTTAT
>DIRG01000036.1:0-1598 GCA_002427475.1 Mageeibacillus sp. UBA5442
TGATACGCAAAATCTTGTCTTCTAATTCATAAGCATAGATGTCAAGCTGCCTGTGAAAATCAAGTAGCCTAATAAAGGTAAAGTCGGTCACACCACGTGAACGAGCTTCTTCTAATAGTGAAAGCAGCAAATCTTTTCTTATACAGGCCACATTAATTGCACTAACATCCGAAGGCGGTGTGCTGGAATCGACCATAACGTCAAGAACCCTACCTTCATCATTTAGACTTAGAGAAATATTGGGCACACCGTAATCTGTGCCATCGTGATTGTACATAACTGTTATATCTGCGCCTGACTCAATATGTCGATCAATCAGGTCATTATAGGTTGTGTTCATAACCATATTACAGTCGATAATTACGACATGTTCCTGATTACCGTGCTCAATATAATCAATAATGCTGGTCAAATCAGACCGCTCCGAAGAACGAGTGACCGGATTTATATATGGTGGTAAGAGATAAAGGCCTTGATTCATACGATCGAGGTCCCAGGATGCTCCGGTACCAAGATGATCCATCAAAGACTTATAGCGAGTGAGCGCGACCACCCCGACGCGTTTAATGCCACTGTTTACCATATGTGAAAGTAAAAAATCGATAATTCTAAACCGACCGGCAAAGGGCATCGCTGAAAGTGCTCGTGGCTCAGTCAAAGGCCCCAACTTTACGCGGCGGTTATCTGCCAGTATTAATCCCATTGCGTTAATTAACATATCTTCACTCCTAATACGAATATTTACGCGGCATGTCTGAAACGATCTCCGGATGCGTTTTGGCATCTTCCGAGCCGATCATTGAGTTACCACAGATCCTGGCACCTTCATGAATTATTAAATCCTGCGCTATAACACTGATTCCGTCTTGGCACAGATCACTGAGGAAAGCGCAGTCTTCCTTCTCCACCTCCGGTGATATCAGCACATCAGATTCAATGATGGTGTTCATGCCGACAATACATTTGCGCAGAACCGCACCCGAACGTATCACAGCGCCGGGCATAATAATTGAATCTTCGACCAGAGCACCTTCTTCAATAACGGCTCCGATACTGATGATGGAATGGCGGGCTTCCCCTAAGACCTCGGCGCCGTCACTAATGGCGATTTTCTCTGCCACCGCATTGGGACCGAAATAGTGAGAAGGTCTCTGTGGGTTTTTGCTATAAATCTGCCAAGACTGATCATGTAGATCTATTTCATCCGGCTTGTCCAGCATATCCATATTGGTATCCCAAAGTGATTGAACTGTACCGACATCTTTCCAATAGCCATTAAAAGCATAAGCATATAGAAAAAGATCATCGTCTAACATTCGAGGAATTATATTGTGTCCAAAGTCATTTTTTGAATCGGGATCTTTTTCGTCTTCAATCAGGTGTCTGCGCAGAACAGGCCAGTCAAAGCAGTAGACCCCCATGGAGGCGAAGTTACTTTTGGCGTGTTTGGGTTTCTCTTCAAACTCAGTAATACGATTATTCTCATCAGTGTTCATAATCCCGAAGCGATCGGTTTCATCCCACGGAACTTCGATAACAGCTATGGTGGCATCAGCCCCTACCTTAGTGTGAGCTTTCACCATATACGAATAGTCCAT
>DIRG01000036.1:1845-8068 GCA_002427475.1 Mageeibacillus sp. UBA5442
TTCTGATAGATCGAATTGGCTGTTCCCAAATACCAGTCGCTGCCTTCCTGACTAACATAAGGAGGCAAAATATAAGTGCCTCCATCATTGCGGTCTAAATCCCAAGAATGTCCGTTACCGATGTAGGAATTCAGCTCCAAAGGTTGATATTGAGTCAAAACCCCAACAGCCTCAATTCCTGAATTTGAGCAATTGCTCAACGGAAAATCAATAATCCGATATCGACTTCCAAAAGGAACGGCCGGTTTAGCCAGAAGTTCGGTTAGAACACCGAGTCGTGAACCTTGTCCACCAGCTAAAATCAAAGCTATTACATTTTGATGAGCCATATTTTAATCCTTTCTATTCTCCTCATTTATTTTCTTCTTCGCCCTCGTAGAGCAAATAGAGTCCCGCCAAGGGCGGTAGTGGCATTTCGATAAAAAAGCCTGAGCCACCACTATCGTCTCCTACTTCTTGCTCCAACGGAGAGGCCAGATCCATCATTTTAGCTTCCAAAGATTGTCTTTTCTCTTTCTCCGGCTTCGCCCAAAAAATCGTATGACCTTGCTCTAAACCGGCATAAGAACTGCCCTGGTACGCTGAGTCATCACTATTCAACAAAAGCTTGTAGCGGCCGGGGTGGGGAACATTCAATCTATAATGTTTATAAGAGGCAGGGGTCATGTTTAATACGGCAATGACTGTCTGCCTTCGCTCCTCAGCGTAACGAGCATAAGCAAAGATGCTGTTTTCGCGATCGTCTGAGGCAATCCATTCGAAGCCGTCCCACGAATCTTCCACCTCCCAGAGCGCTGGATACTCGAGATAGATATGATTCAAGTTGCGAACAAAATCAAACATACCCTTATGATTGGGATACTGCAGAAGGAACCATTCCAGCTCTTCGTAATAGCGCCATTCTATAAAGGGTGCAAACTCATTGCCCATGAAGTTCAGCTTGCTTCCGGGAAAGGACATCTGATACATATAGCAGGTGCGCAGTGAAGCAAACTGCCGCCAGTAATCGCCCGGCATGCGACCTAACAAAGACTTCTTGCCATGTACCACTTCATCGTGCGAGAAGGGCAAGATAAATCTTTCACTGAAGGAATACATCATCGAGAAAGTAATCTTGTCATGGAACTGTCCTCTGGCGTAATAGTCCGAGGTCATATATTGCAAGGTATCGTTCATCCAGCCCATATTCCATTTATGTGAAAAACCCAGCCCGCCTTCCGCAGCAGCTTTTGTCACATTGGGGAAAGTGGAGGATTCTTCCGCAGCCATGATGGCGTAGGGAAAATTCTCACGAACCAAAGTATTCAACTCCTGGATGAAACTAATAGCTTCCAAGTTCTCATAACCACCGTTAACATTGCGGGCAGAGGCAGAATATTCGCGTCCGAAATTTAAATAAACTATGCTGGAGACCGCATCTACGCGTAAGCCGTCCACATTAAATTCGTCCAACCAGTACCAAGCATTCGACAATAAGAATGAACGCACTTCGGCCAGAGAAAAATCAAAGACTAAGGTGCCCCAGTTGGGTTGGTCGCTTCTGATTGAATCAGCATACTCATATAAAGGTTTGCCATCGAAGTTGGCCAAACCAAAATCGTCGCGCGGGAAATGTCCGGGAACCC
Source organism: Mageeibacillus sp. UBA5442 (assembly GCA_002427475.1). Lineage (GTDB taxonomy): Bacteria > Bacillota > Clostridia > Saccharofermentanales > DTU023 > DTU032. The sequence goes on from DIRG01000036.1 coordinate 3,471, forward strand.
AGTCCAGGATCACCTTGATGCCATGTTGGTGCAGAGTGTCAATCAGAAACTTCAAATCTGAAGGTTTGCCGTAGCGTGAAGTGGGGGCAAAATAGCCGCTAATCTGATAGCCCCATGAAGCGTCCAAGGGATGTTCCATGATCGGCATGATCTCGACTGCGTTGTAACCCATTTCTTTCACATAAGAGGCCAGCTGTGGCGCGATGTCCCGATAAGAAAATGTATTTCCGTCAGCATAACGGCGCCAACTACCTAGGTGAATCTCATAAATGTTGAGAGGTGCACTCTCCTCTATCGGCTGGCGGTTCGCTCTGAAATCAGCATCTTGCCAGTCGTAATCATCTTCAGCGTCATAAAGAATGGAGGCTGTGTTAGGTCTGGTTTCAGCATGTCTTGCATAAGGATCAGCTTTAAGCAAAACACGCCCTTCAGGCGTGCGGATTGCATACTTGTACCTCTGATATTCGATTGCGTCCGGAATAAAAACGTGCCAGATACCGGTAGTTCCATAAGCTGCCATGGTGTGGATCTCCGGATCCCAACCATTAAAGTCTCCCACTACACTCACATGTGCTGCCCGTGGAGCCCACACTGCGAAACGGTAACCTCTCTCCCCTTCAGCAGAAACATCAGGGCGAGAACCTAACATCTTATAGCTTTGATAATTCTTACCATTGTTGAATAAGTAAGCTTGATTCATACGGTACCTGCTTTCTATGATGAAACTAGGTATCTTTATATCATTATACACATATCCATAATGAATATGACTTAAAAGCTGATCATCGAACTACAATTTTAACTCAGCAACGGTGACTCCGTCTCCACCTTCGCCTTCGCCGCCTAAGCGAAAAGTATCTATTCTGGAATCACGCATTAAGTAGTCATGAGTGACCTGGCGTAAAGCTCCGGTTCCTTTCCCATGTATAAGCCGAACCGGTGAAATACCATTAAGTACAGCATCATCAAGGAAATGGTCTATCGCCAGTATAGCTTCATCCGCTCTCATGCCGCGTAGCATAAGTTCAGTACTAGCTGCCAGCTTGCGTTCGGTGCTTAATTGCAGAGATCTTCCCGAGGCAGCTCTCCTGCTCCGTCTGCGGTCTTTTGTTTGCGGCTTTTTGCCGGCCGGACGTAGTCGATCAGCAGCGACCGATACTGTAATTTGTCCCGACTCCAACATAACTTGTCCCTTGCTATCGGGTAGGCTTTTTGCCACACCTTCTATACTTAGATCAATTGCTTCGTAGCGTTCGCCAACGACGATATTCTCCGGAGCCTGATCCGCACTGCGCTGTCGCCTGCGACCAGCCAGCCCTTTCTCGGCTTCGCTAATCTGTCCTCTTAGTTCACTTTCGAGGCGATGATCGAAGCGTTGGCTTTTGCTTTCAGCCTCTAAGTTTTCGATGATTTCTTCCATGCGTTCCCTGGTCGCTGTAACCAGTTCTGCTGCCTCGCTTTCGGCAGCAGTCAGCATCTTCTTGTGTTCGTTTGCGATTCTTTCTCGTTCCAGGTCCAAGTCCCGGCGCATATCCTCTAATTCGTTTTGAAGCCGGTCCATCTCGCTCTTCTTGTCATCTATCTCTTTCTGACTAGCCTCAATGGCGGACACTAGTTGCTCAAAACGTGCCCCTTCTTCAGATATCAGCTGTCTGGCATCGGAAATGATATCGAGGCTTAGGCCGAGTTTTTGTGCGATAGAAAATGCATGGCTGACTCCTGGGACACCTATCAGTAACCTATACGTTGGCTGCAATGATTCAATGTCGAATTCGCAACTCGCATTTTCGACACCTGCTGTGTTCATGGCGTAGCCCTTTAATTCACTATAGTGAGTCGTAGCAACGGTATGTGCTCCTGCCTGATTGAGATGGTTGAGAATAGCAATCGCCAAGGCTGCACCTTCGGAAGGATCAGTGCCGGCACCCAGCTCATCTAAGAGCACCAAGCTTCCACTCCCCGCCACTTCTGTGATCGTGATTATTTCTTTCATATGTGAAGAAAAAGTGGAAAGGCTTTGCTCTATGCTCTGCTCATCACCGATATCTGCCAATACAAGGTCGAAAAAGGAGACTTCTGACGGACTGCGCGCAGGAATGTGTAACCCTGCCATCGCCATCAGAGTCAGCAAGCCACAGGTCTTCAGTGTGACGGTTTTGCCACCGGTGTTGGGACCGGTAATTACTAAGCTGTGGTAATCAATACCCAATTCGAAGTCGATTGGCACCACGTCGTCCTTATGGATAAGGGGGTGACGTGCCTGCTGTAGAACGATTCTACCATCAGAATTGAGGCTAGGCGCTGAGGCTTTCATCTCGAGCGAAAGTTTGCCCTTGGCCATAGCGAAATCGAGCTCTGTCAAGAGTTGAGAGTTCTGCTTGAGAGGCACGACTTCCTCCGCGACGAGTGCTGAAAGCCGAGCCAAAATACGGTCAATCTCATGCCTTTCTTCGGCCGAAAGCTCACGTATTTTATTGTTGAGCTGTACAACGGACATGGGTTCGATATAAACAGTGTTGCCCGACGCTGAGGTATCGTGGATTAAACCCGGAACAACTGAGCGCTGCTCGCTTTTTACCGGAACTACATAACGGTCGCTGCGCACAGTGATGATTGTTTCTTGGAGAGCCGCGCTGTGTCTGCGCAAGACTTTGTCCAGTTCAGTTCTAATATTTGATTGCGCATCCCTAATTCGTCTGCGAATGGACATCAGCTCGTGGCTGGCTCGATCGTAGATCTCCTCCTCGCCTGCGATAGCGTTTTCTATCTCTTTCTGCAAACCGGGACTGGCTGTTAACTTTTCAATGCGATGGTAAATAGCGTTATAGGAGAAGTCCTCCGGCTCGCTATCTTTTCTTGCTTGGCTCCAGACTTCGGGAATGGACTGGCGCATCCTAGAGACTGCGCGCAACTGGGCTGCTATTTGCAGCAGATCGCGGCCGGTGAGCACGGCGCCGTTACTGGCTCGACTGACTTGCGAACGAATGTCTTGGATTCCGCCGAAAGGCAGACCGCCATATTCAAGCAGCCGCTTGACAGCATCATCGGTTTCGCGCAAACGCGCCTCGGCTTCCGACTGATTCCCGGCAAGCATCAGCTCTTCGCACATTTTGCGGCCGAGACTGGTATCCGCCTGCTCGGACAGCAAGCGGATGACACTGGGAAATTCTAATTTACGCATACTCCGGGATATCATAGATTAAGCTTCGCTCTTCGCTTGATGTTGTCGATATTTTTTCTGGCATAGTTTAATGTCGCAATTATGGAAAGAATTACGCCCGGGATAAAGATAACACTGCGCAGCCATTTGGGATCGTCGGGGATAAAGAAAAGCAAGGTAAAGCCTATGACGTAAAATACCGTAGCCAATTTACCGAATACATCTGAATATACTACGACTTCATAGTTTCTCAACAGAAGGTATCCGCCAATAATCATCAAAGCCTCACGACAAATTATGAAAATCGGCACCCATAATGGAAGTCGATCGATTGCTGCCATGGTAACAGCTACTGAGATTTGGAAGATCTTGTCCACCAACGGATCAAAAAGCTTGCCGAAATCGGTAATCATGTTATAGTTGCGAGCTATGTAACCATCAAGCATATCGGTCAGCCAGATGCTCAAAAATAAGATAAAGGAAGCGGTCCGATATTGAGGCCAATGGCTCAGCAAGACAATTAGGGGGACAATCGCGACCAAGCGCACTAAAGTGATAATGTTGGGTATGTTCGGAACAAATTTCAGTTTTTTCTTCTCTTTAGACATCGTCTCTCTTTTCCCTGCTAACTATATTGTGATTAGGTTAGCCATTTCAAGTGATTCATCTAGGGGTCTTTTGGCGCTGGCAAGGGCTTCTGCCAAATCAACGTCTCCGCAATCCCCGTCTCTGTGAACTATCATACGATTATAGCGACCTTCGTTGATAGTCTGGACTGCTCTAACGCCCATCAGAGAAGATATCCAACGATCACGGAAGCTGGGTGCACCTCCTCGCTGCAAATAGCCAAGCTGGGTTGAACGGCTCTCGATGCCGGTTCTTTCCTCTATCTTTTTCGCCATATCCGAGGCCAGACCCACGCCTTCCGCCATTACTACAATATAGTGACGTTTACCCGCGTTGCGGTCCTTTATCAGGGTGAGCACGATATCGTCATCGAAATCAAATTCCTCTTCGGGCACAAGGATTACTTCTGCGCCGGAAGCGACGCCTACACTCAGAGCGATATAGCCCGAGTGCCTTCCCATAACCTCTACAACCGAACAACGCTCGTGTGAGGAGGCTGTATCGCGCAACTTATCTATTGCTTGGAGAGCTGTGTTAAGTGCTGTGTCGTAGCCAAGTGCATACTCTGTAGCTGCGATATCATTGTCAATAGTAGCAGGGATTACGATTACCGGAATGTTCTTTTCAGACAGACTTTTAGCACCTCTTGCTGTGCCGTCACCACCGATGGCGACCACAATGTCAATGTTGAAAATTTCACATATATCTACCGCTTTTTGCAAACCCTCTTCCGTCTTGAAAGTCTCACTACGAGCTGTCATGAGAAAGGTGCCGCCGCGATGCAGAACATCGGAAACGGAACGGCTATCCA
>DIRG01000036.1:8329-15214 GCA_002427475.1 Mageeibacillus sp. UBA5442
ACGGCTCTTATAGCCCCGTTCATACCTGGCGCATCACCGCCTGAAGTCAGGACAGCAATTGTTTTCTTCTTTGTACCGGAATCTGAAATTAATTCCTTCTTCATTTTCACACCTCGTATACTCAATAGTAGCTTATACCTGCTATGTTAATTATTCTATAGTTTCTGTTAATTTTTCGTCTAAATGAAACCTAAATTATTTTCACCGAAACGCAGGCAAAACATTGCAATAGTCTCAGGATCATGCGCGACTCGAGGAAGGCTTACATTTTCTAAAATTTTACCTTCCTTTTCGGCAAAAATATAAACCGGCATTGTCCCTGAGAAATAAGAGCAGGTTGCACTTAGGGCTTCAATAAATTCCTCAGTCGGGATCTGGCGACAGCGGATAATAAGAGCCATACCGTTTGGACTCGTGAGCTGCGTCGTCGTAGCTGACTGTTCCGGCTCGGCCTGTGGCGGCGGTGCTTGAGCTAGCGCTGTTGGCTCCTCCGGTGGCGGTAGCGGTTCACCCTGTGCTGGGGGTGGTTCTGTCTGCGGTGCCGGAGCTTGCATCTGCGGCTCGGCTGCCTCCTGCCGTCGCGGCTTTGCGTTTTGGCGAACCGGCTTCTTCGTCTTAGGATATTTTTTCCAGCCGTTGCGACGCGGAACTTGCATACCTGCTGGTAGCTGGGTGCAGTCCGGCTCCAAGGCAACAATTTTCTCAGCAATAACCTTAGGATCTTCGTCTTCTCGCAACGATAATGTGCCTTGGATTAAAAGCACTTCGTTCTCGCGCAATAAGACTCGCGACTCTTCAAAGGTGCGCGGGAAGACAATCAACTCAAAACTGCCGCTCGCATCTTCAATCGTCACAAAGGCCATAAGCTCATTTCGTTTAGTCAGCAAGCTGCGCTCTTGGACCACAAGACCTGCAACAAGAAGCGGATCGCGATCCTTCAACTTGCTTCTCCCAAAATCACTGCCCCTTTCATCTAAGAGTTCAAGATCTTCAACTGCTAAGTCTTGACCTGACTCAAGCAATTCTCGCGCCGTAGTTAGCGGTAAACGGGAAAAGGCCTCTTCGTATTCCATTAGAGGATGCCCGCTGACATAAAGTCCTAGCATCTCCTTCTCCATCGCTAAGCGATCTGCTTCGCTAAATTCTGGCACTGTAGGGTAATTCGGTTCAGCAAGAGCTAGACTTTCCACTTCTACGAAATCGAAGAGAGAGACTTGCCCGTCCATCTTGTTGCGCTGAGAGGCCTGGACCTGATCCATATAAGGTTCGATTACGGCAATCATCTCTGCACGCGGAATATTGAAACAATCACACGCGGAAGAACGCACTAGGCTTTCAATCATTTTGCGATTAAGGCTTAGCTGTCCGCAGCGGCGGAGGAAATCTCCGTAAGAGCTGAAGGGACCGTTCTCTTCTCTTTCTTTCACCAATTCGCTGACAGCTTCCTCGCCTACGTTTTTCACAGCGGCCAGTGCGAAACGGATTGACCCATCCTCAGTGGTAAAACGTACTGAACTGTGGTTGACGTCCGGTGGCAGCACCGCAATATCCATAGCTTCAGCAGCATGCACGTAGATATTGGCCTTATCGAGATTGCCCAGAAAAGAATTGAGTAGAGCAGCCATGTATTCGACGGGATAATAATACTTGCACCAGCCTGTATCGTAAGCGACTGCGGCATAGGCAGCTGCGTGTGATTTGTTAAAAGCGTATCCTGCAAAAGCCAAGACATCATCAAATATTTTGGAGGCTACAGCACGCGGCACACCGTTGGCAACAGCACCTGCGACTTCAGCGCCCGTTTCATCACAACCACCATCCAAGAAGAGGCTGCGATAACCTGCCAAAACTTCGGGGTTTTTCTTGGACATAGCGCGGCGCACGTTGTCTGCCTGTCCCAAAGAAAAGCCGGCGAGATCGCGCACTATGCGCATTACCTGCTCCTGATAAACAATACAGCCATAAGTCACTTCAAGTATCGGTTTGAGCAAGGGATGATCGTATTTAATTTTGCTATGGTCGTGCCTACTCTCGACGTAGCGCGGAATGGCCTGCATTGGACCCGGACGGAAGAGAGCTACGCCGGCGACAATGTCCTCAAAATTAGAAGGCTTCAGTTCTTTCATGAACTGTGTCATGCCGCTGCTCTCTAGTTGGAAAACGCCTATGGTCTCACCACGCCCGATCATCTCAAACACTTTGGGATCATCGTAGGTCATTCTGTCAAAATCGATGGTGTGACCACTGTTTTTCTCCACCAGTTCCTTGCACTCCTGCAATACGGTGAGTGTGCGCAGACCAAGAAAATCGAACTTCAGCAAGCCAACATCTTCAATATCGTCTTTAGTAAATTGAACCACAATAGATTCGTCATTGCGTGCCAAAGGAGCAATCTCGTCCACTGGCTGGCCCGCGATAACAACACCGGCAGCGTGCGTTGAAGCATGACGCGGCATACCTTCGAACTTTTTGGCTAAGTCAATTATCTGTCGGGTAGTCTCATTTTCCTGATAGGACTTCCTCAGCTCAGGATTGAGTTCCAAAGCCTGATCCAGAGTGATATTCAAAACGTTGGGCACCATTTTTGCGATGATATCGGTTTCCTGATACGAAACATCAAGTGCACGACCTACATCACGGATGACGGCGCGGGCAGCTAAGGTTCCAAAAGTAATTACCTGGCAGACATGATCCTGTCCGTATTTCTCCGTGACATAATCGATGACCTCGCCACGTCTTTCATAGCAGAAGTCAATATCGAAGTCAGGCATACTGACGCGCTCCGGATTGAGGAAGCGTTCGAATAAGAGATCATATTTCAGAGGGTCAAGATCAGTAATGAAAAGTGAGTAAGCAGCCAGCGAACCTGCTCCGGAACCACGCCCGGGTCCGACCGGGATATTTTGCTCCCGAGCAAAGCGCACGAAATCCCAGACGATGAGGAAATAATCTACAAAGCCCATGCTGGAAATAACGCTCAACTCCCGCTGCAAGCGCTTTTCGTATTCTTCACGCTCAATATCCGTGGGTCGTCTGCGCAAGCGCTCTTCTAATCCTTCGCGACAAAGCCGCTCTAGCATTTCCTCCCCGCTCTCAGCCGAAGCTGTATCGAAATGCGGCAGTGAAATCTTGCCAAACTCCAGTTCGACATTGCAACGATCAGCAATTTTACCGCTGTTGGTAATGGCCTCGGGAATGTGAGCGAACGCCGCATTCATCTCTTCTGCTGATCGCAGATAAAAGCTGTCGGAATGCATACGCATACGATCGGGCTCGGTAATCTTTTTCCCCGTTTGCATGCAGAGCAATACTTCATGCGCAAAGTCATCGCCTTGCTCCAGATAATGGCAGTCGTTAGTTGCTACCAGAGGAATATCAAGTTCTCGACTCAGACGAATCAGATGCGAGTTAACTTCATTCTGTTCCGGAATTTTATTGTCCTGCACTTCGAAAAAATAATTATCTGCACCGAAGAGTTGACGGTAATATAGGGCGGCTGCTCTGGCCTCGTCCATCTGTCCACGCAGTATTTTGCGCGGCACCTCTCCGGAGAGGCAGGCAGTAAGGGCTATCAGCCCTTCATGGTATTTCTCCAATAAATCACGATCCACTCTTGGCCGATAATAGAAACCATCAACAAAAGCAGCGGAAACCAGCTTGATCAGATTGTGATAACCCTGATTGTTTTCGGCCAACAATATTAAATGATAAGGGTCGCGGTCAAAGGCGACTTCTTTATCCGTATGTCTGCGAGGGGCTACATAAACCTCACAGCCTATGATGGGCTTCAATCCTTCCTTACGCATGCTACGATAAAAATCGAGTATGCCGTACATGGCTCCGTGATCAGTTATAGCACAGGATTTCATGCCCAGCTCTTTTAAGCGCGCAGGCAAGTCGGCGATGCGGATGGCACCGTCGAGCAGGCTGTATTCTGTATGCAAATGCAGGTGTGTAAAACTCATGTGGAGTTAAATATCTTCTCCCATCAGGCAGTCAATTCTTTCCAAGACAGTCGCCATAGTGTGTTCCAGTTTGCGATCACATTCTTCTTGCGTATCTGCATAGCAGCCGAAGTAAATCTTGATCTTAGGTTCGGTTCCGGATGGACGAATACAGAAAAAATCGATTCCTTCTAATTCATAAAGCAGAACATTACTGCGATCGTAATCCAAGCTGCTCTCGTCATTGCTGTTCAGGTTAATCTTGATCGATTTTTCGAAATCACTCAAGCTCTTAATGGCTAAAGCTGAAAAGCCGTTAAAGGGATCGCTGCGCAACTCACTCATTGTGTCGGCAATCAGCTCCAGACCGCTCTTCCCTTCGCGCACGATCGACACAGTATGCTCAGCTACGTAGCCATATGTGGCATAGATTCGGTAGAGACGATCCAAAAGGGTCTCACCCGCTTCTGCCGCTACAGCGGCCATTTCCGCTAAAAGCATACAGGACACAATTGCGTCCTTATCACGCACTGAGGATCCCGCCAGATAACCGAATGCTTCTTCATAGCCAAACTGGAATTCACCGTCACCTTCGTCCTCGTGTTCACGAATAGCTTCGGCGATAAACTTGAACCCGGTCAACACACGGTAAAGCTCGCAATCATAGTCCTTACAGATTCTGTCCGGCAGTCGACTGGAAACAATAGAGGAGACAACGAAAGGTTGCTCCGGCAAAATGCCCTGCTTCTTTTTCGTGCTTAAAATATATTCCATGAGAAGTATACCGATGGCATTACCGGAGAGGGTTACATATTCACCTGCATCATCACGCACGGCAATACCCACGCGATCTGCGTCAGGATCCGTAGCCATCACCAAAGGCGCCTCCAGCTCTTGTCCCATCTCAATCGCCATAGTGAGAGTTTCCGGCAATTCCGGATTGGGGAAAGGCGTAGAGGGGAAGTTGCCGTCAGGCAGCTCTTGCTCCTTGACCACATGTACATTATTAAAGCCTAAACGTTTGAGGATGCGGCGCACAGGCTTGTTGCCGGTCCCATATAAAGGAGTATAGACAATAGTTAAGTCGGCATGGCGCTTAACTACGTCGCCCTGCAAGGAAACTTGCATGAGCATCTCATCGTAAGCTGCATCAAGATCTGCTCCCATATCCTGCCACAGTTCGCTTTGGCGAGCCTCTTCCAAGCTGAGGCTGTCCGCGATCACGCCGGGTAAATCAGTAATGAGATCCATCTGTGCTGACACGCTGTCGGCTGCCTCCAAACCCAACTGGGCCCCGTCCGAGGCGAAAGCCTTAAACCCATTATATTGCTTGGGGTTATGGCTGGCTGTGATCATGACACCGCCGGCACAGTTGAAGTGGCGGATGGCAAAGGATAGCAGCGGCACCGGCCGCAACTCATCTGAAAAATGCACGTTCACACCCCGACTGACAAAGATTCGCGCCGCCAATTCAGCGAACACGCGTGAATTATTGCGGGAGTCGTAAGAAATAGCTACGCCTCGACGCACAGCATCTTCACCCTGTTTTTTGATTGATTCTGCGAAACCTGCTGCGGCTCGGGCAACCGTATAGACATTCATGCGATTGCTGCCTGCGCCCATAATACCGCGAAGGCCGGCCGTGCCGAACTGAAGATCCTGGTAAAAGCGATCCTCGATCTCTACTGTATTTGTGGCTATGGCTTTTAATTCATTGCGAGTGTTTTCGTCATAGGCTTGGTTTTCAGTCCATTCACGATAGCGTCTTTGGGCAGTGGATTCAGACATAATAATCTCCTTTAAGCAATAAGGGTTTTCACCTTCTATTCAGCCTTATATAGTGGCATTTATTGATATATTTCTATAGCTAAAGTTTAGCATAGCTAACAAAACTATTTTAGGCGAAAGAAACCTATCTCTTACGCCCTGCCAAGAGGCCGCGAACCATAATTAGGCGGTCGCGCATACGAGCTGCCTCTTCAAATTCAAGTTCCGCTGCAAATTCTTTCATCGCTTTTTGCAGATTCTTCTCTAGGCGACGCAAATCTTCTCTCTCGTAGCGTGAGATCTGCTCTTCAAAGCTTTCTTGATCCTCTATGAGATCTGCGTCCTCTTCCCCGACTAGCGCCACCACTGTATCGTGCAACTCATAGATATCTTTCTTAATTGTCTGGGGAATAATATTATGTTTTTCATTGTATGCGGTTTGGATTTCGCGGCGGCGATTCGTTTCACTAATTGCCTGCTCCATCGACTTCGTCACCGTATCCGCATAGAGCACCACCTGTCCATTCACATTGCGCGCGGCACGGCCAATGATCTGTATCAGTGAGGTCGTAGAGCGCAGGAAGCCTTCGCGGTCGGCATCAAGAATGGCGATTAGAGAAACCTCGGGCAAGTCCAAACCTTCACGTAAAAGGTTTATGCCGACAAGGACATCGAATTTGCCGCGGCGTAGCCTTTTTAATATATTTAGCCTTTCTACTGTCACAATATCCGAATGTAGATATTCGACAGCGAGGCCTTCCTCTTTCAAGAAGTCCGTCATATCCTCCGCCATGCGCTTGGTCAACGTAAGCACCAGACTGCGCTCGCCGGCAGCATTTGTCGCCCGGATGCGATCGACTAAATCATCTATCTGTCCATCTATGGGGTGAATGACTATTTCAGGATCGACCAATCCGGTGGGACGGATGACCTGTTCGACCACTTGCTTCGCGTGTTCAGCCTCATAGCGAGATGGGGTTGCGCTAACAAAGATACTTTGTCCCATGCGCTCCTCGAATTCCTCGAATCTCAGCGGACGGTTATCAAAGGCTGACGGTAGACGAAAGCCGTAATCTACCAGTGATTCTTTCCGCGAACGGTCGCCATGATACATGGCTCCGATCTGCGGAACGGTCACATGTGATTCGTCGATAAAAAGCAGATAATCTTTAGG
>DIRG01000058.1:0-6144 GCA_002427475.1 Mageeibacillus sp. UBA5442
CGTAACATCACAGATCATGTGATCGCTCGAAGCTCCCAGAAAATCAACATTGCGTTCGCGCGGTGTAAGCGTTTCACAGCTTGTATCCTGTCTGCCAATACCCAAGATCGCTCTCTTCATCATGCCTTTGTCTTCAAAAGTCGGCACTTCACCGAAAGCGTTTACTCCTAGTTTACCCTCCGGTATCGATGGTTTACGGCGACATTCGATGATCTGCGCACGCAAAGTGAACACGTCGGTATAGAGATCCCCCACTCGATTACCATAAGACGTTTCGCGCCCCAAAAGATAAGCCTCGCCAATACGCAAATGATTAATACCTTCAGGTAGTCGGCCGCCTTCCAACATATACAGAGCTCCTGAGTTTCCTCCGGAGACAAGCGGCAATTCAATACCAAAGCGTCCACGCAGATAATCAGCCGTCTCGACGAGTTGAAGCATCTGCTTCTCTTCTGCAATCACCCCACCGTAGCAATTGAAATTGGCTCCGATTCCCGCCAAGTAGAGACCACGAAGAGACAGTACTCTTTCAACAGCAGCTTCCACTTCCTCCGGCCTGAAACCTTCACGCAAATCCCCCATTTCTACCATGAGAATCACGCCATGAATCTTCTCCTGAGTCAGAGCTGCATCTGACAAAGCTTCCAGTGTCGCGATTTCGGAGTTTAAGCTCAGGTCAGCGTAGCGAACGACTTCATTGACTTCCGACAGCATCGGAATACGCACGAGCATACGAGATTTTCCCAAATCATTAATCTTGCGCAAATTTTGCCAGCGCGAATCGCCAAAGTTTTCGACTCCGGCCAAAACCAGCTCCTCAACCATCGGACGATGAGCACAAAAACACTTAGTAATAAAGTGAATTTGAACGCCTGCTTTGGCAGCATTTCTCAAAAGCCACTCGGCATTGTGCTTGAGCTTGACACGATCAATCAGAATTTGTGGATAATGCATAATCTCCCCCTAATGCAAGCTGAATTACAAATCAGCGGAATTCTTAAATAATTTCAAAGCTCCTTTAGGATAATGACTGGCCATCACACCCAGAGAAGCCATAATATAATCACGGTCTATGATAACACGAGCATCAGCAGCAGGGTATAATTTATCTGCCGAGGCAGTGCTCAATACACGCCGTAAAATTTCTTCTGCAGTATCCAGATGAGCAAGCGCACCGCCGGTCAGAATAATCGTAGAAACCTGCGTGAGGTCCTTACCTTTGACCATCTTCTCCCGACCCTGGGGAGAATAAGACTCAAAAATTCTACCCGCATGCCGTTCTAAGGCCCTGCTGAGGCAAGTCTCTGTCAGAGCTTGTAAGAGCTCCCACTCCGCTTCTGTCCGCGGCTGTTCACCGAGTCCGTCGAGAGCTGCGGCAGCTTCAGGACTCAACTGACGTCGCAATTTCTCCGGCATCTCTGCGAAAACCAAATGGCGATTAATGAAAACGCCCAAATCTCCTTCCACGGTACGTTTGGCGAAAGGTTCCGGAGCCACAGCAATCTCTTGCATGGCATCGCTGCCCGGAGTGACAGAATGAATATCTGTTGTAGCACCGCCAACATCGATGACCAGCAGGTCTCCGACTTCAGTATAGAGCAGTTCCGCCATCTTCATCACCGCCCCCGGAGTAGGCATAATCTTCCCACTCACCTGATCATATATATGCGCCATACCAGGAGCTTCGACGATATGCTCCTCAAAAATCTCCTGAATGATGGCCCGAGCAGGCTCTATATTGAGCCGATCTATTTCCGGATACACATTCTCGCTCAGATGCAGCTCAACTTCTTGCTCCTCTGCGATCAGCTCTATCTCATGCTGATTCTCACAATTGCCTGCGTAAAGAAAAGGCGTCTCCGGCAGCTCTCGAGCTAAGTGTTCAAAATTGAAGATTGCAGTGTCGCGCTCGCCGAAATCGACACCTCCGGCCACCATAATAATACGGGGATCGATTTCCTTAACCTGCGTCAGATCTGAGCGACGCAACTTGCCCGCCGTCACAAGGCGCAAAACGGCACCCGATCCCAAAGCCGCTTCTCGCGCAGCACGCACCGTCATGTCCCGCACCAAACCATGTACGGTCATGGACAAGCCGCCGGCAGCAGAGCTAGTGGCAAAATAATGACGTGCACTAAGTTCATCTACTTTCAACTTAGCGCTCAGGGCTGCTTGAGCTCGGTTCAGGCCCAAGCGCACGTCCCCGTCCTCCACTGTTGTCGCAGTAGAGGCTTGAGCAAGGAAAACGGGGGACTCCCCGTTTTCCAAGCCGTCAAAAGCATTAAGGACTGTTGTTGTGCTGCCGATTTCGGCCAGCAATAAATCAATCTTTAAGTTCTTCATCTTTTAATCGAGGAGTCCTTCCTCCTTAAGTTCACGACGACGTTCGACCAGGAAGCTGGCAACTTCAATGCCCTTACTGCCGCGTCCGAAACCGACATCCATACCGGCTTCAACAGCCAGTTCACAGTTAACCTGGGTGCCACCTGCGATCAGGATCAATTTATCGCGCACACCCTTTTCTATACAGACATCGACGAGCTTTCTCATATTGTCGTAATGGACATTGTTATGAGAAATGATCGTTGAGGCTAGGATGGCAGCAGCGTTGGTCTCTATGGCTGCATCGACCAGTTTTTCCACCGGACAAGACGTGCCGAGATAATGATATCTGATACCAAAACCTTCGATACCGCCGTGCTTAATGTCTAAAGTCTCTTTGAGTCCGACCGAGTGTTCATCTTCGCCTACTGTGGCTGCAACCACAGTCATCGGCTCAGCCTGGATCGCAGCGCGGATCTCTTGCTCGGACAGAGTCTCTTGTACTTCGGGCATCTCGAGTTTAGTCAGATCGATATCAAAATCAATCTTGCCTTTCATCTCAATATAGGTGCCTTCAGACGGATGCAAGACCTGTGAATGGATGACTTCGCAATCGGACAAATTCAGCTTTTTGCCGATCTCGAGCGCCGCCACTTCAGCATGACGCTGATCGCAGGGCAACTGCAAGGTCAATACGATCACGCCATCAGCCATAAACTCAACTTCCGGACGTACAATCTGCGGATTGTCGTAATAGACTTCCTTTTCCTCGAGACGCACGTTGACGTTATCTGTCTCGTCCAGCTCATCAATAAATTTCACTTTGGCAGGATCCTCAAAGGTATCGCCGCCAATGACATCACTGGCATGATCCACGCCCTCAGGCAAAGTATTATTGCCGTAGTGCACGCTGACAGGTGCAAAATAGTCATCATCACGCAGGTAGAGAGCATTCGCCCCGATACCGCCTTCGATTTCACGGGCAATACCGTCGCCTTTACGCTCAGGATATTCCGCGTTATCGACGAAAAAGCCCTGCTCCACAGCCTCGAAGTAGCCTCCGACATGTAGGATCTCTTCCATAAAGAGAATCGCACGCTCTTTCAGCTCCCGCACACGATCACCTAAAGGACCCTCACGGTCGATCTTGACCATCTGGCGCATGCCGTCCATACCGTTCAAAGCCTGACGCGCTGTATTGACCGCATTAATATTGAAATAATGCCAGGGCACGTTTCGTCCTTCATCCGGCGTGATCGTCGACTGAACATCAACCGAAGTTAAGCGCGAAATCACCATGTTCAAGGTGTGGGTAACGGTCGCTTCTCTAGTCTCGGATTCCATAAACTTGGTGTTTTGCTGAGCGCGCATCTTGTAATCTTTAAAAAAGTCACGCAAAGCTACTGCATAAGGTAAATCCAAGCGCATACATGGAGCAGGCGGTGCCGTCGGCGGCACAGTAGAAAGCGCTATGTTCTCTGCTTTGATACCACAACCAAGCGAGAAAGCAGTATTAATGGCGTGCTGAACGATCAGCTCCGGCATAACTTTCCAAGCTTCCATAGCTGTTGCGTTGGCATTATGAGCACCGTCAATTTGCAGCATGCCGCCGTCAGCGATAATCGCTTTGCTTTCACAGGCATCTACAAAACTGCGCAGCATATTGATATTGCGGTAAAGCACGTTGTACTGCGGATCCTGGTGCACACCCGAGACACCTTCCTCGTGAAACATAACGGCGATGTCGGGACCGGCCACTCCGGATACATAGGAGTGGAAATTAATCGGCCTGCCGACCTCTTCTTCAATCAGGTCCAGCGCGCGCCTCGAGGCACGACATTGCTTACGCGTCACCGGAATACCGCCGATACCTTGCGTGGTGCCTTCCAGCAAGGAATCGATATGCGATTGCCCTGCCGTACGAATGACCATGATGTGGTCAGCCCCGTTCCACGCGGCCATGCGCATCCGACGCACGTCATCTTCAAAGCGACCGGATGCAATTTCTGTCGTAATGACACAGTCCGGCTGCGGATCAATGTAGCCGAATCCACGGCTACCGGGTAGCGGGACCGATTGCTTCAACGGTTCGGAAGCTTCGTAGTAGGTGAACTCTCCGTGCTGATGCTCGATATCCCTCTCTTTACGCCAATGCCAGGGACGAACCGGTGATTTATAATCCTCGAGACCATCCAAAATCTCACGGATATCCATGCGTTTATCTGCTTCTAATGGTTTCAAAGTCATACCCCCACCTCCTCAAACAGACCGGGGACCTCATCCCACAAGTCACCGCGAGCAAGGGCTTCTCCGGTTTCAAGTACAGTCATGTTCAATTTCTGCGACAGGCGCCACACTACGTGACCGGCACCTTTGCCCAGTAAATTTTGCGAAATTACACCATCTACTATCGCACCCGCTTCGATACTGTTGAAGCCCATGCGCAGCAGGACGCTGCGCTCGATCGACGGTGTTGTGTAAATTTTGCCGGCTTCCAGCATGGGATCAACTACTTTCCCTGCCAGTTCCCAGAAATAATCGTATAGTTCTTGCTCATCCATCATTTCCAGATGTTTTCTGCGTTCGGAAAAATCTTGACTAAGCTGAGCTGTTTCCTTGTGCTTATCCATTACATTTCCTCCCTCATCTCCTCAATCAAAAGCTTAGTCTCAGCGATTGAGGAATTAATTTCTACTGCTATATATTCCAGATCACTCTCTCTGACATCGCCATCTTCCGGAACTAAATGGCGCAAAGCAGACGTGTGCAAACGATCCATATCCAAATCACGCACTTTAATCCTAGAAGGATGGTCCGGGAGAATGATGTTTTTACCGGGAATCTCTTCCTCACTATCGCCGATGATCAAGTGAATGCCCTGCTCTTCAGCAAAGCTGAGCTGCGCGGACGGGTGTTTGCCCGCTCCGGTATATTCGGTTTCCTGCACCACGATAATGTCGTCCTTATCCATGGTCTGGGCCAGAGCAAAAGCCGCCGCCAGCGAGGTATTACCCGCCGGTCCGCGCTCCATGCCTTCCAGAGCGGACAGCATCTCAGTAGTGTAGAAAACTTCGCCCTGCTTCACCAGCAGATAGCGATCGATGTAGCGCAAAGGTCGCGCCGCATTGCGCGGGACGTCACTGCGATCGGGATAGGTAGAATAAGGAACACCGAAACCGGTGTGCCCGGTGGTGAAGGATTTTTTATTAAAATCCAAATCAGACGCCATTGATAAGCCACTCAAGTCAACGCTGGCTGCATAGACTTTAGTGTCTTTAAGACCGGCCTTGATCAAACCGCGAGCAGTCCCCGTCAGATTACCGCCGCCGGCATTGGTCGCTACAACTACGGCCGGGTCAGCTCCGAATTGCTGACGACACTGCTGAGCTATTTCATAACCAAGCGTCTCGACGCCGGCAATCGCGTAAGGCGTGTAGAGCGAAGCGTTGTAAAAACCTGTCTCTTCCAATAAGCGGAGATGCTCATAGAAAAGTTCCGGTCCAACTGTCAGCTGCACCACTTCTGCCCCGTATGCTTCGCAAGCACGCTGCTTTTCCAATATCTCCGGTTGGCCGATCATGCGGCTGTCGTAGCATTCCTGAATGATCAGGGCTTTTAGACCCAGTCTGGCCGCCAGTGCTGCCACTGCAGCGCCATAGTTACCCGAGGTCGCGGCGATGACACCTTCGTAGCCTTTTCGTTTAGCATCCCAAACGGAAATCGCTGCGCGGCGTGCTTTAAAGCTGCCGGAGAGATTATTGGCCTCGTCTTTCACCATGATGCGGGCGCCTTTTCCTTCCGGAGCCAGCTTACGCGCCAAGG
>DIRG01000058.1:6397-33688 GCA_002427475.1 Mageeibacillus sp. UBA5442
ACCTCATCCAGAGTCAAAGCGACATCGTCCATCAGACGATCATAATCGAAAGCGACGCCTCCGGACTCATAGACGCTATAGTCAAGCCCAACTGAGCTTTGCATTATTTCATTTTTCCTAGCCATTACAGCTTCATAAGACATTGATTTCATGCTTCATCCCCTCCAAAAACCAAATCACGCACTTGGCGATGAACCTGCATCAACTCCGGTACAAAACGTCCGTAAGAATGCTGAGCTGATGGGTCGCGTGCGGTCAGGACGGCCTGTGCTCGGCGTCCACTCATCGTGATTATATTTACCTCGTCGCCCGGCACTGCGCATTCGTCTTCCAAATAACCCTTGAAAAGCGCAATCAAAGGCACTTGAGCTGTATCTTCAGGCACCTGCGGAGCGCGTTCATCAGCACTAAGCACGACGCGTTGTACGACAACGTAGTCACCCTTTTTGCGTACTGCATGCTGAGCGGGATCGAGATCGACCTGTTCAGTGAAATCTCCCAGAATAGCCCGCGGCACCGGCAGATCGAGCATACTGCGTAAACCGGCTTTAGCTCCCAGAACGTGCGGAATCATATTAACGACCATGGAAATAGTACCGATGCCGCCCGGTGTCTCGGGCACGATGGATAGATTCATATCGTAGCCATCTGCATGAATAGTGACATAGTCACCGGTGGCAACGCCTTCATCTTCAGGACAGATCTGCTGTGGATGATCCAGATGATAGAAAACCTCGCCGTCCTCATCGCGCGCATAGGCCTGCTGACGGATACCGGCCAGAGATCCTTTACCGGCGAAACCATAAGCAGATGTGCGGTCGACGTTGGTGATGATCGGCTCACGGGTCTGTTCAATGTCCTTAATCTTAACTCCCATGCCACGCGCCATCATTTCGATGGACTCGGGAAAGCCGACGTGACCGGCAAGGGTATCAGCTGCGATTCTTTCTTCGAACTCCTCGGCGCTGATACCGACTCCCTGTTCTTCCATAACTGCTTTGCCGAAGGGAGCCAGATCATTGATGCGGGCACCTTTTATAGATTCAACATCTTCACAGGTGCCGGACGCCGCCAAAATCAGATAGTCCAGAACAAAGCCGGGATTGATACCGGTTCCTAAAACAGCGACGCCTCTCTTCTTCGCCTCAGCATCGATCTTATCCGCCAAGTCTTTATTCTGTGCCCAAGGCCAGGCCATCTCTTCTGCAGTTGAAATAACTGGAACACTGCGCTCCAGACAGAACATAATCTTATCGAACTGAGCTTTAACGAACGAATCTGTCGCCAGTATCACGATGTCCGTCTTGTCCCGGTCCACGATCTCCGCTTCGGAAGCCGTAATAATTACCTCGGGACGCCCTGCGCGATCAACTCCGAGGTAGTCATACATTTCCTTGCCAACCAGCTCATCCCATTTGTCACATACACCTGAGACTTGGATTCCTTGTTTGGACGCTATCATCTTGCCGATGCCGCTGCCCATCGCTCCGAAGCCCCAGATGGCCACTCTAATTGTCTTCATCTCCAACTCCTTCTCTTTGTGTCTTCTTTTCCCCTATATAGAACAACAGCGCAGAAAGTCTGCGCTGTTAAGGTCTATCTTATTCTTTACCATCGAGGCTGATCGACGTGCCGGTCTCACCTCTTATTCCGGCGCTGGCTCGAGCCAAGGAGGTGATTAGTGCTGTTCTTCCCGGAGCTGAGGCGGCAAACTGTAGAGCAGCTTCCACCTTAGGTAGCATCGAACCCGGTGCAAAGTGACCTTCTTCGCAGTAGCGTTCCATCTCACTTACACTTACCTTCTCCAACCAGGTCTCATCTTCCGTGCCAAAATTCAAGGCAACCTTTTCCACAGCTGTCAAAATGATGAGGAAGTCAGCATCAATCAATTCGGCCAGACGCTCGGAAGCGAAGTCCTTATCAATAACTGCTGCCACACCCTCAAGTTTATTCTCGTCACGGATGACCGGAATTCCGCCGCCGCCGACAGTGATGACGATCTGACCGGCATCAAGCAGGGTACGGACTGTTTCTTTTTCTATAACATCAATGGGCTGGGGTGAAGCTACGACGCGACGATAGCCGCGGCCGGCGTCTTCTCTCATATCGAAGCCCTTAACCAAAGCGATCTTTTCTGCTTCTTCCTTACTATGGAAGCTGCCGATAGGTTTAGTCGGGTTTTTAAAAGCCGGATCATTTATGTCGACTTCGACTTGCGTAACTATGGTAGCTACAGGCTTATCGCTGCCGCGCTTCTGCAGTTCTTCGCGGATAGCATTCTGTAAGTGATAGCCGATGTAGCCCTGACTCATTGCTCCGCATTCGGGGAAAGGCATAGGTGGAGTTGCCCCGCTATCAAATGCCAAATTAATCATACCGACTTGTGGTCCGTTGCCATGAGCTATGACCACTTCGTGACCTTCCATAATCAGATCTACGATCGGGACTGCGGTATGACGCACCAGTTCCCTTTGTTCTTCTGCTGAGTTACCCAGTGCATTTCCACCGAGCGCAACAACAATCCTTTTGTTTGCCATCTGTCAATTTCTCCTTATTGTTTTAATCTTATTCTAATGATGAATCAAAATATTATCCAGAATCAGCGACTCCGTCTATTATTAGCGACCTATGGTGGCAACCATGACCGCCTTTATAGTATGCAATCTATTCTCCGCCTGATCAAAGACACGCGACTGAGGTCCGGAGAACACTTCGTCTGATACTTCCATGGCGTCCAAACCGTATTCTTCATGAACCTGACGACCAACTGTAGTATTCAAATCATGGAAAGCAGGTAGACAATGCAAGAAAATTGCATCCTTGTTCTGAGTACGCGCCATCAGTTCCGCATTGACCTGATAATCTTTCAACTGCTCAATGCGCTCGGCGAAGAATGCTTCTTCACCCATAGAGACCCAAACATCGGTGTAGATGACGTCCGCTCCTTCCACCACGTCGAGTTCGTCACTCAAGGTGATGCTGCCCCCGCTCTCAGCGGCTACGACTTTCATCTCTTCGACCAAAGCTTCATCGGGCCAGAGTTCTTTCGGTGCTAAAGCTGCGAAATCCAAACCAAGTTTGGCACAGCCGATCATGAGAGAGTTACCCATGTTGTTGCGCGCGTCGCCCACGTAGACAAACTTCACCTTATTAAGTGGCTTATGAACGAATTCACGCACTGTCATCATATCGGCTAATACTTGCGTAGGATGATAAAGATCGGTAAGACCGTTCCAGACAGGAACTCCGGCGTATTTTGCTAGAGTCTCGACGGTCTCCTGTTTGAAGCCTCGGAATTCGATACCGTCATAGAAGCGTCCCAGCACTTGGGCTGTATCCGCGGTAGATTCTTTTTTATCCATCTGAGAGTCGGCTGAACCTAAGAAGGTCACGCCGCCACCTTCGTCCATCGCCGCCACTTCGAAAGCGCAGCGAGTTCTGGTTGAGGTTTTTTCAAAAAGAAGGACTATGTTCTTGCCTTCTAGTGAATTAGTCCTAATTCCCAATCGTTTTTTCTGCTTGAGATCTGCCGCTAAATCCAGTAGATAGCGAATCTCATCGGCCGTAAAGTCCTTCAGTGTAAGAAAATGTCTGCCCTTCAATGAAATACCCATTGCAACCTCCTCAAGTTGTCCATATTTTGTTTAGTTCGACCATATGTATTATCCCACAAAGTCAGGTTAATAGTTCAGCTACAAAAATTTATTCGAGCTTCTGCCGCATCATCCGCAGCAAGTAGTGTTCAACTTGTCTCAATAGTAAAGCGGGTGTCAAAAGCAACACCCGCAAACCTCATCTTTATTAAACTATGTCGTCTCTCCACAAAGGCATAGACATACAACGAGGCCCACCTCGTCCGCGAGACAGTTCCGAAGATCTGATCTCGTGCACTGTGACACCGGCTTCGCGCAGCAACCTATTGGTGATACGATTGCGCTCATACACAATTACCTCACCCGGAGCGACGGTCAAAGTATTGGCCCCGTCTCCCCACTGCTCTCGCCGCGAATCAATCATACTGGCACCGCCGCAGTGGACAAGTTCTACTTCTGGCAGATGCAAGAGCTCTGTCAGAGCTTTATTAATATCTTTACCATAGGACTTGATCTGAGTCTCAGAAGATTCGCTCAAGCTTATGTCGTAGATCTCAATGTTATTCAAAATTTCAGGATGAACTGTGAAGATATCGCGATCTACCATAGTGAAGACCGTATCCAGATGCATAAAGGCGCGTTTGCGCGGAATCATGAAAACCAAAGCATGAGTAATCGAATTGTTCGGATCACGGATCAAATTACGCGCTAATATTTCTGCCCCGGTAGCTTCGGTACGCTGCGAGACACCAATCATAATCACTTCATTTGACAAAACCAGGACATCGCCACCCTCTATATATACATTTTCATTGCGATCGTAGTATGTAGCAGTGGAAGAAAACATCGGGTGATGACGATGCAAATAATCGAGAATCATAGCCTCGCGTTGGCGAGTCTTTGACCACATGCAATTTACTGCGACACCGTTACCGATAACTGTCATCGGATCACGCATAAAAAAGGCGTTAGGAATAGGATCAAACCAGAAGAGATCCGCATAATCGTTGTCCGCCAAATGGAAGGAGTTCATAGAAAACTCTTCACGGCGCAAACCTGAATAGATAACTTCTATCAGCTGCTTTATTTCCAGAGACATGAGGTATTCCAAAAGATAAGGACAGCGTTCGCTGTACACCTCCGCCTCCAATAGGAAGAGTTTCAGGAAATCTTCCCGCCTCGTTGCATCGAGCAGCAGTTCTGTCAGAAGGTTTTCAATATAAATTACTTCCGAACCGCAGTCGCGCAAAGTTTGAGCAAATAGATCATGTTCTTCAGCTGCTAATCCCGCTTCGGGAATATCATCAAACAGCAATTTGCTCATGTTTAATGGAGTAACGTTCTCCAATTCTCTATGTGGGCGATGCAACATAACTCGTCGCAAAGGACCTATCTCAGAATATACATGAACCCCAGATGAATAAGACATGTCTCCCCTCTCTTGAAGCCAAATTTTGAAGTATCAATATTTCAAAATATCGATATCAGACCGTTTCTGCCCCGCTGATCCCACTCAGGGGAGCTAAGAATTGTTATACATTATTGCATAAACGGGATTTACTAGCAAGATAGAACGCTTTGTTCAAAGGTAAGCGCGTGGAAAGTCACAGCATGGAGTAATTCACATAAATAAACGTCAGCAATATGGACTTGACTCCTTGTTTCCCACAATTGCGATATTGCATATCAAAACATATGCAATTCTAATTATGATATAATGTTTGCATAAATTTATAACTAATAATCAAGACAGGATCAAACGGTTTGATCCAAGAATGAGATCTTCTAATAACTACTGGATCTTGTTGAATGGTAAAGGACAAAAATTAATCTAAATTAACACAGGGGAAGGAGAAAAAATGTGTAGAAAAAAAATGATTGTAGTTGTTATCGCGGGTTTGTTTGCCCTGACTTTTCTAATGACTCCACAGTTATCCAATGCGCAAGAAAGAGAGTTGATACCAAAAGAGGAAAAGGGAATATATATTTTAACAGAATCTGTCCCAATCGAGATTTCGTGAACCCCATACATGTTTCTTCAAGAAGAACATATGCTCAAGTTGCAAATGAGATTCAAGCAGATAACCCTTTATTGTTCATTTGCGATAATTTAGATACAGGCAAAAAAAAGGCACATGCTTTCGTGTGTAGGGGTTATGCAGATAATTCTGGCAATCCATATTATTCAATTTGGAATCCTTGGTACTCAAAATATGAGCGTATGTATAGTGATACTAACACTTATGTTAACGAGACAGGAAGCGCTAGATATAAATGGTCTGAAACTATGTATAATTGGGATTAGGAGGCTGAGATGAAGAAAATATTCCATAGATTCTGTACTACTATAGTTTTACTGACTACTACAGTTTTACTGTGCTTATTAACTTCTTGTAATTGGATAGGAACAGACTACATACCCATGATTATGGTGGAAGGAAAACTCTATTTAGATACAGGTACAGAGGTATCCGTCAAAAAAGGCCAAGCAATCACTGGCCACATCACTTCCTCTGTGTCTCAAACAAAGAAACCGAAAAAAAATGATCAGAGCAACTTTGGCTTTGTAGGCAGTGAGTACATCGTTGACGAAGATGGCTTGATCGTTAATTTAGGAGATAAGTGGTTTCGCTTTGAGCAGGATAAAAAGCCGTAAAAAAATCAGACCCGCAGCGGATCTGATTTTTTAAATTCACTTAAAGATTATCTTAAATATTTTGACTTCGACGCTGC
The DNA here is from genome assembly GCA_002427475.1 of Mageeibacillus sp. UBA5442. Taxonomy (GTDB): domain Bacteria; phylum Bacillota; class Clostridia; order Saccharofermentanales; family DTU023; genus DTU032. The sequence goes on from DIRG01000058.1 coordinate 12,724, forward strand.
TCGCTTAGAGCTTGCTTTTCCTTTATAGAGGCTTCCAAGATCATGTCCTTCACCTTCATCAAACGCGTCTGATTCTCGCGTTCGTTCTCCTCCATCTTCATCGTGATAGAACGAATGGTGTCCTGAAGATCCGGAATCATCACGTACTCGAGTGAGTTGACGCGGCGACGCGTACGCTCGATCTCGGCAGCCATCAATAGCGTCTTGTGCTCCAATTGAGCCAAGTTCATCATGACCGGGAAGGCATTATAGAGGGCATCTACCGCTTGGTCCAGTTCACCCGTGGCCGAAGTCAACGCGTAAGGCAGATCACTTACGATTTCGGTCCTTTTGTCCTCTGCCGGCATTTTGAAAACAGGCGAACGTACGCCCATTGTATTTTCTTCATCAAGCAAAAGCTCGAGCGGCGGTGCATCTGTCATCAGCGCTGCTTCCACAACCTCGGAGCCCATGCTGGCTCTTGCCAAAACCATGTCGGCATTCGCTTTTTTCAAAAGATCTTCCATTTGGATGCGCAGTTTAGCTACTTCACGCACCAAGTCCAAAAATTGGCGCATCAACTCGTCGCGCTTATCTTTCATAAGCTTATGGCCGCGGCGCGCGACCTGGAGCTGATCCTTGAGTCGAAGCAGTTCCATACGATTCGGATTGACACGTTTGACTGCCATAATGGCTTCCCCTTTGCTTATACGTAAATTTCTTCTTTAGTCTTCGTCTTTTTCAATATAGTAACGTTCAATATATTCTTCATGAACACGCTTGAGCTCATTCTTCGGAAGCATGGATAATAGCTTCCAGCCGAGATCAAGAGTTTCCTCGATGCTGCGGTTGGTCTCAAAACCTTGCGAGACATACTGTGCTTCGAAAGCCTCGGAGAAATCGGCATGAATCAGGTCGATGTCGGACAGGGCTTCTTCGCCCAAGACGACCTTCAGTTCATGCGCATCCTTACCGCGAGAATAAGAGGCGAAAAGCTGGTTCATGACGTCCGCATGATCCTCTCTGGTTTTCCCTCTTCCGATACCCTTGTCCTTCAAGCGGGACAAGGAAGGCAAGACGTTGATCGGCGGGTTGATGCCGCTTCTTTGCAGCTCGCGAGACAAAATGATCTGTCCCTCAGTAATATAGCCGGTCAAGTCCGGAATCGGGTGCGTTATATCTTCGTCCGGCATGGTCAAAATCGGCACGAGTGTGATCGAGCCCTTCTTTTCCTTAATCCGACCGGCACGTTCGTACATACTTGCCAAGTCAGTGTAGAGATAGCCGGGATAACCGCGCCTGCCTGGCACTTCCTTACGAGCGGCGGAGATCTCGCGCAAAGCTTCCGCATAATAGGTGATATCTGTTAGCAGAACCAGCACATGCATATCCAAGTCAAAAGCCAGATATTCAGCAGCGGTCAATGCCATACGGGGGGTTGAGATACGTTCAATGGCCGGGTCGTCTGCCAGATTCATAAACATAACCGCTCTGTCTATAGCACCGGTGCTGCGGAAGTCGCGAATGAAGAAATCGGATTCCTCAAAGGTGATACCGATTGCGCCGAAGACTACGGCGAAGTTTTCTTCACTGTTGAGCACCTGTGCCTGACGAGCTATCTGAGCCGCCAACTGCGGATGCGGCAGGCCCGAGGCCGAGAAGATCGGCAGCTTCTGCCCACGCACCAAAGTGTTCAAGCCGTCAATGGCGGAAATACCGGTCTGAATAAACTCGTTCGGATAATCACGAGAGGCAGGATTGATCGGTGTTCCATTAATGTCGCGCATGTCGACCGGAATGATATCCGGACCGTTGTCGATCGGATTACCCATACCGTCAAAAACGCGACCCAAAATATCGGGCGAGACGGCTAATTCCTGACCACGGCCGAGGAAGCGGACTTTCGCTGTCTCGATATTAATCCCGATCGAGCTTTCAAAAAGCTGAACCAAGGCGTCCGTGCCATCTATCTCCAAGACCTTACACAGTCGGATCTGTCCGTCCGGTAATTCAATCTCACCGATTTCGTCATATTTAACATTTTCGACGCCGCGCACCAACATCAGTGGACCCGCGACTTCTTCAATTGTGCGATATTCTCTTGCCATGCAGCCCTCCGCTAAACTATGCAGTCAAGTCAGCCAGTTCTTGACTGACCTGTTCCATTAATAGATCGTAATTTCTGTTCACATCATCCTCTTTTACATATTTGAAACGAGCGATAGCGTCGCGCACAGGCAAGCGGACAATGTCAGAGTATTCAGCCTCATGTTCCAACGCCTCTTTAGACTGATAATAGAAATTCATAATCAGGGAGAGGAGACGGAACTGTTTGTTTAAAGAGGTAAAGGTATCAATTTCATCAAAGGAGTTCTGATGCAAAAAGTCTTCCCGCAAGGAGCGTGCAGCCTCGAGCTTAAGCTGATCACCTTCGGATAGTGAATCCTGACCGACCAAGCGCACGATTTCTTCGAGTTCCGACTCGTCTTGCAGCAAAGCTACCGCATCAGTACGCAGCTTTTTGAAATCCGGTGACAGGCTTTCATTCATCCATTGATCGACCTTATCCTGATAGAGCGAATAACTGGTCAGCCAGTTAATCGCCGGGAAGTGTCTACGATAGGCCAAATCCGAATCGAGGCTCCAGAAGACCTGAACAATACGCAAAGTAGCCTGAGCGACCGGGTCGGACAAGTCTCCACCTGGTGGCGAGACCGCTCCAATTGCGGTCAAAACTCCGCTGCGATCCTCGGTTCCGATACAACGCACCATACCGGCTCGTTCATAAAAGCTAGCCAAACGCGAACCAAGATAAGCAGGATAACCTTCTTCGCCCGGCATCTCTTCTAAACGACCGGACATCTCACGCAGCGCCTCTGCCCAACGAGAAGTCGAGTCAGCCATCAAGGATACGGACAGTCCCATATCCCGGAAATATTCAGCTATCGTAATTCCTGTATAGATCGAAGCTTCACGAGCAGCTACCGGCATATCTGATGTATTGGCGATCAAGATGGTACGCTCCATCAGCGACTCACCGGACTTGGGGTCAAGCAATTGAGGGAACTCGTTGAGCACGTCGGTCATCTCGTTGCCGCGTTCACCGCAACCGATATAGACTACAACATCCGCTTCCGCCCATTTGGCCAGCTGATGCTGGATTACGGTTTTACCGCTACCAAAAGGTCCGGGGACCATGGCTGTGCCGCCTTTGGCTACCGGGAAGAAAGTGTCGATAGAACGCTGACCGGTAATTAAAGGTTCGGACGGTGCTATCTTTTCTTTATAAGGTCGGCCAATACGGACAGGCCAACGCTGCATCATAGTGAGTTCGTGTTCTTGCCCTTGCTCGTCTACCAGAACCGCTATAGTATCTTCCACTGTGTACTCGCCGGATGCAATCGATTTCAACTCACCCGAGAGTTGGGGCGGAACCATCACGCGGTGTTGGAGAAGTTTACCCTCTTGCACAGTACCGATAACATCTCCGCCGACAAGTTTAGCTCCGCTTTCAGCACTAGCTTCAAACTTCCAAACCTTATCTCGACGCAACGCCGGAGCCCAAGCTCCACGTTTAATGTTACTGCCCTCTTGTTCGGCTATAACATCGAGTGGACGCTGTATACCGTCAAAAATCCCACCGATCAGACCTGGTCCCAATTCGACTGACAAAGGGTTTCCTCTGGAGGTGACTATTTCACCCGGTCCCAAACCGGCAGTTTCTTCGTATACCTGAATGGATGCCTCATCACCGTGCATCTCGATAATCTCGCCGATCAGTTTATGCTCAGACACGTCGACGACATCAAACATGTCAGCATCCCGCATGCCTGTAGCAATGACGAGCGGTCCTGATACTTTGACGATTTCACCTTGAACTACTTTACTCATGACGACTCCTTAAAAAATTATATGTGACTGAGAAGGTCAATGCCGGTTGCTCTGCGCACGGCCGTGCGCAGGGTATCGCGGCCCAAAGAGGGATCTTCTTTCGCGGAGGGGATAATTACAACAGAAGGTAGCCAGACATTGCGCCATTCGTCCATTGTCTCTCCACATAATGCGCGTGCCAGAGGTTCAGTAACGAAAATAATGGCATAGCCCTCTTGCTGCCATTCTTCCAGTATTGAGGCAGCTTCTTCTTTATCTTCGGTAGCCCTAACGGTCATACCAAGAGCGCGAAAGCCGATTATACTGTCTAAATCTCCGATTGCTCCAACTTTGTTTGCCATTTTTTGCCCTTCCCGATTATTCTCTTACCATAAATCGCGCCGTAAGGCGTTCCTCTGTTCAAGGTGCAGACGGTTACGGATAGCAGCATCTACAATACGTAGATTCTTAATCTCAAACTCACGCGCGAGCACATAGGACAAAGTCAACTCAGGCCCCGACAAAAAGTGTCTGCCGCTTTCAATATGATCAATCAGAACCTGGTCGCGGTCGCGTACGAACCTAGCAGCTTCGCCGCTAGCACCGTAAGTTTCCAGATATGGCTCAAAAACTCCGTAACCTACCTTGTTCAACACTTCACTGATGCGCTCATCTTCCGCTCCATAGAGCTCTTGCCATTCCTGTTCAGAAATCAGGCCCTCAGGTAATAAACTCTCTTTATAGGTGGTCTCTGAAAGAGCGCGATGACGAACGCGAAAGAAGGTTTCCAAGTTAATTAGATCCCGCTGCAAAGCGAAATAACGGATAAACCAGTCATTCCCTAGATCATCTGCCAATTCAGCCGCTATCATATGTGCTTTCTTATCTAAAGCACGATCGATAGCTGCTACCTCGTACGTATCGTAATAAGCTTTCTCGCCCAGATCAATCAGCTCTGTGATCCAAGGCTGCGCTGCGCTTTTGTCACCAACTCCGCTAATTAGTTCATAGACTTGTGCGGGATCAGCCAGAGAGGGTTTCATCAGCAAATGAGACATCTCGTCGAAGCTGCGCTTACTGCTATCCTTAAGATTTTCTTTCAGCATGAATTTCAGATTATGCACATCGGCAAAAACTAAAAGAGCTACTCGGTATGCATCTTGAGGAGCTATTTCCTGCAAAAGGTCATAGACGGCAATGCGCTCTTTTTTCAAAGCTTCTGCAAAATCATCCTGGGGATAGCGGTGCTCTTGCAACAAAAGCCGTAAGTCTTGCAGTTCTTCCGCATGAAAAAGACGATCCAGCCCGGATTTTCTAAAGAGATTTACTTCCAAGCTCCGGATTCTTCCTGCCGCAAAGCGCCAAGAACCGATTTTCTTATCCCTCACCGGTGGTAAATGCAATTTATCCATTGCAGACTCACTCATCGGTATCTTCCTCACCTTGGGTTGCATCCAGCTGATTTTGAGCTAGCTGTGCCAGTCGCGGTAGATAATTATGGATGACGAGATCGTAGGTCAGATTCTCTTCCATCTTGCCATGCGACACGATGATACCGCCTCGCATTTTTCCGGGTGTGTCAGCTACGGTGAACTTATCTGTAGGTAGCCTTTTCAGGAGACTATCCTTCAAGCCCTGATCCGCAGCGGACAAAGTAATAACACCTTCCTTGATCTTGCGCGCTTCGATCCAGCTGAGATAGCGCTCAAGCCGTACTTCCGCCGGCGCTTCAACCAGCTGCTGTACAGCCAGATCAATCGTACGTCGCACGTCATCCTGCTTGGCTGATAAATCACGCTTCCTGCGTTCAGACGAAGCTAGGCTTTCAGCTCGCTGAATTAAGGCCTTGGCATCCTCTTCCGCGTTTTTCCTGGAATCTGCCAGAACACGCTCACGCATCTTCTCGGAACTTTCTTGCTGTTCGCGCACAAATTCTTCTGTCTCAGATTCAATGCGGCTTACTTCAGCTTTGGCATCTTCGAGGATCTTACTTGTGATTCTCTCGATTCCTTCCACGTAGGTACTCCTTAATAGCTAAAGCGCTGCTTAAACTTGAATGCTAAACACGGCCAAGATGGTTGCAAGCAGTGCCAGAATGGCGTAGGTTTCAACCATTACCGACAAGACAATAGCTTTACCGGATTCTTCCGGACGCTTGGCTACTAAAGCGATACCCGCCTCCGATACTTTACCCTGATAAATTGCTGAGAGATAACCAACCAAAATAATCGGTAAAGCAGCGATCATAAAGCTTGTGCCGGCCTGCCATGAGATATCCATATTGCCGCCCAACATCCCTGATTGATTCATGATCATGAACCAGCTCAAGAGTCCATAAATACCCTGAGTGCCCGGTAGCGCCTGCAAGATCAGAACTCTACCGAAAACGGAAGGATCTTCAGCCAATACGCCTACAGCTGCTTCACCGGCCGCTCCAACACCTTTTGCAGAACCTATACCAGGTACTAAAGCTGCAAGTGCTGCTGCCAACAAGGTTAGACCCGGTCCCAGATTTTCCAAAAACATATATTTTCCTCCTCGAAACATTTCTCTACTTATTATTCAAAACGGATCTTCCGTAAAAGTCATCCCATCACGGTTAGCGCCCGTTAAGCGGCTTATTTATTTACTTCGCCTTTGCTTTCTATCTCTACATATTTAGTGTTACGCCGGAAAGGTGCAAAATATTCTCCGGTACCCTCAAAGAACTTGCCGAAAAATTCAACATACTGCAAACGAGCAGCGTGCACGTAAGCTGATAGACCGGACAAGGCCAAGTTCATCATGTGTCCGGCTCCTCCGGCAATAAGGAACATCAAAACTCCGCCAATGCCACTGCCACCGGTTGCTAGGATATTAACTACCTGAGCGATAACGCTGGTAGCTAGAACTAAAGCTAGTATTCGAGAGTAGGAAAGAATATCACTCAAGAAACCCGTTAAATTGTTATACACACTAAGCAACGCTTTACCAACTCGAACCAGAGGATTCCAGCTGCCACCGCGGCCGGCAAAAAGCAAAACAATAACGCCACCGACAATAATCATCCATTTGGCTATCTGCCCCAGCAGCTCTACTGTCGCTGCAGAACTGACCAAACCCAAAGGACCGGCCAGCATGAGGAATAAACCACCTATGATCAGGTACCAAGAGACATTATCCAGGAGGCCTCCGATGAGATCGCCTGCCACTTGTTTGTTGCGAATATCTAACGCCATACCGGCGAATAAGTGTACTACTCCGAAGAAAAGGCTGAAGGTCAGCAATTTGATCGGATCCTGCATCGGATCAAACCAAAGTACCGGAAAGTTGACTCTGCCGTCAGTGGCAGCGGTCAATAAGTCGCCAAAGAAACCGCCGAAGATGAAGCCCCATATGATAGAAGCTACGGCGGACAAAGTCAGCATGCGTGCCAACTTACCCATCATGCCTCCAACTTTCGCTTTGAAAAGCATAAAGAGGCAACCTAGAAGCAGGAGCAAACCATAGCCGACATCGGACAACATCATGCCGAAAATCACCATATAAAAGGGCGCCATCACCGGCATCGGATCTGCTTCCGAAGAGCTCGGAGAACCATACATCTCTAAGACCACTTCGAAAGATTCAGTAAATTTATTATTTTTCAAAATAACGGGGTGCTGCTCGTCCGCCTCAGAGGCACGATAAGTAACAGCAAGATCGAAATTTTCAAGTAAAAACCGCTTGACTTCTTCAGCCTTGGCTGCGTCAATCCAAGCATCAAAATAAAATGTATATTGGGTGTTAGAAAGTTCACGGTCGACACTCTCTTTATCGGCACGAACCAAGAGTACGTCATGGTAGAGCATCAACTTCAGACGCTGATCTGCGACCTCTTTCATCTGCTCTACTTGCCGTTCAATCTCTTCTTCCAGATATTTCTCTTGTTGGGCATATTTGTCGAGAGTCCTTCTAGCCGTTCCCTCAAGCACTTGTGTAGGTAGAGCCTTAAACTCATATGCGGCCAATCTTGCTCGTAAATGCGGGGCATCCTCTTTCATCTCAACAAAGGCCAAGAGAGGAGACTTCGATTCCGTACTGCCCAGATGAAATACCGTAGCGGTCGCCATCTCTTCATTAATTTCCGCCACAAGCTCTCTCAGACTGCGCTCATCTCGCAAAGTGCCGTAGATGATCTCAGTTAATTCTGTCTCCCGCACGGTTAAATCCAAAGGGATATCGCGCCAAGGAAGTAGCTCTTGCTGTCTTTGGGCTAGTGTATTCAACTCAGAGCGTAATTCATTCTCTCGCTCTACCGCAGATTCATATTTATTAAAAAGCTGACGGGCAAGTTCCACGTCATAGTCGGACATCTCAAATTCAGCTTCGGAGACAGTTGGCTTGCCTGAGAACATCGCTTTTTTCTCAGGGAAACGTCGCTCGATTGCTTCTAGAGTGCGCACTAGACGATTACGCAGATCGACATTTTCCGCAAACTCCCCGGATGAAGCAGCCTTACTGCTCTCATCACTCTCAGGATCGGCTTCAATCACTTGAAGCGCACCCTGCTTCATCAGAGCTTCCAAAACGGCATCCCTCTCTTGAGACATGCCGACAACAGTCATGTAGCTCATCTTAGAAATCGCCAAGGAGAGTCACAATCCTTTCTGCTACCGCATCAGCGGCCTGCTTAACGGCGGGAGAACTTGCGTTACTGACTTCTTGTTCAGCTTCGCTGGAAACTGCTGTTAAAACCTCACGATACTTCGCTTCAGCTTCTTCCATAATCTCCTGACGCTCAAGTTGTGCATCCTTATAAGCCTGATCAACAAATCTCTCAGATTCTTGGCGCGCTTCTTTACGTTTTTCCGCTGCATCTTCCCGCGCATCGTTTCTCAACTGATCCGCGGATGACTCTGCAGCGCGGATTTTTTCAATGAAATCTTGATCTGCCACGAAATTACATCCTCTCGTCATTGTCTCCACAGTTTTTGAACAGGTCAATATGAAATACTTCGAATATTATACTTTTTTTTCACAAAATTACACAAGAACCATATTAGCATGAACTAAGAGGATAAATAACATTTTGAGAAATTTTAGCGAATCCGACAAAGCATATTTTCTTTTGTCGTCACATTGTATTAACATTCTTTATGTAAGCTTCTGAAGAGATTGACTAATCATGTCTGCTGTACTTTCCGTTTTCTGATTATCAGTCAAATTAATTTGTAATGAGGATGAATTTTTAATGGCAAGATATTGTTTTTATTGTGGACGAGAACTTGAAGATAGTGAAAAATGCTATTGTCGCGCCCGCACCAGAGCTGAATCGGCAAGCAAAACTGCTGCTTCCTCTTCCAATGTAAAACAAGATACTTCTACGAGCGATCATCGCACAGGTTCAGAGGGCTATGGTCAAAGAACCGGCGCAAGCTCCGCCTCTCATGCCCAAAGAACGACCAGTTCAGCCTCAGATTCAAATTCTACAGCTACGTCCTCCCATACAAAGTCCAAGCGTCAAGCAGCCAAAGCGAAGCGTCAAGCAGCTAAAGAAAAGCGCAAGGCCGACCGCGAGCGCATGCGGGCAGTCAGAGCTGAGGGCAAAAGGCGTACGCAGGCGGAAAAAGATCGTCGACGCCAGTCTTATCGCGGCGGTGCTACAGGTTTTGCTGGAGGCAATAAAGCGCGCGGCGTGCAAGATATGCGCAGTTTCGGCCGTGAGCTGCTGCAATTGCTGCTTCGTCCTGCAGATGCTATCAAGTCGCAAGCTGACCCCATCTGGTCGCTTTCACATACTATTTTCCTGATCACAAGTGTTTTGCTCGGTGGTGCTCACATCAGCTTCGCCAATCGCTGGCTCTACTCACTCCTCTTTAATGCACAGCTGAATCCGCCCGCAATGGATGGAGTCGGTTTATATTTCAGTGGCGTCCTGATGACCGGGTTTTTCCTAGTCCTCTATGCTGCTATCCTCTGGCTACTGGCCCGCTTCCTCTTCCGCCAAGGCGGTTTGCCTTTTTCGCATACCCTGGCCGTGGGCAAAACTGCTTGGGCTTATTTGACACTCTTCATGCTGGTGGCTCTGCCGACCACAATGCAGGGCGGCTTCTTCGGGCTACTCCTGGTTTTAATGGGCTTCGCCTTCTCCTGCTTAGTGTACGCACGTTCCATAGCAGTGATTACACATTTGAGCGACAACCAATCTCTTAATCTGACGCTTGTTTCACTGCTTCTCTTTACATCACTCTTCAGCGCATCGATCGCTGTCTTCCAAACTTTACTGCTTCCTTAAATCAAAGCGTAATTTATCCGGAACAATCTACTGCCGCAAATTGCGGCAGTAATGCTATACTTTTCTTTCTTTAAGTGTAATAATAGTAAACCGTCTTAAGTGGGATGAGTCTTTTTTAGGGGAATCAAATGATTAGAAAAATCATGCGCCAATTGGCGTGGTTTATCGACGCCTTTAAATTTGAATATCTTATTGGCCTAATCGCCATAGTTCTCAGCAATATCGCAGGTGTTGTTCCTACACGCTTGGCCGGATATCTTGCCGATCGCATTATCCTGCAAGACATCAGCTTTGAGGTTTTTCTGAACTATATACTCCTATTGGTGGGCTTAGTAGTTATGAATTTCTTCCTCAATTACGTCTGGAATTATTATATTTTCAAGGGCGCAGATGTGTCACCGCTTCTGGCACGGCAGATTAGCGCCCGCAAGATATTTTCTCAGAGCGCGCCTTTCTTCAGCAAAAACACCACAGGCAGCCTGATGGGCAAAGCGACCAATGACGTCAATTTCATTGCGGACATGGCCGGCTACGGGGTAATGACGATGTTTGACTCTAGCCTCTACCCTGCCACCATCCTTGTCTTCATGCTGTCGATTTCTTGGAAACTGACTTTGATCACCGTGCTGCCCTTACCCCTCCTGCTCATGGCTTCGAAAAAGATCGGTGCCCACTTGTATGAGGAGTTCGACGATGCACAGCGCGCCTTCGATGCCATGAACGACCACGTTCTGGAAAACGTCTCCGGTGTCCGCATCGTGCGGGCTTACCGTTTGGAGGAAGCGCAAACGGAACGTGTCGATGAACTGGCTGAGGAAATGTACCGCAAGAACATGCGCGTGGCCAGCTGGTCCGCCCTCTTTATGCCGGCGTCACGCCTTGTCTCCGGCATGACCTACGTAATAGCCATCGCTTTAGGTGCCGGTCTGATCCGCAACGGCGAAATCACGCTGGGCGCTCTGATTTCCTTCGTGTTTTTCCTCGGCATGATGACCTGGCCCATGATCTCCATGGGTGAGTTTATTAACGTATCGCAGCAGGGCTCTGCTGCGATGGAACGCTTGCAAGGAGTCTGGGATTATCCCGAAGACATGTCCGATCCAGAGAACAGCCTGCAACTTGAGAAGCTCGGTGACATTGAATTCGATGATTTCTCCTTTGCTTGGCCCGAACATAAGGATGACGTGCTGAAGGATATTTCCTTTACGATCAAGGAAGGACAGACCGTCGGTATCGTTGGACGCATCGGCAGCGGTAAGACTGCACTTTTGAAGCAGATTTTGCGTTTTTATCCGCAAAAAGCTGACCAGCCCAATGCTTCGACGAGCGAGTTAAAGAGCCTCCGAATCAATGGACAGCCGATTCAAAAATACCGCCGCAGCGATATTCGTCGCCTGATTGGCTACGTACCGCAGCAGACTATACTTTTTTCCAAGACCGTCAGGGAAAACATACTGCTGGGTTGTCACACGGAGTCAGAAGTCTGGCCTTTGACGGCAGAGGACTTTGCGGAAGAAAAGCGCTTGCGCAAGCTAAGCTTCCGCGATCTTAATCGCGAGATGAAAGCGCGAACCGAAGCTGCTCCGAGTGGGGTTTTCTACTGGGATGAGCCGGACTGTGCCCCGGACGAAGAGGAAGATACGTCCTCCTATTATGACTGCGACGCGGCCTTTCAATTAGCACTCGATACGGCTGACTTTTATAAGGATTTGGAAAACCTGCCGCGCGGTCTCGAAACTTTGGCCGGTGAAAAAGGCATAGCCCTCTCCGGTGGCCAGAAACAGCGTATAGCCATCGCTCGCGCTCTGATCTCCAATCCGGAGCTCTTGATCTTGGATGATTCGCTGTCGGCCGTAGACGGCACCACAGAGGAGAACATCCTGCGTGAGCTGCGCCAACAGCGCCAAGGTAAGTCCACCGTGATCAGCGCACACCGCTTGTCGGCAGTTATGGAAGCGGATCTGATTCTGGTTTTGGAAGATGGCGAGATCACCGCACGCGGCACACACGATGAACTGATGGCAGCCGGTGGCTGGTACAAGGTACAGTATCTGAAGCAACAGCTGGAACGAGGCAAGAACTGATGTCAAATACTCAGGACAAAAAAGCACGCAAAGCAAAAGAAAGAGCAAGCCTGAAGAGAATTCTGGCTCTGACTTCGCGCGTCAAAATGCCACTGAGCATCGGTATCACGCTGTCCTTAATTTCGGTACTCTTCGATCTGGCCGGACCCTATCTGGTTGGGCGGATTATGGACAATGAGATCTCTGTGCACGGTCAGGTGGAGCCTAGAAGCTTTTACCTGTTGATCTTTTTGTATGCGCTCGCGGTTTTGGCTTCTGCTCTGACCCGTTACCTAGGACAGATTAGCAATCAGAAGGCAGCCAATACAGTGTCCAAAAGCGTACAGAAAGATATCTTCCGCCATGTGCAGAAGCTACCGATCTCCTATTTCGACTCTTTGCCGGCCGGCAAAGTAGTGTCGCGTGTCACGAACGACACCCAGGCGCTGCGCTCCTTCTTCCAAGTTGTGCTCTCACAAATACTGACTGCGCTGCTCTATTCTGTGGGCATCCTGATCGCCTTGGCCAGCCTTGACCTGCGCTTGCTGGCAATTGCCGCCCTGTCCTTCCCTGCCCTTTTCTTCTTGTTCCGCGACTATCGGCGCAAGGCGTCGAGATTGAATTATCAGTACCGCCGCGGAATCAGTGAGCTCAACGCGAGCTTGAACGAGAACATCGAAGGTATGGAAGTTATTCAGGCTTTTGGCAAAGAACGCGCCATGTACGAAGACTTCAATCAAGTCAATGAGTATGTCTACCACAAAGGTCTGGGTATGACTCAGCTTTTTGCTTATAACACTCACACTGCAACCGGGGCGCTCAATTACCTGCTGCTGGCTTTGGCTCTGCTTTATTTCGGCTACGGCCACCTCAGAGGCGCCTACTACTTGCCCGTCGGACATCTTTATATCTTCATCGACTATATGATTCGTTTCTTCGGTCAGATGAATAACGCCATGACTAGACTGGGTGAACTGGAGCGTTCGCGTAGCGCGGCTGATCATGTCTTTGAACTCTTGGATGAAAAAGCTCCTGACTTCGGTGGCGAAGCGCTGCCGGAAATGGAAGGCGCGATCGAGTTTGAAGACGTTACCTTTGCCTATAAGGAAGACGAAGACGTTCTCTGCGAAATCAATTTTGGCGTAAAAGCGGGTGAAACTGCCGCCTTTGTCGGTCAAACAGGCTCGGGCAAATCCACGCTGATGAACCTGATCTTCCATTATTATTCGCCGCAACAGGGTCGCATCTTAATCGACGGCCACGATATTGAAAGCCTAAACGAAGACGATCTGCGCTCTCACATGGCGATTGTTTCTCAAGATCCTTTCCTGTTTGCAGGCACGATCGAGTCAAATATCAGCTTGGGTCGAAAAGACCTAGACAGCGATGCCGTGCGCCATGCTTTGCTTGAAGTTGGGGGTGAACACTTCCTCAGCAAGCTAAAAGACGGGCTGGCTACAGAGGTCAAAGAAGGCGGGAAAGAATTTTCTTCCGGCGAAAGACAGCTGATCTCCTTTGCACGGGCTCTGGCTCAAAACCCGACTATTCTCATACTCGATGAAGCTACATCGCATGTCGACACCGATACTGAAGCGATCATACAGCGCGGTATCGAGCGACTCGCTCAGGGCCGCACGACCCTCATTATCGCGCACCGCCTCTCCACTATCCGCCATGCGGAAAGCATCTACGTCCTCGATCAGGGCTGTATCGTTGAAAGCGGCAGCCACGATGATTTGATGCGTCAAAAAGGTATCTACTCCAGCATGGTGGCAGCACAAGGAATGGAACGAAACGTGATACACTAAACTAAACTTGTACACGTCCTGCACCTAGCTAAATTTATCCTCAATAAAAAAGGAGGAAAGGCGATGCTCTTATTTATCGGTATTGAAAATTGGATGAGCTATCGTGAGCCGTACGGCTTTTCTATGATGGCAACTCCCAGCGAAACGTACTCTTCCCATTTGTCGCTCATCACCGGAGAACGCCGAGTCTTGCCCATGGGTATTCTCTTTGGTGGCAATGCTTCGGGAAAATCGAACTTTTTGGATGCTATCGCATATTTGCGCGGCCTGGTTCTGGGGCACTTCAGCCCCGAAGACAGCTTGCCCTTCCTTCTGGATAAGGAAAAGCGCCAAGCGGCCACAAATTTCCAAATTGACTTCCTCTGTCGTGAGAAACTTATGCGCTATCAACTCTCCATAAATCGTGAACGAGTCCTCCATGAGGCGCTCTACGAGCTGGATCAAGACCTGAATGTTGAGGCTATGGTTTTTCACAGGCTTGAAGATGAGATCGTCGGCTCTGATAGTTTGAGCGCGGAAGCACTGACAACCGCTACCGAGTATCTGGACTGCGACAATTCCGATCATCTACTCTTAAGGCAACTGATTGTGGACTCTGCCCAGGCTGAATGCGCCTATACTTGGTTCAATGAATGTCTTTCGGTTCAAAACAGCCGTTTCTCCAACGATGAGCGTTTCGATTTAATGGATTCACTCAGCGAAAAGCCTCAACTTCTAGATTTGATCAATAAACTACTGCCCTTACTGGATAACGGCATTGACCATTTTGAAATTGATCCCCAAAACAAAAAGCAGCTCGTTGCAATCCATCACGATTCAAATGGCGATGAGCTACGCTTTCCTCTGCGCCAGGAAGCCTCCGGCGTCCGCAACCTTCTGGAGATTCTGCCACCACTTATACTTTCACTAGATGATGAAGTCTCGGAAGCGCATATTATGGTCATTGACGAGTGGGATCGTAATTTGCACAGCCTGCTTTCGCTGGAGCTCTTGAACTTTTTTCTAGAACAGCGGCGGCCTGAAGCACGCACGCAGCTGATCGTAAGTAGCCATGACCTCAATTTGCTTAATCGCGAGATGTTCCGCAGCGATGAACTATGGATCACGGAAAGACTCTCCGATGGCAGCTCGACTTTGCTCCCCCTTTCGGATTTTGGCGCCTTGGAGGAGGAGGATTTGGACTATCGCCAACTCTATCTGGAGGGTCGTCTGGGAGGTGTCCCTAATTTGAACGCCTTCATTCTCAGTGATTGGCCACAGGATTCAGAGGAATAATATGAGTGAAAGCAAAAAGAAATCAAATTTCGATTCTCCGTTTGAAGATTTAAATACTATCGCCCGCTCGCAATGGCAGCGCCGTTCCGGTGACCGACCTTTGGTGCGCCAGGTTTACGTTTCCTGCGAAGGAGTAGTCACAGAGCCCGAATATTTCGAGAAGCTACGCCCCTTTGTGCGTGACAATTATCGCCTCGTAATCGTGAAGAGGAAAAGAGAAGAAGTTGGGCACTCCTCCCCACCTCATATCCGCCGCAAGATTGAAAACTACCGCCGCGTTCGCCGCATCAATCTCAACGTCGAGGACGAACAATGGCTAGTCTTTGATGTCGATTCCTGGACGCCAAACCAATTCGCTGAAACCTATCGTTGGGCCGCTGCCCGCAAGAATAACTTTCTCGGCATCAGCAATCCCGACTTTGAATACTGGCTGCTTTTGCACTTCGAAGATCCGCTGGATAAACTCTCTCCCGAAGGCATCAAGGCGCAATTGCGCTATTACATTCCAGATTATGACAAGCACATGCCCGATTACGACTTGACGGCGGAGGTTTTGAAGCGAGCCATGGATCGAGCACGTCGTCGCCATTGGTTGGATATTGGGAAGTCCGTTCCCCAGAAGATTGCTCGCAGCAATCAAGGCGCAGCCTATCAAGAGCGCTGGGATAATCTCCTGCAACTGGCGGAGAAATATAATTATGAAAAGCCCGAAGAGATGGCTGAGGCGGCTTTCAGTAAAGAGAACGGTTCCACCGTCTATTTATTGGCCGAGCATCTAGTCGGCAAGCATCCTAAGCGCGATGTCGAGCGCAATAATGAAAGGCGTCTCCCCTTCAGCGGATCTAGCTCCGGCTTGGAAGGGCGACGATTGAGAATGTTTGAAATATGAAAAACAGTGAGATTAAAGTATTCTGCCGTGACCTGAACCGGCACGGTCAAGCTGTCTGCGTTGAAGTAAACGACGACGGCGAGCAGGATAATAAGACTAGCGTCATCTTTGTAGATGGCCTTTTAATGGGCGAAAGCGGGTTTGTTGAGGTCGTAGAGACGCTCAAAAATTATCGCGTTGCCAGGTTGAGCAGACGTATTGACGACAGTCCTGATCGCGTGCAAATGCCCTGCGCAATCGCTGACGACTGCGGAGGCTGCCAAATTCAGGCTCTGTCCTACCCGGCCAGTTTGCGCTGGAAAGAAAACAGCGTTCGCCAAACCCTTGAACGGATCGGCACGATTGATGTCGAAAGTTTAGTTCAACCTATCATCGGTGCCAGCGAACCTTATACGCATTATCGCAACAAAATGGTTTATCCGGTCGGTTCAGGTGCAGCCGGTCCGGCTCTTGGCTTTTACCGTGCGCGCAGCCACGACTTGGTGACAACCCCGGTTTGCCTGATCGAGCCTCAGTCCGGAGCTCGCTTAAGGGAATTACTGCCGCAGCTGATGGTTAAGCACGCCATCAGCGCCTACGACGAAAAGACACATACCGGAGATTTGCGCTTCGTGACTTTGCGCGTCTCCCCTACATTGGGCGATGGCAAGTCGGAAAAGCAGATGATCATTCTCACGTCACGAGTAGAGAAGGATGCCTATTTCGCCCTAGCTGCTGATTTGCTGCAGGAGGAAGACGTTGTTTCTGTCTATCTCAATATCCAGGCACAGCGCAGCAACGTTATTCTGGGCAACAAATTTATTTTGCTAGGTGGAGACAAGCAGCTCACATTCACTTTCGATGGCAATAAATTCGCCCTGTCTCCCGGAGCTTTTTTCCAAATCAATTACGAACAGACAAGCAAGCTTTATCGTCTCATCTCGTCTCTGGTCAAGGATATCCATACAGAACACAGTCTCAGCGATATCATCGATCTCTATTGTGGTGTCGGCTCGATCGGTCTCTATGTAATGAATGAGTTAAGGAAAAGTTCTGATGCTGCCCTGCCCCACCTGCTCGGCCTCGAGTTGATCGCAGAAGCGGTCACCGATGCTAAGCAAAACGCCGAGCTCAATGCGTTCGCTTCTGAAGACTATGATTTTATCCGTGCGGCCGCTGATGAGAGCTTAGCTTATATAACGGAAGCTGATTCGGAGCACACCATACTCATTCTTGATCCACCGCGCAAAGGACTGGATGCAACATTGCTGTCCGCTCTTGTCGAGGAAGGACCCTCTCACCTATTGTATGTTAGCTGTAATCCCGCCACTTTAGCACGAGACTTGAAGGAATTGACGGATGTCTATGACATAAGTTTGATCCAGCCGGTGGATATGTTTCCGTGGACGACACACGTTGAGACGGTAGTTCTTTTGTCCAAACTTGATGTCAACCAACATATAAAGGTTGAGCTTGAGATGGATGAACTTGATTTAACGACTGCGGAAAGCAAAGCTACCTATGAAGAAATCAAGGACTTTGTTTTTAAGACGCACGCTATGAAGGTTTCTAATCTTTATATATCACAGGTAAAGAAGAAGTGTGGACTTGAAGTTGGTAAAAATTATAATGTTTCGAATAAGGAAAATCCTATCGTTCCAAATTGTCCACCTGAAAAGGAGGAAGCGATTAGGGAAGCTTTAGAGTATTTTAAAATGATTTAAATGACCTATATTGTGAAGCACCTTTGATCTAGCAGTCAGTGGTGCTTTTTTATAGAAGAACTTTACATATTTTTTTAGGCTGATAAATGAGACTTTATTTGATATAATAATCTTTAGCAAGTAAAAGGTAGAAGGAAAGAGACTAAAATGGCTTTTGACTACAATAAACTTTGGCGATTGCTAGAAGATAATAAAATGCAAAGAGAGGATTTAAGGATTGAAGTAGGAATGTCCTCTGCAACCTTGGCAAAGTTAGGAAAAAACAAAATTGTAAGTATGGATGTACTAGGGCGTATTTGTCAGGTGTTAAATTGTGATATTGGAGATATTGTAAGTTATGTGGAGGATGAACAATGAGATTTTTAGATGAACTAGAAAAAATATTAAAGGCTGATGAACGCTTCATCGGTGAGGATAATCAAGTAATAAAAACAAAAGTTTCGGATGCTGCAAGGGGTACTGATGGCTTATTAATTAAGTCACTTCTAAATAACGATATAATGCGTGAGAGTTTTTTTACAAAAGTTGATGATGTTTACGTGTTTGATAAAGTCAAATTCATATGGGTATTGGATTCTAAAGAGTTCTTACCTGACTCTTATACATTATACAAAAACAAAATTGGACTAGTAGATAACCAGAACAACCTCATTAGTCAAAAACAAGATGTGACTTTGGTATGGCCTTATAAAGATTGTGTGCTTGAAGGAGGACAGACAAAAGAGGATCAAAAACGAGACGAGATTTTCTATAATGAAACCCTTGCTCCAGATGAAGTGAATAGATTATTAGCTCCTAAAGCCATAGGAAATGCAAAAAGATATTCGTTGGAAGGAAAAGAAGAGAATATTGTTTTTGAAGAAAGTGATAATTTAATAATCAAGGGAAATAATTTACTCGCATTATCTTCGTTATTATCTAAATATGAGGGGCAAGTGCAGCTAATATATATAGATCCACCTTTTAATACAGGTAAAGACTCATTTGAATATAATGATAAGTTTAATCATTCAACTTGGCTAACATTTATGAAAAATAGATTGGTGCTTGCTAAGCGTTTATTAAAAAAAGATGGGTCTATTTTGGTTCATCTTGATTTTAATGAGTCTCATTATGCGAAAGTTTTATTAGATGAGGTTTTTGGAAAAGAATGCTTTAAAAATAATATTGTTTGGTGTTATACCGGCCCATCTGGTAGTACAAGATTTCTGCCAAGAAAACATGATGACATTCTTTTTTATGGGAATAGTGAAAACATAAAGTTTAATCAACCTTATGTAAAACACAAAAGTGGAGTACATAATACAGGGCAAGTATTTAATAAAACTCAATCATCTGAAGATTTTAAAGAAAAAGCTGAGGAACAAGGAAAAAAACTGGAAGATTGGTGGGATGATATTTATTCTACTGATAGATATAGGTCAGAATTATTAGATTTTAGTGGTCAAAAACCAGAGAGGTTATTACAAAGAATTATCGAAATGACAACAGATAAAGGTGATATAGTACTAGATTATCATTTAGGGTCAGGAACAACTGCAGCAGTTGCACATAAATTGGGCAGACAGTATATAGGTGTTGAACAAATGGAAGAGCAGATTGATTTAGAGCTTAATAGAATGCAAAAAGTTCTTGATGGATTTGAATTTGGAATTACAAAAGATGCTGACTGGCAAGGTGGAGGTTCTTTTGTTTACTGTGAACTTTTAGAAGACAATCAAGCTCTATTTGATGAATTAGAGCAAGCTTCAAATTCAGATGCAGTCAAATCGGTATTAGATAAAGCTACTCAAAATGGGAAAATTATTCCATCTGTTTTACCAAGTGATTTAAAACGTACTGAGGAAGAGTTTGATAAGTTAAGTCTAGAAAACCAGAAAAGATTAGTTCTTAAACTGTTAGATAAAAATAAACTTTACATCAATCTATCTGATATAGACGATGAAGATGCAAATGTAAGTGAAGCAGATAAGGCATTTACAAAGAGTTTCTATGGATTAGATTAAGGAAGCATCTAATGAGTAATCAATATTTATATGAAAAATTAGATGTCTTGAAACAGATAAGTCTTTTGAAAGACATACCAGAATGTATCGTTAGCAATCTGAATGAAAATATTGTTCTTCGTGATTATCAAGAAGAAGCATTTAGATATTTCATCACCTATTATAAAAATCCTGATTTAGTAAAGAATAAGCAAGTGCATACCTTATTCCACATGGCGACTGGATCAGGGAAAACAGTTATGATGGCTGGTTTGATCTTGTATCTTTACATGCAAGGTTATCGCAAGTTTTTATTTTTTGTAAACCAGAAAAGTATTATTGAGAAAACAAAAGAAAACTTTCTGAATCCATCATCGATTAAGTATTTATTTGCAGATACTATTGAGTTAATGGGAGAGCAAGTAGAAGTTAAAGAAGTAGATAACTTTTCTTATTGTGATGAAAAAGCAATAAATATTCTTTTTACTTCAACCCAAAAGCTTCATCTTGATTTGAATTTCCCAAGAGAAAATAGTCCTACAATTGATGATTTTGAAGATGATAAGATTGTGCTAATTTCTGATGAATCTCACCATATAAATACAGTGACAAAAGGACTTGGTAAAACTGAAAAGAACGAGATTGAAGAGAATATCAATAGCTGGGAATATTCTGTCAATAGAATTTTTATGTCGAATAAAGATAATGCAATGCTTGAATTTACTGCTACTGCAGATTTAGAAGATCCAAATGTAAAAAGCAAGTATCTTGATAAGATAGTCTATGACTACACACTGGCTAAGTTTAGAGAAAGTGGTTACACCAAGGACTTCCAGAATATGCAAGGAGATTATAGTGCTTGGCTAAGAACTTTAGGAGCTTTGATATTAAGTGAGTATAGGAGACACCTATTTGGAGATGCTGGACAAAATATTAAGCCTGTAGTCCTATTAAAATCAAAAACTATCAAAGAATCTCAAGCTTTTTATAATGAGTTTTTCACTGGTTTAAATAATTTATCAAGAGATGAAATACTTCGTTTTGAAAACACAGATAATGTTTATTTAAGAGAAGCAATAGACTACTTTAAGGCTAAAGATCCAACATTAAATGGATTAATTTCTGATTTAAAACTTG
>DIRG01000076.1 GCA_002427475.1 Mageeibacillus sp. UBA5442
CTTTGTCCTCCTATTACTTTTAAGCTAGTTTCAAGTATAATGGCTAGTGTTGTTTTTTGTAGAGCACATATTACGGAGGGAAGCATGGAAAAAAAAGATGTTGCCATTATCGGTGCTGGTTTAGCGGGAATCTTTGCAGCTCATGAATTGAGTGCCAAATGTCCTGATTTAGATATTGTTGTGTTGGAACAAGGCAAGGCCATTGAGGCGCGATCCTGCCCGATCGTTAACAAAAAAACCAAGCAGTGCATTAACTGCGTTCCCTGCGCCATTATGCGCGGTTTCGGTGGAGCGGGAGCTTTTTCCGACGGCAAATTTAACTTCACCACCGAATTCGGTGGCTGGCTGACAGACTATCTTGAGCATGATACCGTCATGGAACTGATTGATGATGTCGATAAGGTCAATCAGGAATTTGGTGCCACAGATACCTATTACACCACCTCCTCTCCCGAGGCAGAGCAGATCAGGCATAAAGCTATAGCGCATGACATCCATCTCCTCGATGCACGCTGCAAACATCTCGGTACAGAAAAAACCAGAGACATGCTGATCGCCCATTACAAGTGGCTAGATGAGCATGTGGATCTGCGCTGCAACGTGAAAGTAGAAAACATTCTCCCTGTACACGGCGACAGAACCGTCAAGGCGAGCGATGAGCAAGTACCGGATCAATATATTCTGGAAACAAATAAGGGTGATATCGCCTGCAAATATCTGATCGCTGCCCCCGGTCGCTCCGGCGCCGAGTGGTTCAGTGATATTTGCCGCGGTCTCGACCTGCCTTTAATCAATAATCAGGTCGATCTGGGAGTTCGAATTGAATTGCCGGCTCTGGTTTTTAAAGATATTACCGATGTCCTCTACGAAGCCAAGCTGAAGTATCAGACGCGGCAGTACAGCGATATCGTGCGCACCTTCTGCATGAATCCCTATGGTTATGTGGTGACAGAGAATACTGACGGCATCATCACCGTCAACGGTCACAGCTACGATGATCCCAGCCTACATAGTGAAAACACGAACTTCGCTTTGCTGGTTAGCAATCGTTTCACAGATCCGTTTAACGAACCGTATCGCTATGGCAAGCACATCGCTTCTTTGTCTAATATGTTGGGCGGTGGCGTTCTGGTCCAGCGTTTGGGGGATTTGCGCAATGGGCAACGTACCAATGCGCATCGCATGTCGAAGAGCTTCGTCAAGCCGACTCTTGATGCGACGCCGGGCGATCTCAGCCTAGTTCTGCCCAAGCGTCACTTAGATAATATTATCGAAATGTTGGAAGCTTTAGATAAGCTTGCTCCCGGAACTGCCAATACTGACACGCTATTGTATGGCGTTGAAGTCAAATTTTATAGCGCCCGCTTGCAGCTGACATCAGAGTTTGAAACTTCGATGCCGCGCTTTTTCGCCATCGGGGACGGTGCCGGGATTACGCGTGGACTGTCGCAGGCCGGAGCTAGCGGTTTACATGTTGCCCGCTCCATCATCAAACGTTTAAAAGCAGAAGAGAATACTCGAGAAGCGAATAAATAATCCGGGATCAGCTCAGGTCTTTAATTATCTGCACCAGCTTGGCTGCCAGGCTTTCCCAAGAAAAAACTTGGACAGCTTGAGCGAGATTTTCCTTCTCGTCATCTCGCTGCCTTGCCTGCAAGGCCTGCTCTTCCATGGCCGAAGATAGCCGCGCCACATAGGCGGGAACATCTTCCACATAAGGCTCGTCCAGATTGCGCAGGCGGGGCAGCTCCACCCAGCTAATCAGCTCGGTAGAACCAACATGAGGCAGCAGTTGCTGAGATAACGCAGGCAGATCGTTTGTGACCAAGGCCACTCCTGAAGCCAGAGCCTCAATGGCGATAAGTCCTAAACCTTCATAATAACTGGCTAGCACGAAGACATCGCTGCGCCGCAAGTGGCTCGCCAGTTCTTTTTGCGACTCTACATCAAACAATCTAATCGCCTGTGCCGGAACAGCTTCCGAATTGAGGAGCGCTTTCAGTTCCGCCTCAGCAGTGCCGACGAGATCGAGACGAACTGCGGGGTCTTTTTTATAAAGTGCAGAAAAAGCCGCAATCAACTCATAAACGCCCTTGGCGTGGGACATTTTTCCCGCATAGAGGAATTTGATAAAATCTTCCTTGAGAGTATCCGGCCGCTCTGCGCTAGGATAGAAAATTTTATTGTCAAAAGCTCCTCCGGTGACCAAGATCTGTTCCGGCAAGAGATCGAAGCACTCCACGAGGTCAGGAATGTGAGAGTCGGAGAGAGAGAGGACGCGATCAAGCCCACGCAAGCTGCCCACCGCATTCTTGGCAATGTCCGGATTCTGTCGAGCCTGGCGAATATCAGTACCGTGCGAAATTCCAATGATCGGGATATCGGGAAAGATTTCCAGCACCATCCTTGTTAAAATCCACAAGTGGTGAGAAATAATAATGTCGGGATCATATTTTTCCTTGATCCTAATTAATTCTTGGCAGAAATTACGCTCCCAGCAGCCGATCATTTCGTCGTCCATGCGACAGTAACGAGTCGATGGATAGGGCATCTCATCACTCATGCCCACGATAGGAAAAGGCATTTCCATCGTCTCGAAAAAAACCGGATAATGGCTCTTACAGTCGATCCATTCGGCATATTCTTGCGTGCAGGGGGACTCATCTCGACTGGGGTCGACGAGGTGCTTAGCCGGCAGGGCATAGAGAGCAGCCTGCTGCCAATCCGTCTGTTGATTAATTTCATTAATTAAATTATGGAAATATACACCGCTGCCCGTACGCGTCGGTAGTTGAGCCAGACAATGCAATACCCTCATTCCTGTCCTCCT
>DIRG01000095.1:0-7005 GCA_002427475.1 Mageeibacillus sp. UBA5442
AAGGTCAACACGCTTGCATTAATGAAGCTGATTCACGCGCCACTATTCGCAGAATTTTGGTGGAACTCTTAAACGAAAATATTGAATTGGAAGTCATACTGGAAGATGAAGCCAGTGCTGATGCTGTTACAGCTGAAGAAGACTGGATGATAAAGTTAAAAAGAATTACAGATAAAAGATCAATCCCTCTTCACATTGACGAGGAATTATTAAACGGAGGTACAAGATAATGGCAAAAGGACGAGGCGGATATCGGGGCGGCGGCAGACCGCGCGGTGGTGGTGGAAACCAAATGGATCAACTGATGCGCCAAGCTCAGAAAATGCAAGAAGAACTGGCCAAGGCCCAAGAAGAAACTGCTGAGATGACAGCCGAATCTACTTCAGGCGGCGGCGTTGTACGCGCACTTGTTGGCGGAAGTCATCAGGTACTCGAACTCGAGATCAATCCTGACGTTGTTGACGCCGAGGACGTAGAAATGCTGCAAGATCTGATCAGCGCTGCAATCAACGACGCGATGCGTCAGCTCGATGAAAAGGTGGAAGCTCGCATGTCACAGGTCACAGGTGGTGACTTGAACTTCCCGGGTTTTTAAAACATGGCAATGCGCTTTAGTCCTGCAATCACTCGCTTGATTGCGGAGTTGAATAAACTGCCGGGCGTAGGAGCTAAGACAGCTCAACGCCTGGCATTTCATATACTGGCCCAGGATAAGGAACAGGCATTTGCCTTGGCTGATGCTATCAAGGATGCCAAAGATGATGTCACGCTCTGCTCTCACTGCTGCAATCTAACTGAAGATGATCCTTGTGAGATCTGCAGTTCACACAAGCGTGATCGCACTGTTGTCTGCGTCGTGGAAAATCCTCGAGACGTAGCCGTGATGGAGCGCGTCCAAAATTATGACGGACTCTACCATGTTCTGCACGGTGCTATTTCCCCGATGGAGGATATTGGTCCGGAAGACATTAAGCTGCGTGAGCTCTTGCAAAGATTGCAGGAACATCAAGAAATAAGCGAAATTATTCTAGCTTTGAATCCCAGTATCGAAGGCGAAGCGACGGCACTATATATTGCCAGGCTTTTACATCAGACAGGAATTAAGACCACCCAGCTATCTCACGGAATTCCGATGGGAGCGGACTTGGAATACGCTGATGCGGAAACTCTGAGTAGAGCTTTAAGAAACAGACAGGAGCTGTAGAGGTCATGAAAAACACAATGATCGATTACGAAGGAGTGCGTGAACGATTTAGCCGTTATATTGCCATCGACACGCGCGCAAATCCACAAAACAGTCAGGTGACACCCAGCAGTCCGGGGCAGCTTGATCTGGCACGCCTACTATATCAGGAGCTGCAGGATATAGGCTTGGAAGCTTATCTAGACGAGGAGCATGCTTACGTCTATGGGCACTTAGCAGGCAACAAGGCAGATTTGCCTACGATCGGCTTTCTCGCTCATATCGATACAGCTCCGGACATGTCTGGCGTCACTACGGAACCGCAGATCTTCACTTACGAGGGCGGAGACATTCGACTGAATGATGAGTTCAGCATAGAAGTGGACAGTTTCCCATTCCTGAATGATCTGATTGGAGAAGAAATAATCACCAGCGACGGCACTGCTTTACTGGGTGCCGACAACAAGGCTGGCATCGTCGCCATCATGGAAGCTGTGAGCTATCTGATAGCGCATCCTGAAATTGAACGGGGCGATATCGCGGTGGCCTTCACGCCGGATGAGGAAATTGGTCACGGCGCCTCTTTATTAGACTTGGAACGTTTTGGCGCAGATTTTGCCTATACAATGGACGGTGGCCCCATCGGCGATTTCAACTATGAAACTTTCAATGCGGCTAGTGCCAAGATCACAATCCAAGGTCGCAATGTTCATCCCGGTACAGCCAAGCATACGATGATTCATGCCACGTTGATCGGCATGGAATTACAGAGCTTACTGCCTGTAGGTGAACGGCCGGAGTGGACAGACGGACATGATGGCTTTTATCTACTCACCGAATTCAACGGCACGGTGGAAGAGGCTCATCTTGAATATATTATTCGCGATCATGACAAAGCTTTATTCCTGCAGAAGAAGGAATTGCTGGCAGACATCGTTGACTTCCTGAATAAAAAATATGGACAGCGACTTAGCCTCGAGATCGAAGATTCTTACTACAACATGCTTGATGTGATTCAAGACTCTACACACGTAATCGACCTGGCTCGTGCAGCCATGAAAGACTTGGAGATCGAGATTGAGGAAAGCCCGATTCGCGGTGGAACCGATGGTGCTCAGCTGACTTATCGCGGGCTGCCCTGCCCCAACATTTTTGTTGGAGGTTACAATTATCACGGTCGTTATGAATTGGTGCTGACACGCGGCATGGCTCTAGCCACTTCCGTAATAGTGAAAATTGCCGAGCTTAACGCAGCTCAATAACAGTAGCGCTGTTAAAAAAATAAACTTAAAAAAAGATGGTCGTGTTCGCGGCCATCTTTTTATTTAGTCTAGTAAAAATTTATCTACTAATAATTAATGTATCTTCAGGACGACACATGCCCAGATAATCTCGAGCAATACTCTCGATAAATGCATCCGAATCCAGCATCTCGTATTGTCTGCTCAAGTCATCATATTCCTGATGAAGTGAATCCATCTGGCGCTGCAGTTGCTCTTCTTCCAGACTCAGTCGCTGAAACTCTTCTTCCTGCTGAAAGTACAGATTAGTACAGACTGCTGTTACAAGCACGATCATCACGCCCAGACAAATGCGTAAGAGGTAAGCACGTGTAGAACGATTTCTCGATTTTGCTTTTTCCCTCGCCATACCTGATCTCCTGTCGTACTGACATCCGCTCTAATTTACAGTTATGCTAATCGAGTTTGTTCGGTTTTGCAAGACCTAAAATTGAAATTATTAGAATTTTAATAAAAATACATCTTTATGTTACTAAAATGTTATCTACTTTCTACTCAGTCTCCAATAATTCATACAGGTTTTCCGCTTCTTCTTTGCGTGCTGAGGGACGCAACTCGAGAACTCGCACCCGGGTTTTCCCTTGTCCGAATCCAATCTCTAAGATATCTCCGACCTTTAATTCCGTACCTGCTTTAGCTCTCACGCCGT
This sequence comes from Mageeibacillus sp. UBA5442, assembly GCA_002427475.1. Classification (GTDB taxonomy): domain Bacteria; phylum Bacillota; class Clostridia; order Saccharofermentanales; family DTU023; genus DTU032. The sequence continues at coordinate 3,134 of DIRG01000095.1, forward strand.
TGACAGTAATGCGACCCGCATCGGCAATCTCCTTGGCCACGGTACGGCGTTTAACGATACGCGACACTTTTAAATATTTATCCAATCTCATTTTTATCCTCCTATCGTTCCCGTCTCTTGGCCTCGTCCCAGAAGCTATCCAGCTCCTCCAGAGACAGACCTGAGTCCAAATCCTGACCCTCTTCTGCTGCAATCTCCTCCATGCTTTGAAAGCGGCGGATAAAAGACTCCGAGCAACCCGAGAGGGCAGACTCCGGCTCAATTTTATTTAGACGTAAGTAATTAACTACTGCAAAGAGTAGATCGCCGGCTTCAGCCTGGACGGCACGTTCCACTTCCTTATCTGCTGAAGGTACTTCGCTTTCTTCTCGCCGGGCCAGCTCCTGCTCTAACTCGGCCAATTCTTCCTGCATTTTAGCTCGAGCCCCTTGAGCAGATGGCCAGTCGAAACCGATTTTGGCAGCACGCTTTTGCAACTTAGCGGCTCGCATCAGGGCAGGCATGGAGCGTGGTACATCGGTGAGCATTTGTGACGTCTTGTCATAATTACGTTCCAACTTTTTGTTTTTGGTCCAAGTGTCTAGCCCTTCCTCTGCTGTTAGAGCGCAGTCGTCTCCGAAGAGATGTGTATGGCGCGAAATCAGCTTTTTGCTAATACCGCTCACCACATCCGAATAGTCAAAGGCTCCACGTTCCGCTGCTAATTGAGCGTGAAAAACGACCTGCATCAGTACGTCGCCCAACTCTTCACAGAGCTTCGCATCATCACGACACTGGATGGCGTCGACAGCCTCGTAGGCTTCTTCCAGCATATTCTCCTGAATACTCTCGTGGTCTTGAGCACGATCCCAAGGGCAGCCATCTTCGCTGCGCAAAAAGGCCATCAGCTCCAGCAAGTCTTGGGTATCGAATCTATCCTGTTCTTGGAATTCCTTATCTCTCGGATCAAGCATTATCTATTTTCCTTTCATGCACATCTTTTGCAAGCATTATGTCTCGCTAATTATACCGATCTTGACTAACTTGTGTTGTTCCGTTTTTGTTTTATAATGGTTCAGCGTGCAATTCGCATGCAAGATACAAATTATCATTAATTAACGATACTAGCTCATCAGATATATAAGGAGAAATGAATGACAAAAAAACCCGTCTTGCTGCTTTCAACCGACCGCACCAACCCTTGGCATAATTTGGCTCTAGAAGATTACCTCATGGGGCTATGCAAAAGTGATGCCGACGACTCTGGACAAAGGCGCTATAGTGCAATCCTCTATCTTTGGCAAAACGCCAACACGGTCGTGATAGGTAGAAACCAGAATGCTTGGGCCGAATGCCGCTGCACCTTATTGGAAGAAGATGGCGGTTATCTGGCTCGCCGCAGCACAGGCGGTGGCGCGGTCTATCACGATCTGGGCAATCTGAATTTCTCGATTATTCTACCGCAATCGAAACTGGATCTGGACGAGAGTTTCAAGGTCATTTTGGATGCTGCCTTGTCCTTAGGCATTCAAGCCGAGCGCAGCGGGCGCAATGATATTCTCTTGGATGGCAAAAAATTCTCCGGAAATGCTTTCCGCTTCTCACAGGGAGTGGGCTTGCATCACGGTACTTTGATGTTTAACTCAAATTTTGAGCGTTTAGTGCATTTCCTCACGGTCTCGGACGTAAAACTGAAATCCAAAGCCATCGCTTCCGTGCGTTCGCGCGTTGGAAATTTGCGGGATGCACAAGCCGATCTGAGCTTGTCGCAATTGTCAGAGGCGGTAAAAAAGGCCTTTGTTGAGCGTTACGGACAGGATCTTGAAGTCGATGAAGTTCAGATTGACGAGTTCGAGCGCGATGAGAAGCTGGCAGCTCTAGAGGAAAAGTATTCCTCTTGGGATTGGCGTTACGGCAAAACCGTGCCTTTCGATCTGGAAATAGAGACCGGCAGGCTGGCTTGGGGCGAAGCTCGCCTAGGTTTTGAAATCAAGGGTGGAAAAATAGCAAACCTTATCGTCTACAGCGACGCTCTTGATGGCGATTTCATCGATGATATTAGTGAAATATTAGTAGGCAGTAGACTTGATGCAGACGATATGGCTAATCGTCTGCATCAGATTGTCGATCAAGGAGTGGAGATACTCACGCCTCGAGAGCAGATGGTTGAGGATCTGATAGCTACTATACGAGCTAACATATCCTAGCTAAAACATAGCCTCCGGTACCCAGAGTAGAGCAAAGGCCTTGACAGTAACGTCACGCTTTAGCGGTTTAATCAGGACTGTTTCTACATTATCGGAGGCATTGTCATAGACAGCGGCCAGTTCAACTAGAGCTTCTTCCATTTCGGCATCGAGCTCCGTTTTTTCGTCAACTAGACGTTTCAAGGCATCTTCTGCGCGCACAATGTCTTCCGACTGCCTTTTGCTGCGGCTGGCACTCTTGGCAGCTGTGCCTGCTCTTCCTACTGAAGACTGAGTCACCAGTGATTTGCCAAGCAAAGCTCCCAGAACGGCCGAGCCGAAGGAGATAGCAGTCTGTCTCTTGGCATCCTTGGCCTGCTCTGTCTCACGGTCAACTTTTTCCTCTGCCTTGATTATTTTGCCTTCAAGCGAGCGCTGCTTTTTTTCGTACTGATCACGTAGCTTATCCAAGGCAGCATCGCGTTCTTCGCGGGCAGCCATCTGTACCCGAGCAGCGAAATCGCCCTGGCTCTCTCCCGGCTCCGAGTACATCTTCAGTTCTTTGTGCAAGAAATAGTCGAGAGAATCGTTGCGGTAGGCGTAGTCAACTGCTTGTCGCTGCCATTGAGTGAAACTCGTTTTCTTGCGAGCTTCAGCCGACAGTGCTGCATAGGTAGCACCCTGCGGCGGCTGATCTTCGCTTTCAATTTCTTGCGGTTCAAAGACTTGCGAATTGCTCCAGTCTACCGGGACTAGGCCATCGCTAAGCGGAGTAACGCGAACTATTTCGCGATCCTTGCTGATAGCATGTTTTTCGTTCACATAATGGATTGTAAAATAAGCGAGCAAGGCCGGAACGTACTTTCCGCCTATTGCCGTCGTATCGTGCAAGTAATGTACGGGGATGCCTGCTGCGGGCAGCGGAGCCTGCGTGATCTGACCGCTCTGAATTTCGACTTCAGCGGGCTTCGTATCGTCCGACGTTTCCCCGGCAACTTGCTCCACTGTTTCACTTGCAGCAACGCTCCCGCTCGGCTCAAGATCGCCCGCAGTCGGACGAGCGAGCAAAGCAGTTTGCTCTCTGCTCAAAGGTCCTGCCAGATAGGACATGCAGAACCTAGTCGTAAATAAGGTCGGTTCTTTCTCTGAAGGCCGGCGGACGAGAAATTGCCTTTTCTCCAGATTAGCAATTGTTCCGGACAGGCTAGAGCGTTCAAGTCCGACGTGAGCGGTGTCAACCATGCCATCCAACAGACGTGAACGGTCTCGCTCGGTGGTAAGGCGACCAATAAACCAAGTGCCGATATTCGAAAGACCTTTGTAATCGAGGTCGGCCGGGTTTTGAGTGGCTAAGACGAGCCCCAAGCCATAAGCACGCGCTTGTTTCAGTAAAGTCAAGAGCGGTAGCTTGGATGGAGGATTGGCAACGGGCGGGAAATAGCCGAAAATCTCATCCATGTAAAACAAAGCTCTGAGGCTGTCGGTACCTTCCTTGCTGCGCATCCAGCTGATCATCTGGTTTAAGAGTAGCGTCACGAAGAACATACGCTCAGCTTCTGAAAGGTGCGAAATTGAGAGAATCGACAGTTTCGGTTTACCCTCTGCCGTGTAGAGCAGCCTGTCAATGTTCAGTTCTTCGCCCTGCAAAAAGCTGGCGAAAGAGGGTGATGCCAAAATGGAATTCAACTGCAAAGCCAGTTCGAAGCG
>DIRG01000095.1:7174-10173 GCA_002427475.1 Mageeibacillus sp. UBA5442
TTTTTTTCCGGGAAAAAGGTCTCAATATCCATGACGCCGATCGTCTTAATTGGCGGATTCTGAACAGCTTGGACCAGATGAGGCAAATCGACTGCCTTGCCTTCGCTCCAGCGTTGACGAATAATCTCAGAAAGAAAGACGTGTTCACGGCTCTTTATGGGGTTCACTTCTAGTCCGATGAGATGCAAGAGACTGCTGGTCGCAGAAACGACCATATCGTTAACGATCTCCACATCTTGTTCTTTCGGCGCGCTGAACAAACCTTCCACTGATAGCGGTCTACCGAAAAGTCCACCAGGAGTATAGAGTGCGAACTCACAGCGTTCACGCATCACACGAATGCGATCTCCGGTTTGCGCTGAGGCGGTCAGGCCTGCACGCCAAGATTCTGCTTTTTCTTCCGCCAACTCATCTACAGTGATACCTTTGGTCTTCGCTTCACTAGCCTGCACCCAAGGGCGAAACTCTTCAGCTGTTAAACCGGGAAAAGACAAAAGCAAGTTGCCCATATCACCTTTGGGATCGACGATGATGGCAGGTATACCATCCATGGCGGCTTCCTCTAACATCGCAATGCCTAGGCCCGTTTTACCGCTTCCGGTCATACCTACACAAATTGCATGTGTTCTTAATTCCCGCGAGTCGAATAACATGAAATCCGGACGGCCATCACCATCCCGATCTTCAGCGACTGTACCCAAATAGAATTGTCCAAGTTTCTCATAGTCCATAGGCGTCTCCCCAAAAAACTTGAGCGCGACGGCTGTCGCGCTCAGATTCATTTCTTAAGATCCTTAGTCAAGGATTCCGCTGGCTTGCAGCGCTTCTAAAGTAGGTTTGCTCTTAACTGAGCTGCCGGCTGCAGCCAGAGCATTCTTTGTATCTTTCAAACCATTTCCGGTAACGATGACGGTAACGGTTTCGTTGGGCTTAATAATGCCTTGTTCCATTGCTGCCTTAATACCTGCAGTACCGGTGACACCGGCGGGTTCGCCGAAGATGCCTTCTGTGCGTCCCAGCAAACTCATAGCTGCAAGAATCTCCTCGTCCGGAACGGCAACCCACTCTCCGCCGGAAGCTGCAACAGCACGCTGTGCCTTAACCGGGTTACGCGGGACACCAACCGAGATGGAGTCAGCACATGTATTCTCTGCTGTAGGGATGAGTGCTCTGCACTCAGTGCCAGCATCAAAGAAGGGAGAACAGCCGCAGGATTGGACACCGAGAATCTTCGGAATGCGATCGATCAAACCTGTCTCATAGAGGTCGCGGAAACCGAGGTACACTCCGCCAACAGTGCAGCCGTCACCGACAGAAAGCACGACCCAGTCAGTCGGCTCCCAATTCAGTTGTTCTGCAATTTCAAATGAAACGGTCTTCTTTCCTTCTGCCATAACCGGATTGATGCCGGCGTTGCGATTGAACCAGCCATATTTTTCAATGGCCATTTTGGAAAGATCGAAAGTATCTTTATAGTCGCCAATAACTGAAACTACACGAGCGCCGAAGATCAACATCTGAGCCAGCTTCCCTTCCGGTGCGCGCTCAGGCACGAAGATAACGCTCTTCAAGCCCATACGAGCTGCGTTTCCGGCACAGGAGGAGGCAGCATTTCCGGTTGAGGAACAGGAAATCGTGTCATAGCCCAGCTCTAATGCCTTCGCAACAGCAACTGCGCTGGCGCGGTCTTTGAGAGAAGCAGTCGGATTCAAACCGTCGTCTTTGATGTAGAGTTTCTTCAAACCGAGCTCATCGCCCAAGCGCAAAGATTCATAAAGCGGCGTCCAGCCGACACGCAAAAAGGGTGTGTAATCTCGCTCTTGGAGAGGCAGGAATGCTTTATAGCGCCACATGCTGTTCGTGTGGTCCTGTGCCAGGCTTTCACGGGATACATTTTCCTTGATCACATCGTAATCATAGAGAATGTCTAAAATCCCTTTTTCACCGCAGTCAGGGCAGGTCAGCATTTCCGCATCATAAGGGAACTCCTTGTGACAGAGCGTACATTTGTACGAGCTGACGTGCGGAATTCCGGCTTGTTTCTTATTGGTCATTTAATGGCCTCCTTCTTATTAAAAGCAGCCTGCAGATAAGAGACTGCAGGGTTTGTGATTTGCAAATAGTCTACCACATCGGCTCCGCCTAATGACATTATTCTGTCCCCCACTATGCTAGGATTAAAGCGTTATGAAACATGACTTAAGAGAAAAAATCACAAAAAGCCCCTTGTGTCGCTCGGCCGCTATTCTGGCCGGCGGCAAGGCTAGCCGTATGGGTCAGGATAAACAGACTCTAAAACGCGACGGCAAACTAGTGGTACATCAGCTGATTGAACAGCTGGAGCCTTATTTTGAAGAGATAATAGTCGTGACAAAAACAGCCGGCCTCTATCAAGGGCAGAACGTTGTGCTGACTCAGGATAAATTACCTTCTCGCGGTCCTATGAGCGGCATACACGCAGCCTTGAGCGTTGCCAACTCCCCCTACGTCTACATCACAGCCTGCGACATGCCGCAGTTTGACCCCCGTCTCTTTGATTTATTGCTAAGTGAACTTGATACCTGCCACCCTTGCAGCGGGTTAGCAGTTGAACGGGAATTGAAAGGTAGAGACGGCAAAACCCGCCTACGCCCAGAGATCTTCCACGCGCTATACGCGCACAGTCTGATCCCACATTTGAAAAAGCAGATACTCTCTCAACGCAGCAAAGTCGAAGTCTTCATGCGAGAAATGGGATTTCATTTTTTGGACGAAAAAAAAGTCCGGCAGGTCTTGCCGGACTGGTCTGTCTTTAACAATATTAATACGCCGGAGGAAGCTTGCGCAGCCGGAATCGATCTCCCGGGAGCTACAAGTCACTCATTCTGATAGCGCTCAAGGGATTCCTGATAAAAGCTCCCATCTTCAAAGTAATCTATTCTCATAGCAGCGCGCACACGTTCGACTGTCTTTTGCGCCTTAGCTGCCGCAACAATACTGGCATCTTCCAGAATTGCAAT
>DIRG01000095.1:10383-10712 GCA_002427475.1 Mageeibacillus sp. UBA5442
CGACGCTTGCGAATAGGTTCTAAAGTGTCTTCTAACACATCAATCAGGAAGCGTTTCACCTTAACATCACCAAGGCCGCCTCTCTGGTAATGAGCCTTGATTTCATCTAGGTTGGCATACTCAGGCCAGAAGCGCTCAACATGTTCAGTTGAGGCAAAGGCATCTAAGTAAGTAAACACAGTATTGCCTTCGATTTTGCCGGGATCATCCACACGCAGATGGTCCGGATCGGTAAACATGGACATTACCTTTTCCTGTACCGCCTTGGAATCATCACTGAGATAGATGCAGTTGCCCAGCGACTTGCTCATCTTCGCTTGTCCGTCAAT
>DIRG01000095.1:11032-14289 GCA_002427475.1 Mageeibacillus sp. UBA5442
GTTGCATCAAAAGCTGTAATATCCGCTGCCTGGCTGATCGGATAGATGAAAAAGCCTACCGGAATACTCGACTCAAAGCCGCGCATCTCAATTTCAGTTTTCACTGTGGGATTCCGGCGCAAGCGAGAAACAGTAACCAAATTCGAATAATAAAAACAAAGCTCAGTCAGCTGATAAACTGCTGATTGGATAAACAGTGTTGAAATCGTCGGATCCAAACCCACAGAAAGGTTGTCTAAAGCAACTTCCAATACATTTTCGCGGATTTTTTCCGGATTGTCTGCGTTGTCAGTCAAAGCCTGAGCGTCAGCGATCATAATATATATTTCATCGAAATCACCTGAATTCTGCAATTCAACGCGTCGACGCAAGGAACCTACATAGTGTCCGAGGTGAAGTTTGCCCGTAGGGCGATCTCCAGTGAGAATAATATTCATAAGAAATTGATCCTTTCCATAGTTTAATCTCTCGAATGATAATTCTAACAGATTTCAAACTATAGCATCAGAGCAGGAAGGAAGGGCATAAAAATACTCCGCTACGCTAATGTGTAACGGAGTATGGTGCCCAGAGTCGGAATCGAACCAACGACACGCGGATTTTCAGTCCACTGCTCTACCGACTGAGCTATCTGGGCAAACAAGTGCCGGCCCTAAGACCGGCACTCGTGGCGACGCAGAAGGGACTCGAACCCTCGACATCCAGCGTGACAGGCTGGCATTCTAACCAACTGAACTACTGCGCCAAAATTTACCTTCTAAGGCTTCGATAGTGTATCAGATCCAAAGGAGGCTTGTCAATTATTTTTTTTCATTCTTAACAAATCGCAAATTCATGCTTCCGAAATTGCTTTTCTTCGTCATATTTCTACTTCTTCGCAATCCAGATCATGAATATGGATGCTCGTATGGCTGAGGATTTCCTGGCGTCTAAGCTCTAGAATATCTTCTTCCTCCGCAGTCAAATGGGCCAGGCGCAACTTGCTTCTGCGAAACTGTTTTTTCCAGACAATGATTTGCGCAGGCTTTTCGTTTAGATCTAACCAATACTTTACTGTTTCAAAAAGATGATCTATTAAAAGCTCTTCGCCGCCCAGTTCATCCCAGAGCATAAGCTCCGGTGTTTTGTTTCGAAAGACTTGCTGTGGAGACATATAGTCAGCCAGCTTAAGAAAAGCAGCGCGATCAAACACTACCCTGTCTTTGACTCTTCTAAGGAAATACTCCAAGTCTGGCAAATGATTAGGATACTCTATCGTCAAAGCCGGCGGGGTCGCTGATTCAGGCAGGTAAATGTGCTGAAAGGCAACCTCTTGTCTGCTGACACTGCGATGTCGAACAGTCGTGTAGCCGTGAATCGAAACGCCAAACTCTCGCAGGAATTCCTGCACCACCGTTGACTTGCCCGCACCGCTTTTTCCCGTCAAGAGCACTGTGTTCAAGCCCGCTTCAGGATGGAACATTTTTTCCAAATGGGCATAAATTTCCATTTGAGAGCCAAATAATTTCAGCTGTCTCTTTGACATCTCTTAGTTTCCCTGTTTGTAGTCAGCTGAGCGAATCTGTATCAGCTGGGCAGTAATGCTGACGGCGATTTCCGCCGGCGACTTACCGCCGATGTTCAAACCGATAGGGGCGGTGATGCGATCTAGATCCTCCTCGGTAAAGCCACGCTCCAGCAGACGATTACGTACAATTTTTGTCTTTTTCTTACTACCAATAACGCCGATATAGCGGGCCGGGGTTTTCAAGGCCTGTGCCTGAACTTCCAAATCGTTGGCGTGGCCACGTGTCATAACACAAACGTAGTCTCGATCTGTAATTGTGACTGTTGCTACGATATCACCGAGATCACAGAGGCAAACAGCATAAGCCCCCGGAAAAAGATCCGGGTTCACGAATTCTTCGCGGTCATCGAGGACGATGGGTGCGAAACCAACTGCCGCCAGTGCCGGTACCAAGGCTTGACCGACATGTCCTCCACCGAAGATGTAAACAAATCCGGGAGTGACCAGCTCTTCAACGAAAAACTCGCGATCTCCAGCTTCAATTTTTTCTGCACTTTGCATTAATTGAGCAGTATCTATGGACAAGTCCTCCCTCAAGTCTTCATCCTCGAGAAAACCGTAGAAGAGATCCTCATCCAGATCACCGTTCTTCGCGGCCGGAAGATAAAGCGCAAGACCTAAAGTATCTGCTTCGCTTAGATCCGTAACCAGCCATGCAACGCTGTGCTCAGAAATAACCTCAACTGCCGCATCTACTAATGCCCTTAAGGAGAGGTCGCTCGCATCCAAATGCAGGAAATGGATCGTAGCATCTCCACCGCAAATCATTCCGATATCTTCGATATCATTCTTGCTCAGGTGGAAATTATGCGTCCTGGATTGCATCTTTTGCAGTACTTCCTGAGAATACTGAATTGAGCGAAATTCGACCGCCCCGCCGCCAACAGTACCTGCTCTGCGTCCTTCCGCGCCAACCAACATGCGAGCGCCCGCTCCGCGTGGAGTAGCTCCGGAGCTGAAAGTCACAGTAGCCAGGACGGTGTTTTCACCTTGATCAAGTGCGTTTTTTAAAGAATCAAATATCTCTTTCATCTATACTTCCTTTAATAGGATCAAATCTGTTCGTCCAATTAGATTTTTGTACACTCTTTTGATATTAATTCGAATGCTTCGTAAATGCAACTTGCTTGCCGGAAGTGACCAAATTTCTGTTCATTCTGCTTATAAGTAATTTCTTGAGAATGTTAGTATAGTAGGAAAGAAATAATTTTTGATGCAAACCTGCTTAATGTTCAGAAGCAAGCAACAATCCGGAGGGTGAAGAATGTTGGAAAATAGAGAAATTGAAGCCTGCATGACGATTCGTTTAGACGATGATTTGCCGCCTTATCCTGAGTTTCAGCCCGGAATCAGACGGGCACCGAAACGCAAAGCAATGCTTAGCAAGTCAGACAAAGCACTGGCTATCCGAAACGCTCTGCGTTATGTTCCTGAAAAACATCATGAAAAGATGGCCACAGAGTTTCTGCAGGAATTGAATGACTTCGGCAAAATTTATGCCTATCGTTATCGTCCGCAAAATAAAATTTACGGCAAGGCTATAGATGAGTACAAAGGCAAATGTATAGAAGGTAAAGCCTTCCAAGTCATGATTGACAATAACTTGGATTTTGATGTCGCTCTCTACCCTTGTGAGCTGGTCACCTACGGCGAAACTGGCTCTGTCTGCCAAAACTGGATGCAGTACCGT
>DIRG01000054.1:0-1710 GCA_002427475.1 Mageeibacillus sp. UBA5442
GGTGCCCTGCGGTGGTCTTAGAATTTCCTGCAAGCAGGCATATTCACATTCCACGTCAACTCGGACTCCCCTTTAAGAAACGGTGGTCCAAAAATGAGAGCGCCATCCATCTCAGGCAGGTACATATTAACATGCTCGGCTTTTCGCTTCAACGAAGGAAACTTATGTAACGTCTGCAAAGTAGCAAACAGCGATACTTAGGCGCTTAATAAAGTTGTTTTTCAGTTCAGATAAATGTCCTCTAGTAACTAAGGCACCAAGAGAAGAAGTCAAAGCATTATTGTGTTAAAATGCTTAAGCTTGTAAAGTATTAATATAGTCAAAATATAGAGGAGGACGACCAATGCCGTCGACATTTGAACAAAAAGAAGACAGAGTTGCTTATCTAAATATTGAGGTTCCCGCAGAGGAATTTAAGAAGTCACTGGAAAGCGCCTACCACAGAAGTAAGCGTTACTTCCAAGTTCCGGGTTTTCGCAAAGGTAAAGCCCCCTATCCGATCGTAGTAAACCATTATGGTGAAGGAATCTTGTATGACGATGCGATCGATCATGCCTTCCCCGGCGCTTATGAAGAAGCTTTGAAAGAGCATGATTTGCAACCATTTTCAGAGCCGAGAGTAAATCTTGTCAGCATCAGCGGAGACGAAGGGCTCGTTCTGGAAGTCAGATTTGCGTTGAAGCCGGAAGTCAAATTGGGCGAATACAAAGGTATTGAAGCATATCGTCCGGAAGTCGAACTTAGCGAAGAAGAAATTGATGCCAAAATTAAAGAAGCGCAGGAAAAGGTTGCCAGACAAGTTCCGGTAGCTGAGCGCGCACTTGAGAACGGTGACACTGTTACTATCGACTATGTCGGCAAGAAAGATGATGTTCCTTTCGAGGGCGGTACTGCAGAAGATTACGATCTCGAACTGGGAAGCAACACCTTTATTCCCGGTTTTGAAGAAGGCATTGTCGGCAAAAACGTCGGCGACGAGTTCGACCTCTCATTGACCTTCCCTGAAGAATATCAGGCAGAAGATCTGGCAGGTCAGGAAGTAGTCTTTGAAGTTAAAGTGAAGGCTGCGACCTACACGGAATTACCGGAAGTAGATGACGACTTTGTCAAAGACGTAAGTGAGAGTAGCGATACTCTTGAAGAATACCGAGCCGAGTTGCGTGAGGAGCTGGAAAAAGCAGCAGCCGAACAGGCTGATCGGGTTTTTGAGCGGAATATCGTAGAGAAAATCGCTGCAAACAGTGAGGTTGTACTCTCAAACTTCCTCGTTGAAGACGACGTCGAGAGAGAAATTCAGCGTCAAAGCCAGCAGTTTGAAATGTATGGCATGCGCTATGAAGATTTCTTAGCTTATTCCGGACAGACACTGGCCGGCGTACGCCAACAAATGGCTCCTGCTTCTCGTAAAAATCTGGTTTTAGCTTATACGCTGGATGCACTTGAACAAGAAGTAAAGCCGGAAGCATCAGATGAAGAAGTCGACGCTTTGATCGCAAGATTTGCTGAACAGGCACAGATTTCTGTTGAGGAGTATGAGGAAAAATATCTTGATGCCGAAGAGAGCAGAGAACGTCTTGAGCACCAGGTAAGAAGTGAGAAATTGGTCGAACTTCTGCGTGAGTGGAGCGTGGCGACTGATGTTGAGCCGGAGCCGGAGGCGGAGGACGAGCATGAGCACGTCCACGACGAAAACTGCGATCACGATCACGA
>DIRG01000054.1:1884-4008 GCA_002427475.1 Mageeibacillus sp. UBA5442
CATGAGCACGTTCATGACGAAAACTGCAATCACGATCACGACGAAGAAGACGCAGACGCATAAGCGCCAGACGAAGAGGATTAGTAGTATAAGCTTAGAATTATGGGAAAGCAGCACTTGCTGCTTATCGAAAAGGAGTTTTTATTATTATGATCGAAACTATACACAACAATCTGGTACCAGTAGTAGTTGAACAAACTAGCCGTGGAGAACGTTCCTATGATATTTTCTCCCGTTTGCTTAAAGAGCGTATTGTCATCCTGAGCAATCAGGTAGATCACGTCAGCGCGAATTTGATAGTTGCCCAGCTATTGTTCTTAGAGGCAGAAGATCCTGATAAGGATATTCAGTTTTATATCAACAGCCCGGGCGGAGAGGTTTCTTCAGGCCTGATGGTTTATGACACCATGCAATACATCAAACCTGACGTTCAGACCATCGCCATGGGTATGGCAGCCAGCATGGGAGCTTTCCTCGTCGGCGCCGGAACCAAAGGAAAACGCTTCGCACTCCCTAACGCTGAAATTATGATCCACCAGCCCTCCGGAGGTACACAAGGTCAAGCTACGGATATCAGCATCGCAGCTGAACACATTCTGAAAATGCGTAAACGCCTTAATAAAATTTTGGCGGATATCTGTGATCAGCCTCTTGAGGTAATTGAGCGCGACACAGAGCGTGACCACTGGATGGATACACAGGAAGCCATTGAATACGGAATCATTGACAAGGTAATGATGAGATAAAAACTTATCCGTGAAGCGATCTCGCTTAAGGACATAGATATATGACAGATAAGCAAAACAACGAAAAAATGTTTGAACAGGTTCACTGTTCATTCTGCGGGAAACCGGACTCTCAGGTCGAGCGCCTGATTGCCGGTCCCGGTGTTTATATATGTAATGAATGCGTTGCTCTCTGTAATGAGCTTCTGCAAGAAGAAAGAAAAATCACTTTCGGCTCGCATGATCTGAGTAGGGATAGTCTTCTTTCGCCTGATGAAATTAAATGCAAGTTGGATGAATACGTCATTGGTCAGGATTATGCAAAGAAAGTATTGGCTGTGTCTGTTTACAACCACTACAAACGCGTGTTTTCTGAGCACATTGAAGATGACAACAAAGATGTCGAGCTGTCAAAGAGCAATATTCTGCTTTTAGGACCAACAGGTTCAGGCAAAACTTTGCTAGCCCAGACTCTGGCCAGAATACTGCATGTCCCTTTCGCTATTGTTGATGCTACGGCACTCACTGAAGCCGGTTATGTCGGCGAAGACGTGGAGAATATTCTTCTGCGCCTGATCCAAAACGCTGACTTTAATATCGAAGCAGCGGAAAAGGGCATCATCTACATTGACGAAATTGACAAGATCTCACGTCGCTCAGACAATCCTTCAATCACGCGGGATGTCAGTGGTGAGGGTGTGCAGCAGGCTCTTCTAAAGATTCTGGAAAGCACAGTAGCCAATGTACCCGCCCAAGGCGGTCGCAAACATCCGCATCAGGAGTTTATTCAGATCGACACCAGCAACATCCTCTTTATTTTGGGTGGTGCTTTTGACGGGCTGGATAAAATGATTCAAAGCCGTATCGGCAGCTCTGCCATAGGTTTCGGTGCAGACGTAAAGTCCAAGAACAAGGACGATTCCAAGATCTTCACACATCTTTTACCCGAGGATCTTCTGCGTTATGGTCTGATACCTGAGTTCATAGGCCGCGTCCCGGTTCATGTCGCTTTAGAAGGACTGGATGAGGATGCTTTGGTCAAAATTCTGACCGAGCCCAAGAATGCTCTGATTAAGCAGTATCAGAAACTAATGGATTACGATGACGTAGACTTGGTTTTTGAAGAAGATGCAATCAGTGAGGCTGCACGACAGGCTCAAGATCTGAAGATGGGAGCACGCGGTTTGCGTACTATCCTTGAAGGTGTGATGCTGGACATCATGTATGAGATCCCATCACGAGCTGACGTAGAAAAGGTTATCGTCACAGCGGAAGCTGTACGTAAGGAGGCTTCTCCTACAGTTATTTATTCTGAGCAGCAAGTGCTCGAAGAAGGAGCCTGAGTCAGACGCTCGCACAAAGAGCGCTAAGTAATTTATAAGCAAAGCCCGGTTGCACT
>DIRG01000054.1:4268-4907 GCA_002427475.1 Mageeibacillus sp. UBA5442
TCCTGGTCTGCGGGATGAACAGAATCCGTGTTTCTTTGGGCATAGGCACCAGGGTCGCATTGCTCTTGCATGGCCAGTTTGCCGCTATAGCCGGGAGTGCCGCTGATATAAATATTTTTCCTCGGCAGTTCCGGCAGGTCCAGACTTGCATAGCCGGGCAAGAATACCCTCGCCTTGTCGAAATCTATCAAAACCGCCTGCTTTCCAGCTGTAATCATAATGTTGTCGGGACTGATATCCCCATGCCTCAGGCCTACTTTGCTCAAAGCTGCAAAATCTTCCAAGGTGTCCCTGATCTGATCGAAGAGCTGCTCGTAGAGCGCAGATATTTCTTCATTGATCGCTGAAACCGTCCGAAGAGAGAACTGTCGCAGTGTCACCCCCTCGAGATATTCAAAAAGAACGACAACTTCCCCCGGATCCTCTTTAATATCAATCTGTCTGACTTCTTTGAGCACAAGCCCCGTCTTTAAGTGACAGACGCTTTCTGCACTCAAATTGTCGCAGTTGTTCACTCCTACACAACGCAGAATGCCGGGACTGCGCAGTCGATACAGATACGGAATCAAACTGAAATCTACGAAAGAATTCAGCTCCTTCGCTTGATAAGTACGTCCATAATTATCATGTACGAATCGG
>DIRG01000054.1:5184-9845 GCA_002427475.1 Mageeibacillus sp. UBA5442
AAAATGCCAATAGTCGACAAGAAGCGACAAAAGATTGCTTGCTTCGCCGCGAGCGGACAGTTTAGCGTTTCTCATGCAGCATATTTACAGGCTTTATCATGTTAGAATGACAGAAGTTAAAGATCGGAGGTTTTGCTGAACAACCATGTCTGAAACAAAACAAAATCGCAATAGAAAAGTAAAAAGCCGTCAATTAAGTCCGCGGGAAGATTCGCCTGCCAAGGAAAGAAAACCCGACAGCGGTAAGTCTGCTGCGCACAGTAGCAATATTAATCGCAAGAAGAGTCGCAAGCGCAAGAAGGTCCATTCACGGACCAGCGATGAGCAGCGCAAGGACGGCAAGAATACAAGAATCGCCCAAGAGCAGCAACGCAATCCACAAGCTAAGAAACCGGTGCAGGAGAAAAAGGCGGCTCCAAATGAGCAGCCAAAGAAAAAGCAGCAGAAGCCGGCTGCAGAGCAAAATGTTCAGAAAAAAGAAACACAACAAAAGCAAGCGCGATCCGGCAAACAACGTTCGCGTAAAAGACGCTTTGACAATATTGATGAAAGTAAAATTCGCCCTGTAGAAACTGCAGAAGATATCAGTCGTGATATTGAACAGATTGAACGAGACATCCGCATAGATATCGAAGATATTCAAACCATTAACTTGGATCTTTAGTAATTGAGTTTTCTATGAATCAAACTGACAAAGAGGCAAGATTGAACGAGCGGGATCTCCCGCTCGTTAGTGCTTTAGAAAAGGGCAGACAACGCCATTCTTTTCATATGCCTGCCAATCGAGCGGGTCAGTCTTTTTCTGCCGCTTTTCGGACACTTTTGACGGAGCTGGATACCACGGAACTGGCCACAACTGGAGATATCAATCAGCCGGACGGTGTCGTGCTAGAGGCGCTTCGCGTAGCGGCGAGGGCATTTGGCGCAGCCCGTACCTACTTCATCACCAGTGGCACCACGAACTCTCTTAGAATTGCGCTGGCAACAGCTTTCCGTGAAGGTGACCGCGTTCTCCTGGCGAAAGGCAGCCACCTCTCCATTGCCAACAGCTGTGCCCTATTGGGTTTAGAGGCAGTCTTTATCCGGCAGGATGAATTGCCTCGTTTTCCTGATGGACAGGTAAGCGAAGCAGAAGTTTTGCGTAGCCTCGAAGAGGAGGAAGATCTGGCAGGCGTTTTGTTGACAACACCTGGCTATTACGGTGAAAACCTAACTCTGGAAAAGATCTGCGAAGTTGCTCACGCTAAGAATATCCCCGTCCTTATAGATGCCGCACACGGCGCTCATTTTGCCATCAAAGTCGAAGCTCCTGTACTCGCAGAGAAGAGCTGGCCTCGTACTGCCCTAGAGCAGGGGGCGGACTTGGTAGCGCAGAGCGCACATAAGACGCTGCCTGCCTTGACGCCAGCCTCATTGCTGCATTTGTCGCAGGGAGCTATAGATTCAGGTCGCATTTCCCCGACGCGTCTGGCAAAGATGTTGCCTGTCTTTCAAACTTCAAGTCCGTCTTTCCCGATCGCAGCCAGCCTAGATTACGCGCGGGATTTTCTTGAGCATGATGCTCCTTCATATGTCACCCGGCTATTAGAGTCAATCGCGGACTTCGAAGCACAGTTGCCGCAGGAAATACATCGTGACTACGTGGACGGAGACGATCCCTGCCGTCTGGTTTTGGATTATTCCGACACCGCTTGTTCCCGACAGAAACTTATGGAAATACTCGATTTCCATCAAGTCGATGTCGAGCTCATCGATGCCCGACGTATGGTTTGTATCCCTGCTCTGGATACTCCGCGCAGTTCCTTTAACGCCCTGGCAGAAGCATGTCGTGAAATAGCGCAGGTAGAGGCAGGTGGTCAAAGCCAAACGGCAGCGGATCTAGCTCAAAGAAAGGCTTTTCTCAGACAAGAGGGCAGCTCTTTTAAAATCCGCGAGAATTTTTTCGCCGAGAGCGAAGAAATCGAGTTTCAGGACGCGCTGGGCCGGCGCAGTGCCGCGATGATTGCACCGTATCCGCCCGGAGTTCCCTTGCTGTGGCCGGGTGAGGAGATCACGGAGGCTGATATCTCTTTGTGGCAGGAGCTCTTGTCGCTTGCTTATGATATCCGCGGCCTCAAATCCGGGAAAGTTGAAGTTTTGGCGGAGGAATAGAGCCTTGCAGGATTTTCTTGCGGACTGTTTCTTAGAGCAGCCAAGCCCTGCCGCCGATATGTTAAGATTGAGGTGGAAAAAGAGTTTCTTGACGGAGGCGGAAAGCAGATGCAGCGAGGAAAATTTGTCACTTTTGAAGGCGTAGACGGAACCGGGAAAACCACACAAAGTCAACTATTGGGTCAGAGCCTTAAAGATGACGGAATCGATGTTCTACTCTTGCGCGAACCGGGAGGAACCGACATTAGTGAACAGATACGAAACATTTTGCTGGACGCCTCGCAAAGCAATATGACAGCGGAGACCGAGGTATTGCTTTTTGAAGCAGCCCGCGCTCAGATCGTGCGAGAAGTAATTCAGCCCGCACTAGCACGAGGCACTTGGGTGATCTGTGATCGCTTTATGGATTCAACCGTTGCTTACCAAGGATATGGCAGAGGTTTGGATTTAGAAGTAATAGATAAGCTGAACGAATTTGCAGTTGGCGCTACGAAACCTGATTTGACGATTCTACTACAACTGCCGCCACAAGGATTGACGGAAAGACTGGAAAAACGTCATGAGAATACGGCAGCTGATCGCATCGACGGTGAAACAGAGAGTTTCCGTGCGGACGTGGATCGTGGTTTTCGCGCTCTTGCTGAGAGAGAGCCGGAGCGCTTTAAATGTATAGAAACACAAGGGACAAAGGAAGATACTGCCGGTCTCGTGCTTGAACTAGTTAGGAGAATTCTATTATGAAACTGATTTTTGCTATTGTCAGTGATGAAGATGCTTCCCGCCTGATGACTGAGCTGAACAGGGCAGGTCATCGCGTGACAAAACTCCATTCAACCGGTGGCTTTTTGAAATCTGGCAATACTACTTTAATGACAGGTATCGAAGACGACATGCAGGATGAGGTTATGGCAATTATTCGTAAGTATTCGCGCAGCAGGAAAACTTCGATTAGCGCCAATATCCCGCCACCATCGATGGGTACGTCTTATATGCCGTATCCGGTAGAGGTTAAGATTGGCGGTGCCACTGTCTTCGTGGTGCCTGTGGATCACTTCGAGAAGATTTAATGGCGGCAAAGGCAAGATCTCAAGAAGGCATTGCAGAGGACATTGTTGATTTCAGCACGTTCCGGCTTTCAGCTCTGGCGATAAATGGTAGACTGCGTCAAAAGCTGGCGCAAATTGTCGCGGCAAAATCTTATCCGCTCCTAATCACGGGCGAAGAAGGTGCCGGCAAGCATACCATAGCCAAATGTTTGGCAGCATCTTTTCTCTGCGATTCTCCCGCAGTTGACGGATCTGCTTGTGGTGTCTGCCCCTCTTGCCGGATGCTTAGCGCCGGTGGACACCTTGACTTGACAGTACTTGATCCGGGCCCTTCCGGACGCACTAAGGTAGATGAAGTGCGTTCAGAGATAGCAGCCCGTCTCCTTGAAGCTCCTCGTATTTCAAAAAATAAAGTTTTCATTATTTCAGCAGAAAAAGCGGATACACTCAGTGAAGCCTGCCAAAATGCTTTGTTGAAGCCTTTGGAGGAGCATGCTGATTTCGTCCGTTTCATTCTTTTTAGCGAGGACGCCGATCGCTTACTGCCGACGATTCGTTCCCGCGTGCAAACTTTGCGCCTAGGTCAGCGCGACCCTGAGGCGATCGAGCAAATCTTGAACGAAGCAGGAGTCGAGGAGTCAGCAACGAAGAGCTTTGCCTTGGACTGTTCGGACGGACTGCCGGGTCTGGCTTTGACCTTGGCACAGGACGAGAAATATCAGCAGCTCTACGACGAGAGCCTGCATTTGTTTAAGGCTTTTCCACAGAAGAATCGTAGCTATTTTTTAACTGAAGGTTTGGATTTTTTTAAGGCAAATAAAGAAAACACGAGCATGATTATTCGGCTCCTGCAGTCTTTTTTGCGTGAGCTGAGTATGCATCTTCTGACGGATGAAGGGACGAAAACCGGAAGTGGGAGTGCGGCTTTTTCCGAGAAAGAAATAGCGGAATGGTCGCAATTAGAGATTGACTTTGAGGGATTGCTGCTGCTTTTGTCAGAGACGAACAAAGCTTTGTCCTCGAATACTAATTATGATCACACGATTTCGCGGCTCTTGCTGCAAATGAGGGGAATGATAAACGCGTAAAGGCTTGCGTAAACCTAAGCCTTCAATGTTTGATATAATCTAAGTCAAATATAATTTTTTCAGCAGTACTAGTGATAGGCTGCGTTTTAGATAGGATATTTATGAGCGAAGATAAATTGGTTCGGGTTCGTTTGCGCGGACGCGGCAAAGCATATGATTTTTCCACCAATGGTCTGGATCTGAATAAAAGGGACGTGGTGATCGTCGAGACGGTGCAAGGAGTCGAAATCGGCGTGGTCACTGCAATAAGCGTACTCATTGAGGACTGCGAAGGAAACGAGGAGCGCACGTTGCGTCCAGTTCTGCGTTTGGCGACGGAGGAAGACCTTGCACAGTATGATGCCAATTTGAATGAAGAGGATCGTGCCTTCGAGAT
>DIRG01000045.1 GCA_002427475.1 Mageeibacillus sp. UBA5442
AAACACTCTAAACGAAGCAAAGAGAGGGTCGCCGCACGGGGGCTATTTTATTTGCTTTTAAAACATTAAAACCACAGCTACTAATCAAATAGCTTTATTATTCGACTTGCTCTAGCTTCGAGAACAATCTATGAAAGCGGAAAGCCTTCAGACGCTTCAGACCGGCACTTCGCTCTTTCAGCAGCTGGTGGATTTCACTCGTAAATCTTTGCATAGTCTGCCTTTTAGCCAACTCTACAGTCTGCTCAGAGTATGCAGCCTCTTCATAGATATAGAAGGCAGATTCAAGACTACTAGCGGCAAGACCCGTCTTCGTATCTACATCACTTGTCAGCAGCTCAAGCAACCAAATCCCCTGTACATCTTGCCCTAGCACTTGCAATGCCTCTATTGCGGAAGCAAACATTGTAATAACTGCCACAGTATTATTTGCGTGAGTACAGTCAGCCACGTTTTGCTTTAGCCAGCGCCTGTACCTAAGATACCGTCGTAGAAGGAAGATGACAAAAGCCGCAAGCAAGAGCAAGACATTCAGAAGCAGGAAGGTCTGAAACCCGCGTGAAGCAACAAATCTCTCCTTTAGCTCATCCGGCCTGTCAGGCTGCTCCTCACTAACATCACCCTCCGGGGCAAAAGCTTCCTCAGGCACAGTATCCGGGCCGGACACACCTTCCAAAGAATCCGCCTCCTCCATTAAGCCGAAATACGGCGGTGTGACCTCCACCGGTATCCAGCCCACACCGGCTTGGTAAACCTCAACCCAAGCATGAGCATGCGTGCCGTCTAGCAAAAAAGCAGTATTATCAGCTGAATCTGCCACATCAGCGGGCGTCAACAAATAACCTTCCACGTAGCGAGCCGGGATACCACTGTAGCGAAACATAATAGTAGCAGCGCTTGCATAGTGCGGCGAATATCCTGTTTTGTCTAAGAGCAGAAAATCATAAATAAAATCGCCACTTCCTGAGCTTGTCGGTTCGGCAGAGTATGAAGTTTCTTCAGTCAAGTAAGAGATAATAGTTTGCTTAATCGCTGCATAGGATGCAGCCTCCTCCTGTATCAAAACATCAGCCAAATACTCATCAAGCCACTTTTCAGTACTCTCCGGTATATCCGTGTATTGCTCATAGACGTAACGAGCGTAATTACTTTCCATCAACAAAAAAGGCTCGACAGATAACATGTTTTCATTATTGTCTTTGTACAGTTCCTGAATCAAATCAGGATAGCGCTTAACCTGATTGGGTAGCGAATAGTAAGAATACTCACGCTTACCCCGCCAACCATCGCTTTTTAAAGCTGCATCACCAATTCCGGTCGGTGCTAACAGCTCGTCATCTGCAGCATAAAGTTCGTACGGAGCATAGATATTCCTACTGCTCGCCCCTACATTCTTAATTGTCATTGCGAAGATCTTTTCTCTGCTTTCTTCTGCACTAACGAGAGCAGCATCTGCCAACTGTTTTTGTCCGTAAAAACTATCTGCATGCAACCAATAAAATGTATCCGCATACTCGTATAAAACTTCTGACTCCAAGGGAGTCCAACCACTGCCGCTATATGTACTGCCAACATAGCCGCGCAGCCACAGCGAATCAGGCTTGGCCATAGTCACTTCCAAAGCCGTTTCATTGGAGGGCGCAAAATCGGGCAGATCAGTGAAATCACCATCCGGCAAGCCTAAACCGGCATCTAAACCAAAGCGAAACCTGTCAACATCACGGATAAACTTCTCGCCCCTTGCTGCCAGCGGATTTTCTTCGGGCAAGGGCAAAGCGAAAAATAGCAAACTCGCTACAAGCACGAATAATAAAGCAGCAAGAAGAGCAAGTCTGCGGTAAGAAGATTTTGAGGCTAGATAGAAATTCTTGCGCCGATCATAAACCTGCGCCAACACAAGAAAAATTGCTAAGAACAGCAGAGCAAGCCGGAGAACATTTAGCTC
This sequence comes from Mageeibacillus sp. UBA5442, assembly GCA_002427475.1. Classification (GTDB taxonomy): domain Bacteria; phylum Bacillota; class Clostridia; order Saccharofermentanales; family DTU023; genus DTU032. The sequence goes on from DIRG01000045.1 coordinate 1,946, forward strand.
CAATTTGAAAAACACATGAGAAAAAACGAAAAGTGCGCCTAAGTGCAAAGAGACTAGGACATCTCTGGCATGAGCCACATAACTGCTCAGCAAAGCAAGTAGCGTAAAGACAGGAACAAAAAACAATGTAGCTACCAAGCTGTAATCACTCTCAGCTACCGTCACATCATAAAGGGGGTATATCCTACCAAAGCGCCGTCCCAATATTTCTCCCATATGATTTGCAGCTAAACGCAAGCCGTTAAGCATATCGCTCCGCAAAACTAATACGAAAACAAAAACCCACAATAATGCAAACAAAAGCCCCAAGAGACTCATTTTTGACTGCAAGATAATGACAAATACAAGACAGGCCACACTGCCTACAGTTAGCAGAACCGCTACCGAAACCTCCGGCATGAAACCTTCTAGCAGACTGACACTTAAAGCTAAGAAAAAGAGCAGCGCAATCAGACCATTAAACAACATCCCGACTAGCCGATGGCTCCACGTCCGACGCGGCTCCTGTATAGAAAATTTCAGATTTTCACTGCTCTTTGCTTTTGTCATTCCGCCACCCTAAATCGTTAATACAAACAATTCCTTCTCATAATTATCCGGCGAACAGTAATAGATCCTTGCGTTTCCCGTCTGTTCACTCTCACCCCCGCCCTCGTGCTGACACACAATCGCCGTCAACAACGTGTCAGGAGAACATGTAGATAAGTCTCCTTGCAATTTAGTCGAGATATATATCAAGTGCTCAAAATCGTTGAAAGCCTTGCTTTCTCGAAGGGCTTGCAAACTGTCTAGAGAATCACAAGCAAAGTTGACACGCAACAACTTGTCAGCCACAGCGCTCAAATCATCAACGCTACTAATATGTTCATGGAAAAATCCCTCTTCCTCTCGATCCATCCAAGCAATCTCGTAAGCAATTTGCTCTTCCGACATCTGCTGACAAACGGACTGGGTAATTTCAAGCAAGGCATCAAGAACGTCTGCTTCCGCTTCGACTTCCGGCTGCAAACCGGTCTCTAACAATACTAAGAAAGACTGATGCACCGGCAAACTTGCCTCTTTGATCAGAATTTCATCAAACTTGCTTGAAAGTTTCCAATGAATCCGCTGCAAACTATCGCCCGGCAGGTATTCTCGTATGGCAAAGGTTTCACTCGGATCAAAACCCGCCTTATGCTGAGAATATTCCACTGCCTCGAGATCCTGTGCCAAATGAGTCGTAAGTGCCAGGTTTATAGAAAAAGTGTCGGGCATCACAACCGTTTCACCGCTAGTTGTGCAAGGAACATTGACAGCAGTCAAACCGAAGACATCATAAATTTTAAGCGAAGCTAGCTGCACTCGCAGGCACCCGCAGTAGCGGCTGCTTAAGTTGAAATTTACGTTACGTTCCTTTTTCTCGGGAAGAGAGAAGAGCAGCTCGGGTTCCAGAACTTCTCCGGTCAAAGTGTTTTCGCAATATAGGCGGCAGTGAACAGGAGCCAGAGGTAGCCGCCTTGCGTTGAACAGATTCAAGCTGCAAGTTATTTCTTCCTCTTTAGCAGCTAATTGGGATGCACTAATAGAGGCTGAAATTTTGCGTGCTGACATTTGATTAAGCCCGATAAGCAAAAGTGGCAAAAATATTGTCAGCACAAGAACGAGCAACGCCACAGAACTATCTGAAAACAGCAGAAAAGCAACAGCTGCTAAAATAAATAAACACCATACAATTCTTGATTTAAGCATGAATCTCCTTCACTAGGCGCAACCTTCCGGAGCTATCTTCCGGTTAGGGTGAAGCGCATTTTGCAAATATCTCCGTCTTGAGGAAACTCATTTGAGAGGCCTCTTATGCTGACCCCATTTAAAGTAAACAGCCAACCTGACGCGCTAGTGAAGTCACCTATACCTAAACTGTTGATATCGTAGCTCCCATGCCAAATTCCTGCTCCACCGGCCTCATCTAAACGTGCTCTCTCTTCATCACTGATCATTCCCTGATCCCAGCCGGCTAACATGTTTTTCTTAATAATGGCTTGTAAATACATCGCATAGTTTGACTCTCCTGAATAAACCACCTGAAAACCATGCTGCTTCAAGAGCTCGAGCACGGCATAAGACAGCGGCTCGTCTTGGTAAATTTCCACGTAGCCCGCTGCCAGCATGGGGAGCCCTATAGCCGAGGCATCTATAGACAAATAAATACTGCCAATCGGCTCCTCCGGTAAGTCTTGGGGTATGTAGTAAACCTTGTATTGATAGTCAATTTCATAGAGCTCGTCTGTGACAAGAACCAAATCAATCGTATTAAGTCCTTCATGCAAGTAAACTGAATAGCAGAGTAGCCCCATGATGTCTTCACGCATCATGACTCGAGTTTTGTTTGAAATTTTGCTCGTATGATAGACATACACTTTATGTTCTGTGAGTGGGTATGCATCACCGTTAGTATCTACAGTATGCGGCGTGAGCTTAAAGTCCAGAACCGGATTATGAACTATAGTTTCGAGTCCGATATTAGAATTGGGCGAAGTCTTTTCCCTGACAATAGGTGGAGTATCCTCTCCTTGTCCTATTAGAATCTGGTATTGCACAGTCTTGAACTCTGTAGCATTGTTCTGGATATTTGACCCCCGAGCCACGATTGTTATCGTTCTCAAACCCAAAGGTAAGCCATCTATAACGATCTTGTCGTGATCACCGCCCAGAAGTGAATGAATCAATTGCTTACCGAGGTAAACGTCCATTCTTATCCCTGCTACAGATTCACCGCTTTTCGCATCCTCCACTCGCGTAGAGAAACTGATGTTTTTTTCATAGTGAACATACGCACTGCCCCTGCGATGGTCCATTTCTGCAAGTTCGGGACTGTAAACGTGGATCTTACTTTCTGTGTAAACAACGGTTTTTACCAGCTCAGTCCTATTCCAGCCGGGGGAGGTAGCGACGAAACGGATCGTATTCTCACCTTTGCCCAGTGTAGCTCGCACTTTATTGTTTTCGTCAAAAGTCAAAAGTCGTTCTCTGCCGGCCGGAGTCTTAAGATAAACCTGCATATGGGCATCAGACGGTTCTGTCTCAAAGTGGAAGCTAATTGTCGGATTATCATACTCCGGCTTCAGATCTGTCTCAATATAAATTTCCTGCGGATCACGCAAAAACACCACTGACGGTTCTGCAGCTCGCTCAAAGGTCTTTGTCGTGCCGTTCGGCAATTCATAAGTCACTCTTACAGAGATTCGATTTTCACCGGACTTTAGGTTAAGCCATCCTTTAGCTGCTAAGCCGCCGAAATGAGATACAGTTTCCCCATTATTAAGTAGTAGAATATTCGTCACTTTCAGCTGAGGGAAAATATGAGTGATCTTGTAAAAGCACCTAGGATCATCCGGTGTATAGGGTTCCTTGAGATCAACGATATCTACAAAAAAGTAATTGACGTCTGTCGGCAATACAAAGCTATCGGAGCCGGGAGAGTCACTAAGATCCGAATCTTCTGTGCCGGTGTCATCAGGTCTTCCCGAATCGGCTGGCTGTTTCGGGCCGCCCTCCGCACCTTCCTCGGGCTCATTGAAATCCGGTTCCGTTTTAGTCTCACCCTCTTGCTCAGGGCTCTGTTCTTCCGGCTCTTTAGTCTGTTCGCTAAACTCAGGTTCTTCCGGCTCTTGTTCACTTTGCTCCGCTTCCGAAACATCTGTCTCCAGATCAAAGATCTCTTCATCAATTTGTGTTTTGGCAGCATTAATTAATGGAATTCTTGGTGGGCTTACTTTTTCACTAAGTGGGTTCTCGGGAGAGACAGTGTTTTGTCGCTGCAGTAATGCAAAGCTGCCTAACAAAAGCGCAGATAGCAGTAGGACAATTACAATTCTGATTAATGCTCTATGCAGAGATTTTCTCAACATACTGTCTCTCCCCTATTATAAATAATTACTCAGACTCCTGATCTGGAGTTGCGTCATCTCTCTTCTTTTTCTTTATCAAAAAGATAGCTACGCCCCCGATAATTGAAAGTCCAATTACAGACAAGAGCAGAATTAGGCCAAGGTTTTCACCTGCGCGTTCAAAGCTTCTTACAGCTTGTTCAGGCTCTTCTTCGCCCTCTGCGATGACCTGCTGCTCCTCACTCTGCTGTTCGCCCTCACTATCCGCTTCATCAAGCTCTTCCTCTCCCGGAACAACTTCGACAGTTTCCGGATCCTCTCCTCCTGCCTCAGTCCCTTCGTCCTCAGGAGCAAGCAAAACAGGATCCTTATCTTTATCTTGCTCTGTGACCGGCAAGCGGTTTCCGCCATCTCCTGTGGCTGCCAAGTCCTCTGTATCACTGGATAAGTCATCCGAGTCACTTGGCAAGCGATCCGGGCCGTCCGGCTGTGCAGGCAAAGGCTTAGTTTCGTTATCGTTATCCTTTTCCTCTTCATCCTGCGGTTTGCTCGGACTAGGAGTCGGTGTTTCTTTGTCCGGGGTGGTGTCCAGCCAAGCATAGGCCAGGATATAAGTGGAAAATCTGCCGGTTTCTATCACTACCTTATTGCTATCAGCATCTGCTTGATTCTTTAAAGAGTACGTACCGCCACCATGAATATTGAGCATGTAAAATGAACGACCTGTCTCATAGTGTTCTTCCGGCAGCGGAAGCTCGAGTTTAATCTTTTCGTTACCATATAAGCTTGACAAATAGAGCGGCTGGCAGCTTTCAATTTCTTTCTTTAATTTAATATCTAGAACATACCCGGTTGATTTGAGCTTAAACTGCTGCAAGCCGGACTCGGCAAAGAGCTCTTCGGTCGGCGGTATGCGATCTAAAACTGTAGCTTCAACTGTTATGGTGATAGTCGCACCATTTTCAACTGCCTTCAGTTCTTCCAAAGTCAGGGTGAATGCTTTTAATATATTCTCATCTTCTGTATGAAGAGCGAGAGGTCCTTCAACATTAAGGACAATCCGGTTTTGATCCGTGACAACTTCAGAAGCCGGCAGCAAATTTTTCGCTGCTTGTTCCAGGAGTTCATAACGCTCCTCTGCGTCGAGCAACATTTGGTAATTTCTGATGGCAGGGCGCAAAACAGGATCGGATCCATCGTAAGCTATCCGCGCTAAACGTATTTTGCTCAAAGATTCCGAAGTGAAGTCAACGGTGCCGATGGCATTTATTAGACTCTCGAGATCGTCGACAGAACGAATCTCTTCGTCATTCAAGACATTGATTGGAACAGAAACAGACGGTCGCGGCAATTTATCAAAGCTAGAACTTGGATTTGAGTCGATATAATCATTGGGCGTATAGTTATTGTAAAGTGCGTATGGGAAGCTGATCTCGATGGAGGTCTGCCCAGCAAGAAGCAACTCTTCGCTAACTGTGACGTAAGCGCTGACATCCCGCTCGAAGCCATTACTATGTTTTGCGATTACCTCAATACCCGTCAGATCAATTATTTCACCCGGATAGTAAACAGTGCGTTCAGGCTTTTGCCTGAGCTCTAGCTCGTCAATTCTCTGCCCTATAGCCATAATGTAGCTACGGTCAGTTTTCATATACAACGTACCGTACTTGTCCACCTGTAAAGATGAAAGATTGTACTGGGCGTGGTGCCCTTTCGGCTGAAAGAGTAAGGAAGCCGTCTTAATTCCGCCCAGCGTGTCAAAAATTACAGGTTCCGTAATGCCCGGTTTATCGATAATATAGCTGATATTGCCGGGATTAATATTCTCCGTAAAGTACACATAGGCAAAACCGGTCTCTTCTTCTCCTGTTTGTGGATTATGATGCGGAACATCAAGATACGCTGCGCTAATTAAACCACTGGATTGTGGGTAACCACGAGTGTTCATTGCATAAACCGGCTGGGATGTTGCAATGTCAATTACTACAACGCCGGCTCCGGTAAAGGACTGGAATTGGCCGTTGCCGGATACGCCCATGTACGCTCTGCCATTAAATATTGCCGGTGTCGAAGTACTGGCACCACCAATCGAGCCTTGAGCCAGATCGTAAAACTTTCCACTTCCATCTACGCGCACCGAATAAAAAGTATCCTTGGTAGCTAAGCAGTAGCGATCTGTTTCAATATCGTATGAGACAGAACCGCGGTTCTCCAATGTAAAGAGGTTTGGGATCGTGTCTAGAACTTTTCCTGTCGTCACATCCAAGCAGGTCAAATCGTCGTCTCCCGATTGTTCTCCGCCGACAACGACAAACTTCTCGCCCACGTGCGCTCCTGCCCAGTGAAATCCTCTGTTGCGGATCCAACGCCAAGTGGCCTCTTTTTCTTCATGCGATTGTGTGGGATCTTCGTCCGTGATTGAGAGGCAAACAAAAGCACCTTCGTTTCTTGTCTGCTGCCAACCGCCATAAATATAACCGTTTTCGACATAAAATGGCGACAGTCCCGCTCCACCTATCGGATCATTATAGGTCCAGAGTGAATCCAAAACCATGACTTCTGAGTTTGAATAGCCCACATCGTCTGCAGTCTGCGGTCTGGGACTTGCATTGAAAGCCTGTAAACCATTTGTAACAGGGGTAAAAATCATGCCGTCAGAATATACAGGCACTAAGCCACCACCGCTGAACATGATTCCTTCTGCTAAGAGTTCACCACTTAGCAAATCCAGATACTGCAGTTTATTGCCGGTCATTATTGCCACATAGTCATCTAAGACTATCGGCTGCCCGACGTGTGACATGCCACTGCTCATATAAGCCCAGAAAAGCTGAGCATCTTCAGCTGAAGTAGGTGTTTCTCTGCTTGTGACACCTGTGTTGTTGTCACCTCGAAATTTGTTCCATTCAACGTCTAGTGTTGGATCTATGTTCTCGTTTGGCACAGCCTCTTCAAGTATTAAGTCTATGTGAGTCACTTCAGGATCAGCGACAAAAATCGCAGACAAAGCTACATAGTCGGCTTTGCTTAGCACATATTTGTAGTTCGCACCTTTAAGTAGCTTATAGCTACCGTCATCCTCCGGCCAAATGCGGCTTCCTGCTTCGTCATAGAGCGTCAGTACAGCATCTTCCGGTTCATAGCTAAAGCTCACATTTACTGTAGCAAGCTTCTTCACTACAAATTTATATTCGCCTGAAGCACCATACGAATTAGAAAGCTCAACAAGGATTTCTTCGTCAACATTAGTTCCGTTTAGAGGAATTAAAGCCTCAAGCATTGGTGAGTTTGACTCGTAGTTTGCCGCTGGTTCTGCAACAATGCCGTTAATAAGAATAGTGTAGGGCTCTTCAATCTCAGATCTTATTGTGCCGTTCTGACCTAATGCAACTAGCAGTTCACTAGCAGTTTCAGAGACAACTACCTCATAAGCGTCAAATTGATCGCGGTCAAAGGTCGGATTGTATACCGCTTTCAGACCACTGTAAGTAAAGCTAGGTGGTGGCGAATTACGCAAATGCAATTCACGATCCAGAGTAATATGGTATGTCTGCTGTCTTGTAAATTCTCCATCAACCTGCTGGACAACCAACTCAATTTCCTGACCGCGGCCTCCAGCAGTGATGAAAGAAGTCAAGGTCGTTTCTGTTCTATCTTTCAAAGTAATAGTTCGAGCTTGATTATTGCTATTTACACTTATTGTTTGTTGTAAATATTTAGCTAAAATCGTTCGTCCGCCTGCTGCTTCCGTAAGACCGACAGTCATCCTGCTGGCTGAATAGTAATCCGGTAGCGTAGCGTGTATTTCATGTGCTATATCTGAGCCTGCAAGATCAAGATAATAGTCAGATCTAGCATTTTGCCGTATTTTGATCGACTCTATGTAGTCATTAGTATCAACCGTTGCAGATATTTCTCCATCAGTCTCTGCAATAAAAGTTCCGGAAGTAGTGTAGTAAGTATCTTCAGTTAGAACATATTTATGGCTTAGCCCTTTTGGCAAATTGAAGGTATACGTGTGATAGTCTTCTTCCTTCTTCAAATTAGAAAAATCAGCTGCGGTTCCGACACTATTTGTCACTTCAAGAGTGGCAGTTATCGGAATCTTAATGTCCACTGAAACAGCCGGCAACAGTTCCGGTGAGATCGTATATTCTTCACTTATAGTGCCGTCGATATGGCGCACTTGCACCTTGATCGGATCCTGAATTTCTTCGTCGGTGTTTAATGCTACTGTCACAGATCCGCCCTCAGGCGCCAGTTCATCATTGACATAGACCCGATAGCCTTGCTCATAACTGGCAAAAGGCGTGGAAGAAACATCAACACTTGTATTAGTGTCGAGTATCTTCGCAGTGTATTCATAAGTAGTGGCAGTGAAGGCCGGTTCTAAATGAACTGCTCCTTCTTTTCCTGACACTTGCAGATCGGCTAATGTCCGCGGACGCTGCAAATTCAAGGTATATTCCTGCGTGTAAACGAGATCGTTATCTACATCAGTCAACGTCACAAGATAAGGGACTGTTCTACTTAATCCTCCTGACGGGATAAAGTAGGTCATAGTGCTCGTTGGCCTACTTGAAGTAGAAGAGTTCGAAATCTGCACTTCCCTCATATACGAACTATTAGTAGGTAAGTAAGTGATAGCCGCTTTGCGGTATAAATTATCAAATTTTGAGGCTTCTTCTGACCAGGTTTGCCCAGCATAAAGCGTAGTTGATGTGCTGTTGTCCATCAAGGCAAAATCAAAGTCAAGGTCCGTGACGGGATCATAGGTCACGCTGGAAGCACCGTATGACAAGCCGAAGCTGACTCCCGTAAACCAATAATCATCACCGGGGAAGTCTAAGACAAAAACTTGTGTTTCGGGTTCCTCCGCTTCTCCATTTTCTCTTGTTTCAACTGTAAATTCGCCTCTAGCCTTTTTGTTCAAGCCTGGAATGCTTGCCAGAAAGCTATATTCTCCCGGCAAGAGCTCGATCGTTTCGCCTGCAGAAGCTGTGCGTTTCCAACCATAGTTGTTTGTGAAATTTACAGAGGCTTGATCCGAATGCAAATTCTCTCCACCGTGCTTAAGTTCGACAGCGACAGTGAATTTTGCACCCTCGTCTTGTTGCTCCGCCGCATCTATGGCAGCACTCAAGTTTTGATATAATTCCAGCGAGCGTTCAGCATCAGTCAAAAGAGTCGCTAGCTCTCGCGTTATCCCTAGATAGAGATTCGTAGATGCTGTATAGTTTCGCGCCTCCTCAGATCCTTCATACCGCAACAATTCACTAACAAGCAGGAGATAATTTTCTGAAACGGTAAAAGTCTCGTAATCAGCTTGAAAGACTAAGAGATTGTCTGCCAAGGGCTCCGGCGTAATATCCAAGCGTTGCAGGTCAATTTCATCTTGATTGCTGACTGAGCGACCGTACACTCCTTCAACTCCATTGACTGAACTTACGGTTCCGATGTCCAGACCTTCAAAAACATAATCTGTCTTCGTAAGAGCCGAGGAAATCGTGTCACCTATGACGTAATTTACTTGTACCGGTTTGGCAATCACATCGCTATTTGCTATTGCGACAAAAAGAAAAGAACCTTCACTTTCCGCTGTTGAAAGCGGCGATTCAGGTGCATCTTCCCCCTCCGTTGAAGCAGGAAATGCTGGCTCATCATCCTTCCCCGTTGAAGCAGGGGGATCGGACTCGGCTTCGATTTCACTTGCTTCTTGTGCTTCTACGGTTTCCTGCAGTTCCTCTGCTGTGCTGTCGGCTGAGTCCGTAGCTGCCACGACAACAATGGGAGTCATCTGTACTAGCAAAGCCAGCACTGTTATTACTAACATTAAGTTTTTCAGTAAGTTCTTTACTTCTTTCTTCATCATTACATCTCCTTTAGAACAGATACTGCTCAGGTTTTAACACACAGCCAAATGCCTCTTATTATTCTCTTTCCTACACCGACGTAACATTTGGTGTCTTCGTCGATTTAAGAATTTCATCTGATATATCTTCAGCCTTAAGACCTGCAATTTTTGCCTTAGGGCTAATAACTAATCGATGTGCCGCCACGTCCGTGAAGATATCGACTATATCCTGCGGCACGAGGTACTCCCTGCCAGATATATAGGCATTTGCCTTCGACATTTTTACCACTGCTAATGCTCCACGCGGCGACAGACCAAGCGAAATATTTTTGTTCTTCCTCGTGCCTTCGGCTAAGTCTGTAATATATGCAAACAACTCGTCTCTGACCGCTATTTGATCTACTTCTTTTTGCATTAGAACAATGTCCTGCTTAGTAGCAACTTGTCGGACATTACTAAGAGGTTGATCAGTATTGCGTTCACGTAGGATGCTGACATGGCTGTCAAAGTCCGGATAACCCATTTCGAGGCAGACGGTGAAACGATCAAGCTGTGATTGGGGTAAAAGTTGAGTTCCAGCAGAACCGAAAGGATTTTGAGTAGCGATTACGGCGAAAGGTTCGGGCAAAGCTCTTGTTACACCGTCGACCGTTACATTCCCCTCTTCCATGACTTCTAGGAGAGCGCTTTGTGTCTTGGATGAAGTACGGTTAATCTCGTCGGCCAAAAGAAGATTAGTCATAACAACGCCAGGGTTGTAGACAAGGTCATCCTCTCCTTTCCTGTAGTAGGAATAGCCGATAATGTCTGAAGGAGTAGTGTCGGGTGTACATTGAATGCGCTGATAATCTAGGTTTAGGGTTCGAGAAAAGCTTAATGCCAGTGTCGTCTTCCCTACGCCCGGTACATCTTCCAGAAGCACGTGACCACGCGCCAAAAGCGCCATCAGAACCTTGCTAATAACGTTATCCTTACCTACAATTACCTTCTTTACTTCAGAAATTATTTCTTGAGCTTTCTTGGACATCGTTTTACCTCTTCCTATTTTCAATGCACATATCGGCATTTTTGCAATAAAAAAAACACTACTGCTTCGGCGTAGTGTTCATTAACAAATAAAAAAATGTCCTGCTTTCCCACCGAAAGTACAGTGCACGGTCAAAAAAAGCAGGTCTCCTGGCTCGAAATCATCCTACAAGCTTCTACCTTCCCGATTGCTCAGTGGTGGTCGTGAAGCTTTCGTCCTTCTTACAGTAGCGGGGGCTGCTGTGGTATTGCACCACATTCCCTTTTAAAGCATAAATGCTACTTTTAATATCATTCCGTAAAATATTCAATTTTTAAATAGCCTCTGCGGCTCTGCTTCTAATTAAATCTCTAAAAGCATTTGCATCATAGCACAGTGATTTTTCCGCTGCAATTAACTTAAGGTGCATAAACCTAAGATTCGTCAATACGCATGCAAATCCAGTAAACATTTGATAATTACCACTAGTTGAGTTATAACTTCGTTAGATCCTGCCAGTTACATAGCAAAAAAGGGTAGAATAAATGTATTAAACAGAAAGAGATATATTATGAGAAATTTACTCTTTGGTTTCAATATGGTCGAAGGTATGTTTTCAATTGTGCCCTTCTTAGTCATATCAGGCTTCGCCCTAGTCTTCGTCCTGATCATCGTTCAAGTGATTAGGAGCGGCAAAACTTGGCACAAAAACAACAATTCTCCGCTCTTAAAGGTCGATGCCACCATCGCCACTAAGCGCGCCGACGTGCACACGCACCACCACAGCACAGGCACTAACGATATGCACAACTACTCCTCTTCCACCACCTACTTTGTCACTTTCGAGGTAGAAAGCGGAGACCGCATGGAATTCAAAGTCCCTCACAGCGAATACGGTTTGTTGCGAGAAGATGATCGCGGCCAGCTCTCGTTCCAGGGCAGCCGCTATATTAGCTTCGACCGCAAGTAGAACGCAATTGAAAGCCTACTAGGCTCCGGCAACCCGCAGCCGGAGTCTGTCTTTTTCCGCCAGCAGTTTCTTGAACTGCGCTTCGTAGAGAGCTCTGTACACTCCGTTTTCTTCAATTAAATCGCCGTGAGTGCCCTGTTGCACGATGCGACCATCATCCATGACAAGAATCTGATGCGCAGCTAAGATCGTCGACAAACGATGGGCGATGACCAGACTACTGCGCCCCTTTAAAAGCGGCTCAATGGCCTCCTGAATCAGGCCCTCCGAAATTGAATCCAAGGCCGAGGTTGCCTCGTCAAAAATGATAATAGCCGGATCCTTTAAGATCACACGAGCGATCGATAAGCGCTGCTTTTCGCCACCTGACAGTTTGATCCCGCGATTGCCCACAACCGTATCCAATCCCTGCGGCAAAGTTTCGATCAGATCGAAAATATTCGCCTCTCTACACGCGGCAATCAATTCTTCTTCAGTGGCATCAGCTCGGGCATAGAGTAAATTCTCGCGAATACTGCCGTTGAACAAATAGGCATCCTGCGTCACCATACCGATATTGGAGCGCAGAAAGTTCAAGTCCAAATCCCTGATATCTAAGCCGTCAATGCTGATGCTGCCGCCATCGACATCGTAGAGGCGCATGAGCAAATTCGTAATCGTGGACTTGCCAGCTCCCGAAGCTCCGACAATGGCCGTCATGTTTTGCGGCGGCACGGTGAAAGAGACATCCTGCAGCAGAGGCTTGTCGGAACTGTAGGCAAAGTCTACGTTTTCAAAGCGCAGCTCGCCCCTAATATCCTGTGGTATAAGGGCCTCCGCTCTGCTCTCGATTTCGACCGGCAGATCAAAGTAGGCAAAAATGCGTTCAAACAGTGCTAATGCTCGGAAAAAATCTACCTGCACCCCCAGCAAGCTACTGACCGGTCTATACATACGTGTAAGCAAACTGACCATCACAGTAACGTCACCCACAGTCAAATTGGTATTGCCGTTTTTGAGAATTAGCACACCACCAATCAGATAGATCAGCATGGGGCCGATGTTAGTAAAGGTACTAATAGCCATGCGAAACCAACGACCCGCCATGCTTTCCTTCAGATTGAGCTTGCGGATCTCCTCGTTCGTGGTAGCAAAACTTTGATACTCCTTGTCCTCATTAGTGAAAATCTTTACCAACTGCTGTCCACTGACACTTAAAGTCTCGTTCAGAATCTGGTTGGCCTCGTCGTTCTTTTCCTGTGCCGCCAAAGTTATTTGCCAGCGCTTCTTGCCAACGAACTTGGTGGGGAGAATGAAAAGCGGCAGAATTGCCAGCCCTACTAGCGCCAGTAACCAATTTTTTTGCACCATGGCCACGACAGAGCTAAGCAGCACCGCGACATTAGCTACGGTTCCGGTCAAAGTGCCGGTCACAACCCTTTGTACGCCGGCAATATCGCCCGTCATGCGCGTAATGATGTCGCCCTGCTTATTAGTCGTATAAAAACTCTGCGACAGCCGCAGCAAGTGAGCATACATCTTATTTTTCATGTCCTTGCCAATGTTCTCGGACACCCAATTATTGAGATAATTCTCCACCAAGCCGAGTAAAGATGAGACCAGCATAACGGCCACAGCGGCCAACACTAAGCCCAGCAGCAGGTTGAAATCGCCGGCAATGAAACCCTCATCAATGATGCGACCGGTCAGGATGGAGGGCAGCACATTCAGCACCGACGCCACCACTATGATGAGCAAAGACAAAAGCAATCGTCCACGATATGGCTTCAGCCAGCTGAGAATACGCAGCAAGAGGGCGCGGCTTACCTCCGGTCTCTGATCTTTTTCTTCAGCAGTAGCGTACTTAAAACCCCGTCCTCCGGGTCCACCCTGCCTCAACTAAAGTTTCCCTTCTCGCCTTTGCGGCCTGAGCCGCGACCGGGTCCGCGGCCACCCCCATGATGTCGGCGCTTGCCTCTACCTCTGCCTCTGTCCTCTCCCGAGACCCCCTGCTCTTCAAAGAAGGCAATCAGCTTTTCGCTGCTTGCTATGAACTGGTCTCGCTCTTCCTCGCTGAGCACGGCATTTATCTTTGCCCGTCTCTCTTCATAGTGACGTGAACTCTCGGCCAGCGTTTCACTACCTTTCTCCGTCATGCTAACGTTGACATAGCGTGAATCGTCGGCATCCTTTTCGCGCCTGATTAGTTCGAGCGCTTCCATCTTGGCCAAAATCTCCGTGACGGATCCCGGCCGAATGTCCAAAGCTTCGGCAATGTCGCCGGTGCGCATGCTTTCGTTTTTCTGCAGTAGATGCAGCACACGCATTGTGCCCCGTGGCGGATGACCCGCACCTCTTCTTTTGCCCGAACTGCGACGAGCCATGCGCGACAGGCGCAGAACATATTCCATTAAATCTTTTTCTTGATTTTGTTTTCTATTGATTTCCATATTAATCCTCCAATAAATCTAAATCGCTAAGGTACCTTTGCATTATATTGAGGTACCTTAACATTGTCAAATGAGAGGACAAAAGAAACAAAAACTAAAATTATTAGAGAGAGAGCAGACCGTCTATCCGCCCTGATACCACGTGGGCACAACATTCTTCATATTGTCGTACCAGCCTAGAACATCCTCAGCTTGATCTAACATGACTTGGACCTGTCCTTCTCCGAAGGGTATCGCCCAAGGTACTGCCGAAAGCGTATTGCTGCTGATGTAAAAAGCCAACAGTTGCCAAAACTCAAACGGCACTTCGTGTTCAAAATAGCCGTCGACCTGACCGGACGCAAAAGCCGGCACCGTCTGTGCCGACCACACAATGCGGTTAAACTCTTCCCAAGGATCGCCATAGTCATAGCGATCGAAGTCAATGATAATCAGCTTGCCATCCTCGATCATCATGTTCTTGTGATGATAATCACCATGCTGAAAACACTGCGGCCTATCCGCCAGCAAGTGGCGGTTGCTCTCAATATAGGAAATCAGATGCTCAGCACCGGCAAATTGAATGGGGCAGGAGCGATACAATTCAATTTTGCGATCAGATTTAGCGCCAAATCTCGTCTGCCAGTCCGGAAGATCACAAGGAGCAGGCAGACTATGTATCAGCTTGAGCTGCCTGCCGGACTCTAAGCCATAGGCGTACTGCTGAGACTCGCTTAAGAGAGGAAGCACATTATCCGCATCCTCACCCTCAACCCAAGTATAAAGCGAATGGACACCTCCGTCGCAGCTGTCATATTCCAAAGGCCGTGGCATATTTACGCCTAAATCCACCAAGCTCTTCTGCAGTTCAAATATTTCCTCCACACGTGATGCCTTTGCGGCAGGAGTAATCCGCAGCAAATATTTGCTTCCATCCGCAGTCGTGACGCAGTACTTCGAGTCGCCCGACCAGCCGAGTTTTATCTCTTTTTTGCTAACAAAAATAAAATCAGACACAATCCACCCGGACACAAGCCTAGCCCCTAGAGGTCCAGAGTATACTCGAGTTCAACACTTACCTTGCTGGAAGACACATTGTTGCGATCTGAAGTTCGCCCAACTTCTTTCATTCCCAGCTTTTCCATCAAATGGCTGGAGCGAATATTCTCACCATCGCAGTGAGCAATGATGCGTTTGGCGCCCAGCTCGTCCCTAGTAAAAGCCACAAGAGCTGTAGCGGCTTCAAAAGCGTAACCTTGGCCCCAGTAACGACGATCGAGAATCCAGCCGAGCTCAAAAACTCCATCTTCCCCCTTGCGAGAAGTTGACATAGCTCCTATGTGCGTGTCGCCGAGCATGATCGCAAATTCATAAAAATGCGGAATTGGCTGAAACCACTCTCTCTCGGCACGTTGCAGAAAAGCCATCGTATCCTCAATCGTCTCATTAGGCAGGTTAATCATGTAGCGCGTGTTTTCGGGATCACTAGCATAAACATGAGTAGAATATAAATTAGCCATGGTCTGTGGAATTAATCTCAAGCGTTCTGTCTGAAGCACAAGCTACCTCCAAGTTTCGGTCTGCGATAGAGAAATCCTAGCTTATTTTGGCCTTGTTGTCAGCACTATTGGACACTCTAAAAAAAGCTCACTTGTTTACTCTCTTGTGGCATCGGTGGATAGTAAACACCAATGATAATAAATGGATTGGCGGCAAAATTATGATATTTTAAAGTTGTTCCTAGAAAGAAATATAAATCTCGATTTAAAAAATAGTCGTAGTACTTTTCTTTAACTTTCGCAACTGCCAGAGTTTCGTCATTCGTTCTTTTGAGACAGTTTAGATACAACATTCCTATTTCCCAATCCACTATCATCAGCTTGGATTTCTTGCCAGTATCATCCTCAAAACTATAGGAAAACTTGTAAGGAATCTTCTGCACTACACGAAATTCTTCCTCGAGTTCCTCGATAGTCTTAAATAGATCTAACTGTTTAGTTTGCCATTGAAGGCTTTCTAACTTTTTCTGGTTCCATTCCCTGCTGTCAGGCTCAATAACGAGATCAAGGATTCGCGTTGGTTTGAAAATGGCGAGTGAAGTCCGAGAAGGTGATTTAGCTTCTGCTATGAGAGCAGCCAAATTGGTGTACACCGGTGTATTCTTGAATATGATTTGTTGCCGCTCATTCCAATTAGCTTTTCTTGGTTTTGGTTCAACAACTAATGTGTTTGTATTAGGACGGTAAGATTCTGGCCGAAAGTCTGAAAAGTTACGCTCAGCTTCCATCTCGACCCATGAATATTTAGGGTATTTCTGTTCATCATTGAGAAGTCTAAACGGCATGGGGTACAGGCGTATCCACGAGCCGTCATCTAGGACTCCTGCTGTGCACACCAACTCCGAATATTTCTCTGAAATAGTCGGATAAGTTTTGACCAAAATAAAAACGCGCTTTTTCTTCATGATCACACATCCGCACTTTTTACTTTATGCGTGCTAACGATATTATCCCTAATGATATGTCGATGACACATGTCAGGTTCAAGCTCAAAGCACATCAATGCGATACGCTCGTGCAGCTGGAGTAGTGCGTAAACCTCATCAAGTGAAGTTTCCCTACTTGGAAGTGTCTTTTCGTAATCTGCGAAGAGGTTCTTGTAGTCATCTGAAGTTTCAAGCGAGCTTCGCTGGGATGATTCAATGCCGAGATCAGGGATATGAAGGTACTTAATCCCAACCGCATTAGTGATGTGTTCAAGTTTTCTCTTAGAAAATCCAAACTTGCGGCTTAAGGGGTTTTTCCGTACGTCGCATACCAAACGTACATCGTTATGTATTAAGGTATTAATGAAAGTCTCAATGCTTTTCCCCTCATAGCCAATAGTAAATAAAGTTTGCTTAGTCTTCGCGTAAGCTTCTCTCTCTGAGATAAACCGTTTTAACTCGTCTCCTTGAAATAGGCGAGATAGAATTTCGCTGTTGATCGTATAGTAAGGATACTCACGATATGTGCGACGGATAAGTGCATCGCCGCGCTCTCTAGCTATCTGAAAAGAATCCTCTTTTGCGTAATCTCCAGCAGCTTTAATCATTTTGCTTCCCTCTACATAATCCACGTTAACAAAACCATTCCTTTGCAGAACATCCAAATCTTTTTCAAGCTGAAACGAATATGAGCCAAATTTGTATGGAACAAATTCATAATACTTCGAATCATTTTTCATCGTGTAAAGGAAAATCAGCTTTTGCAAGTCATTAGCTGACACGGATCTGTTAATTTGACGGACGAAAGACAACAAAAAGCGTTGCCGTTTGTATGTTGGTTGTTTTACAGCAGCGCTCATTTTTCTACACCTCACCTCAATGGTCATATAGCTCTTAATTAAATATTATTGATCTTGATCCTGTTCGTCAAACACCGACAATACAAAGAAATGGCACTATAAATATTTTGCAGTAAACTACTTTCTCCGTGTCCGGACTCAGGGGTTCACTACAATTTTTGCGAAGGTCTTTTACTAATCCCAGCCATAGCGAAAAATTAGCAAACGCAGCCATATTTTTTTCATCAAATCATCTGTAACTTTTTATCCTTAATTTCCCATATCTCCTCTGCAATTGTCTGCAAAAAATAGCTGTCATGGCTACAAAAAAGCATGCTGCCTTCAAAGTCAAGCAGAAGTGATTCAATCGCCTCATAGGAAGGAATATCGAGATAATTGCTCGGCTCGTCGATCAGCAGAACATTGCAATCTGAAATAAACAATTTCGCAAAACTTAATTTGCTGAGCTCACCACCGGAGAGGACACCGGCTCTTTTATCCACTACGTG
>DIRG01000080.1 GCA_002427475.1 Mageeibacillus sp. UBA5442
CCTGCACAATCAGCGCTCGAGGCAGCGATAAAAGCGACATCGATCTGCGCATCTTTGCGGGCGAGATCTGCCGGACGACCACCGTGACTGCGGAAAATTACAGGTTTTGCCAGCAAGCCGCGACTGATCTCCTCGCCCAGAGTCGCATCCATATAATTGCATTCGAGGCCTGTGACAACGCCTTCCCTAATATGTTCAAGCAGCGGCGCATGACATGTGAAAAGAGCGCTCGCATTGACAGTCAGGTCCCTGAAACCCAAATCTGCAATCACCGACATCACCATATTCAGGACGTAATCACCGTTGCGCAGATGATGATGAAAAGAAACAGTCATACCGTCTTCAAGCGGTGAAGCCTGAATCGCTTTTTTAATCTCACTATATTCTTTACTTAGCATTGGCCGCCCCCCTCCTCTGCCTGTAAAATACCGCTCGCACGAGCAATTGCCACGACTTTTTGCGCCTGTTCGTACACCGGCTTATCAACCATCTTCCCCCGCAGAGACACGGCACCAGAGCCGGAACGAAGCGCCTCTTCCATGACCTCAATCACTTCCAACGCATAGTCGATTTCTGCTCTAGTCGGCGTAAAAGCCTGATGCACACCCTTCAGATGGTGAGGAGAAATTACAAGCTTGCCGCTAAAACCCAGTGATTTCGCTAAGAGGGCATCCTCTAGTAAGCCTGCATTATCGTGCGCATCCGTATAAGGCGTATCGATCGCCTCTATACCGGCGGCATGAGCGGCAATGATCAAACGCTGTCGACTGTAGAGGAGTTCCCTACCCTCCTTAGTACGCTTACAGCCGAGATCGACTGCCAAGTCTTCTCCACCCAAAGCCAAGGCAACCACACGCTCACTAGCGGTGGCGGCTTCATACGCAAATTCGATCCCTGCAGCAGTTTCGATCAAAGGTAGCAGCTTAGTTCGACCGACTTCTATCTCAGCTTCGCGTTCGATTTCAGTCAGCAATGCAGCGATCTCTTTCAAGAGAGCAGAGCCTACAACCTTCGGCAGCATGATAGTATCGGCACCCGCCAAAACTACAGCTCGGATATCCTCATCGCGCAAGCTGCAGTCCTCGTTGATGCGGACAATCTTTTCGTGTTCTCCGAAATCTAGATGGCGCAAAGCGGAGGCGACCAGATTCCTCGCGCTGTCCTTCTCGTCCAGAGCCACAGCATCTTCCAGATCAAAAATCAAGGCATCAGCCGGCAGAACCATACCGTTTTGAATGATCGAGGCTTGATTGCCGGGCAAAAATAGTAATGAGCGCCGCATATATCTCTCCTTATTCCAGGGCCCGTTCAAGAGCCGTTTCCAGGCGAGCCCGAATCGTGCAGTCCAAAGCGCCGCGATCGACCACTTCGATATCAGCGGCAGTGACGTCCCGCTCAGCTAAAACCTCAACAACGGTTTTGCGGATAGCCTCACCAAACTGCTCCAATACCGGCGATTTAATTTCAATAGTCAAAGCTTCTGCCGGCCTAACTCGCACCATAACATCACTCGATTCAAGAGTTCCGGCAATTGCCACCTTAGTCGGGTTCATTTTGGACTCCCTTCCTTACTGTGCCCGTCTCAGGGCGAGGATGTCCTGCATCTCGTTGTAGACAATCATCAAGCCCTCATCCACACCCATGCCCGGCTTCGCCAGAATCTGATCCGGCTGAGTGGCCATAGCTACCTGGGTGCAAATCTGAGCCGAACGGACCGTTTCGTTGCAGGTTCCTCCTTGATAGGCTTTCACACCATTTTCCTTACAGTAGAGCGTGGCCTCGATCGTCTTATGTAAGCCGCCCAGATCAGGCGTTTTCACCTGAATCATGTGTCCTGCTCCGGCATCTACAAAATCGACCACATCTTGATAGGTATTACACCACTCGTCCGCAACCAGTTCCACTGCGATACCGCGCTCATCCACCAAAGTACTCAGCGCCGACAAGTGCTTTATCGTCTCAGCCTTACTGCCGCCATCCATCGGTCCTTCAATCCTCAAGTGAAAAGGCGCAGCAGCCTCAACTAAAGTCTCCAAGTAATCAGCCATATCGACATAGTTTTCGTCGCCAAAAGCCTGACCGATAGTTCCGTAGACATCAATATGCAAAACAGGATTATATTCCGGATCCAAGCGATACGTCTGAATGCGCTCGCTCAGCCAGGCAAGATATTCCTGTAGCAGCTCACCTTTGTTGCCTAATTTTTCTTGAACGTTATTGATCAAAGCATGAGGCATGACATCAGCCTGCTTGATAATCATCTTGTCAGCATTTTCATAACGACTGTCCCCTGACTGGCAGAAAATCGGAATAGGAGCAGTGCTGACATCCAGATCATACTCTTCAGCCACTACCTCGCAAATCATCTTCTTACCTGCCTTAGCCAGCGCATCCAAGAGAACCTGAGAGAGACCGTAGCGAATTGCCGTGTGCAGCCTTTTGCCGTCAGCAGTATGGAAATTTTCCACCAAATCCATCATCTCGCGGAAACTACCTAGCTCCTTGCCCACTAAGAGAGGCGCGATTTCCTTTTCAATCAGCGGGATAAAATCAGCGGCCAGGAAGAGCGGATCACGCCCTCCGGCACCGGAATACTGAACAGCAGCGCAATCGCCATAAGCGATCTGCCCGTCCTCCAGTATGAGCATCAGTGAGACTGATTCCCCAGCCTGTCTGACCGAGGTAAACCCGTCCGTCTTTGCCTCACCGATATAGATATTCCCGTCCATACGCGCACCGGCTTTGATCGCCTTCTGGTCATCAAAGTAAAATCCGGTTCTGCCCGGGGCACAAATTAATTGCTTTATTCTCATGCTTTTCTCCTGCTACTTTTATCTAGGTCTGCCGACCAGTCTGCCCTTGCTGATAGCATAGACATCGTCGATGACCATCTGGAATGATGCTTCGCGGTTTTCATAGCGTGCCCGCTCATTCATTTTCTCCTGATGGAAATCCTTCAGCTCTTTTGTCAACGGAATATTACCGACATGGAAAAGCCTGATCGCACCTTCGTTGTCGCGCGCGGGAAGCATTTTGCCGGCGTTATAACGACTGGGTGCAAAGGGAACGTCCAGCACCCCGGAACCGACTGCGAGGATCACGCCCTGTGCCAGATTGCCCTGACCCAGCTCAATCACACGGTCCACAACACAGCGAGTTTCAGAAGCAATGATGACTTTTTCATCCTTCAGGCTGTAGGTATTGAGATGCTGATCACCCAGCATATTAATGGTTTGTTTAGTACAAAGCAGGCCGGCAGTATTGGCTTCTTTCGTCGGCACTCCGACAGCCTCATGCGGCGTCTTGACTATGACTTTGGTCGCGTGCGAAAGAGCTGCAACCACACTGCCCCAGGCTATTACTGAGAAAGCCTTAGCTTCGTCTTCCGGGAAACCGCCCATCCACTGGTGCAGCACCGTCGTTACTTCGACATCGCCATAACCGTATTTGCGTAAATACTCTTCAGTCAGGCTATGCAAGGTTTCCATCGCTGCCACGTCCTGTACCAGGTTCCCACACTGTCCGTAGCCGACAGTGATGTTTTTCACGCCTTGTTCGGCTGCAAGGAGACTTTCAATAATCGCCACACTGTGTGAAACAAAAGGCGGCACCAAGGTTCCGGTCAGAGGACCGTAAGGTTCGCGGTTGATGGGGCAGCCGGCTTCCTCATAGATGCCGGTCAAACGGTCAACATACTGCCAGTCGCGAATCGTAGTTTCGAGAGAAACATCTTTTGCGTAAGGGATATTGTAAGAAATCCCGCCGCCTTCAAAACTCGTAAAGCCTCCGGCATAAGTAATCTCTGCCAAAAGCCGCGCATCCGGCGTACCATGTCTGACTTGAATCGGAGTATCCAATGATTCAATCAGCTGCTTACAGCCTGAAACACCGTGGTTAACAGCAGGGAATCCGTTCAGCATAGATTTATTACTTTTCACCGATTCAGTGATGCCGATTTCTGCCTCTTTATACCGGTTCTGTCTTGTATAACTGTCAATAGTTGTCGGCAAAAGATCAGCTTCACCTTCGTCCTGCAGATATTGCAAGAGCTTAATCTGATCCAAAACCAGCGGCACTCCGGCCCGAGGCTGCGTCAGAGTGATGCCCTCCTCCTTGGCCTTGTTCAGAACATGGCTGAAGATTTTCCGCTTAGGCAAACCCTTCTGATAAGCGATCGCCTTCTCCAGATCCACTTCTTTTCCTGTGTGCCACTGCGTCAGTACATCTTTCCTGACATTCTCGAATTCATCACGGGTCCATTTTTTATTCTGTAATTCTTGCATTTTTTACCTCTCGATTAAGATAAGTTTTTAGTTTTCCATTTAATTTTTCTCTGAAAAAATCTCTCCGATATTTTCCAGTTCTCGTTTCATAATCCGTAAAGCTATATCTGCTTCTTTCTCCGCCAAGACGCCCATTGCCGACAGGATATATTTGCTGTCGCGCCAGACTCGCGCCCGCAGCGGCCGCAGCGATGTCGGTACTGCAGTATCAAACAAGGCGGCGCTCGCGATCGTCAGAGGCTCTTTAGCATGTATCAGTGCTCCACCGCTGAGAACTATCTGTTCCAATGAACACAGATCCTTACCTGTTTGTACATAAGCCAAGCCTGTAGGAGTATATACTTCCTGCAGCTTCCCGCTATGACGACGGCTGGCCACATCAACTGCTGCTCTTGCCAAAGCTAATTCAAAAGCTTCTTCTTCTTGCGAAGAGGGAATTATATACTTTGCTTGGCTGAACTTTGCGGTCAGCTCTCTGACTCTAGTCGGAGCAAGACTACAATCGGCAGCCAGGTTTTCCAGACCCCGTTCGGCAATGATGCCGTCAATACAGTGGCGCATCCCGATGTCACCTTCGACGCTCCGCTTGGCGTGGGGTTCGGGCAGTCCTTTGAGCATCACCTGCACGTCCTGCGGCAAACCATCAGCGATGGAATATACATCTGTAGTAGCTCCACCAACATCAATCCCCAGCAGAGAACCTATACCCGCTTCTGTCTCCGTGCCTTCGGCCAACAACGTCATCGCAGAAAGCATAGCGGAGGGCGTAGGCATGAGGATCCCGGACAGCAAGGCTCTGGTTTTGGTCAAGCCTTTAGCTTCAATAATCTGCGTAAGAAAGAGATTGCGTATCTCCTTTTGCACTGCTTCCGTCTGCAGCTCACCAAAGCTCGGCATCACATTCGTACACACCGTTAGCGGGAAATCTCTTAATATTTCCGAACACTCATCCAACGCACTGCGATTACCGGCATAGATAATGGGGAAACGCACACTGAGTCCGGCTAGTTTTCCGGCATTGCCTACGATGTAATCTCTATTGCCGCCATCTGTTCCGCCAACGAGAAGAAATATGTCCGGTTTATTGTTCTCGATCAGAGCGAGATCCTGCTTCGTCAATTCATAAGAAAAAACCTGCTCGATCTTAGCTCCTGCTCCCAACGCAGCCATGCGGGCTGCCTCGGCCGTCAATTCCGGCACGAGACCGGAAACATGCATACGCAAGCCACCGGCGGCAGAAGAGCAAGCCCAGATATTGTCATATTTCTGCGGGCCGATCTTCTTCTCCAATACGCCCATCGCTTCTTCCAAGCCGATAGTGATGTCCTCTTCGACGGTAGTAAAGGCGGACGCAGAACCCAGCAGAGTTTCGCTGGCCAGCGAAACTGCTGTCAGCTTGGTCCAAGTGCTACCGAAATCGATAAGGAGAACAGCTCCCATTTACTCCACTCCTAGATCAATGCTCAGCCATTTCAAGGCCTCTTCCGGTGGTGTGCTGGGCGGAAAGACACGATCGAAGCCCATAGCTTTGAAACGCTCCTCAACTTCCGTGAAATCCTGCTTGCCGACTACTATATTGCCGCCGACATAGAGCAAGAGATCTTCCAAGCCGGCTTCGTCGAGCTTCTGGCGCAAGCCACGACAATCCAGCTCGGCGTGCCCGTAGAGCGAAGACACAATAATCGCATCAGCTGCAGTTTCAACGGCTGCGTTGACATATTCCTCCTGTGACACCATTACTCCCAAATTTGTTACATCAAAGCCGGCCTCAGTGAAGGCGTAATCCAAAATGCGGATTCCCACCGCATGCACGTCTGCACCGATCACACCGATGACAAGTTTTTTGCCGTTTTTTTCTGCCATTCCTATTTATCCTCCATTACTTATATGGGTACGCAGTTCACGATAACAATCCTGAACCGAACGATTTACGTAAATCATGGAGCCCTCATCACAAGTAAACTCCATATAGACCTGTTTCTGCCCTTCTTTGGCTGCCTGACGCAAGCAGGCCAGCTCTTCCGAATCGATAAAGTTCTGAACCGAAGCGGGTAAAAGCAGGACATCTTTATTGGCAATGAACTCAGCCGTTTTGTTGCTGTCACCGAGCAGCATGTTCTCGTAAGACAAGCTTTCTCCGAAAAACTGCTTCAACTGAGCATGCATAACACTCATAAAGCTGCGGCTAACGCTCATAATCCCTAGTTTTCCCAGAGAAATAATCTCTGCCATTTTTATTGCTGACTGCCGTTCCAAAGTAATGGAAACCGGCAATCGCTGCACCTGAGGCAGTTTTAATTCATCCAATTCGTTTTCTAAGGCTATGGGATAAGATAAAAAATCCGGACCGTAAGCAATACGTTCCGGACTACTAATAAGATCGTCAAAGGACATGCGGTAGATTTCCGCCTGCTGTATAGTGTCCAGCGAGCGACCTAGTATGGTGCGTTCTTCAGGTGACTTCGCCACCACCACAACGCGAACCGGTCTCGTCATTGACTCACGCTGGCGCAATCGCAATTCAAATAATATTTGTGCCTGCTGTGAAGAAAAACCGTTCTGCGACAAAGTTTCCAACATCTTGTCGATGGAATCCAAAGCGTTTTGTTTGCGGCTTTCCTGATCGTGCTGTTCCGGGCTCCTAACGAAAGTGCCGCGACCACGATCGACAATAATAAGCCCTTCCTGCTCCAAAAGGGTATACACATGGCGAATTGTGCCGACGGAAACATCGTACTCTTTCGCCGCTTCACGAATCGAGGGCAACTTAGCCCCTTCCGGAAATTCCTCACTTCGGATTTGCTCTCTAATCCGCTCAGTCAGGAGCAGATACAGAGGAACAGAATTAGCTTTGTCGTCTGCTGCTGCCATAGGGCTTTACTTCTGCGCTTCCTTCCAAGCGTCCGGCCCGGTTTCGTAAAGATTATTGCCTTCCGAGTCAATCACCACAGTAAGCGGTAAGTCTTTAACTTGAAGACAGCGCATGGCTTCCGCCCCCAGTTCCTCGTAGGCAATAACTTCTGCCGACGTAACGGTCTTGGAAATTAGCGCACCGGCGCCACCAATAGCACCAAAATAGACGGCACCGTTTTCTTTCATAGATTCGATCACGGTTGGAGAACGATGCCCCTTACCGATCATACCGCGCAGTCCTTTTTCTAATAAAGGAGGTGTATACGGATCCATGCGATAGGAAGAAGTCGGTCCGGCTGAGCCTATCACATGCCCCGGCGAAGCAGGAGATGGCCCTACGTAAAACATAACGGCATCCTGCAAATCAACGGGCAAGTCTTCACCTTTATCGAGGCTCTCTAACAAGCGAGCATGGCCGGCATCGCGTAAGGTAAAGATATAGCCTGACAAGAGAACGCGGTCTCCGGCACGTAATTCGCGTGCTTTGTCTTCACTTAATGGAGTTGTAACGGAAATTTCTGCAGCCATTAGATAATTACCTCCTGATGACGAATAGCATGACATTGAATATTAACAGCGACCGGCAAAGCGGCAATATGCGTGGGTAAGGCTTCAATTGTCACAGCTAAAGCTGTTGTCCTGCCGCCAAAACCTTGCGGTCCTACACCCAGTTCATTGATCTCACGCAACAATTCTGCTTCAAACTCGGCGTAATACGGGTCTTCATTAGTTGAATCCAAACTGCGCAAGAGAGAACGTTTCGCAGCTAAAGCTACCTGTTCGAAAGTTCCACCAATACCCACTCCTACCATAAAAGGAGGACAGGCGTTAGGTCCCGCCATACTGACTGTCTCCAAGACAAAGTCTCGGACGCCTTTACGTCCATCAGCCGGCACGAGCATCTTCAGCCTGCTCATATTCTCACTGCCGAAACCTTTGGCCATCAGCGTCAGCTTCACCTTATCGCCGGGAACTAATGTGGTATTGATAAAGGCCGGAGTATTATCTCCGGTATTAACTCTTCTTATGGGATCTTTTACTATAGATTTGCGCAGATAATATTTCTCATAGCCTTGGCGGATGCCTTCATTGATAGCTGCATAAGGGTCGCCATTGAAGTGGACATCAAGTCCGATCTCAAGAAAAACAACAGATGCGCCTGTATCTTGACACATAGGTATGCTCTCACGGTCGGCTAGCTCTGCATTGTCCAGAATGTCTCCTAGAACAGAAACAGCAGTAACAGAATCTTCCCTAGAACGCGCGGCCTCCATACATGCCTTCACATCAGCTGGCAATTCCATGGCCAGCGGCCTACACATCTCTCTAACCTTTTCGGTCAGAATACCGGTATCAATCGTTCGCATTACAGCCTCCTCTGAAGAGATTAGGAACTTTAATTTCTGAAAACAAATTCCTCTTTTTCAACTGTACTTACACAATACCTCAACGTGTGCTATACCGCAAGTATGTTGAAGCTGCTTTTTCATTGCTTTGATCCATAGCTTGTGAAAATTTAAAGCTAAGCTCCCTTGACATTGAACAGAATTGTGCAAGACAATAGAGAGCATATAAGAGTGCTTATTAAAGCATGGAGCTCCTACTTGCCACTAGAAATCGCAAAGAGATAGATATCGAAGTGAGGAAAAACATGACAAAAAGAAGTGAAGTACGTGTAGAAGACACTTGGGATCTGAGTCACATTTTCAGCTCTTTTGAAGAGTATGATCAGGCTCAAAAGAAATTGCAGGAAGATGCCGCTGACTTTGTAGCTCGTTATCGCGAGAAAATTGCCGGCAATAAAAGTGCAGATGTTCTGCTGGAATCTTGGCGCGCTCTGGTGCAGCTGATCAGCGACGCGGTAGAAGTTGCTTCGTTAGCCTTCCTCGATTATTCCGTCGATATGACTAATCAGGAAAAAATGCGGCGCAACATGCTAAGCAATAATGTCGTGTCCAAACTTTCGAGCGACATCAGCTTTTACGAAAGCGAGTTAGAGGAAGTTGATGAAAAAATTATCAAGGAGGCGATAGAGAAAGAGCCGGGATCCGCTAAATATTTCAACGACCATTTGCGCAAACGACCTCACCGCCTTTCTGCTGAAAGCGAGGAGCTGCTGACAGCCCTAGACGGAGCAACTGTTTCTTTGCCGGAGCAAGTGTACGAAGCAGCTAAGTTCGCGGACCTCTCCTTCCCCGACTTTGAAGTCAACGGTGAAACCTATTCACTGAGTTTTGCCGCTTATGAAGAATATTACGCTATGCACGCAGACACTGCTGTGCGCAGAGAAGCTTTCCGTGTCTTTTCAGAAAACCTAGCCAAATATCGCAACACAATGGCAACAGGTTACTATGCTCATGTTAAGCAAGATGTCCTATTAGCTGAACGGCGCTCTTATGAAAACGTCTTCACCTATCTACTGCGAAACCAAGACGTAGGCGAGTCTCTCTATCATCGCCAAATTGATGTAACTATGGAACAGCTAGCACCTCATATGCGCAAATACGCCAAAAAACTGGGCGAAAACTGGGGACTGGATCGCGTGACCTACGCTGATTTGAAACTGCCTCCCCTGCGGGATAAATCGATCACCGTCAGCAGAGAAGAAGCCAAAGAGCTGGTTCTCGGCGCTTTAGAAGTAATGGGAACCGATTATCAGAACATTGCTAAACGCGCCTTTGACGAACGCTGGATGGATTTTGCCGAGAATGAAGGCAAGAGCACCGGCGGTTTCTGTTCTTCCTCCATGTATACACACCCATATATCCTGCTCAATTGGACGGGCCAAATGCCGGACGTGTTCACCATCATCCATGAATTGGGGCATGCCGCCCAGGCGGAGCTATCCAGAGCGAAGAACAATATTACAAATGCTAGCCCCTCGCTCTATTTCATTGAAGCTCCTTCAACTTTCAATGAAACACTGATGTCGCAATACTTGATTAAGTCTAGCGATGACCTCGATGTGGAAAAACAAGTAGCTGCACAGATGGTTTCAAATACCTATTATCATAACTTCGTCACCCACTTCCTCGAAGCTCACTGGCAAAGAGAAGTCTATCGTGCAGTCGTTGCAGGGAAAGCGTTGACCGCCGATGACCTGGATCACCTCTTCCTCAAGACCCTGCAAGAATTCTGGGGCGACGAAGTAGAGATGACATCCGGTGCCGAGCGCACTTGGATGAGACAACCTCACTATTACAGAGGACTTTATCCTTACACTTACAGCGCCGGGCTCACCGTCGGTACAGCCGTCAGCCTTCGCATTGAACAAGAAGGTGAAGCCGCCGTTCAGGACTGGCTAGACACTTTGGCTTTAGGCGGAACCAAAGATCCGCTAGAATTGTCTCGTACCGCAGGTGTTGACATTTCAACTGAAAAGCCCTTATGTGATACTATTGCCTATATCGGTTCACTCGTGGACCGTCTATAAAAGCGGAGAACAATAACTTTGATGTTTAAAAAGTCTAAAGTAGACAGAATACTTGAACTGCAGCGTGAACAGCGCGAAGCCAGAGAAACTGAGAATAATCTTGGCAATGAAACTCTGCCTCAAGATACCGGTGACGATAGAAACGACGCTGAGATGGACTACTATCCTCTAGCCGATGATAGTGACGAAGAAATCGAACGCAGAAAAAAGCTCAAAAAGGAAGAACGCAAGGAAAACATGAAGAACATCTTCTCCATGATGATTGCAGCTGTCCTCGTCTTTCTGCCTGCTTTGCTCGTACTGGTAGCAGCCTTCCTGCTCTTCATCTGGCTTTTCTTCAGAGGATTCTAAACGCACAAACAAGAGATATTAAAAAGGCCGGGCAATCGCCCGGCCTTTACTTTTGCGGAAACATACCGCTTATTCGTTGATATAGGATATTGTCACGTTAGACAAAGTCACCAGAACTAGCCATATGACTGCTACAGGAATTCTAATAAAGAACTCCATTTCAACAAGCAAGAAAACAATCAACAGAACAACAAAGAGGAAATTTGAACTCCACTTGATCATGTTGACGTTCTTCCTCTTTATCAAATGATAAAGATTGCTGCTTAAGCGATAAAGCACATAAAGCATAAAGAGGTACTTGACCACTGTGACAAACTGTAATGCTGCGTAATCCGCCAAGGTTTCATTGTTAAGATCCAAATAAATATTGCCGATCAAAAGCAATAGTACCACGGCGATTATAACAATCGTGAGTATGCGGGCTACATCGAGGTTGTGTTTCCTGTCTCTCAAGAAAGCCGCCTCGCTTTGTTCCACGAACATCCCTTTACCCCTTCTCGATCTCTCAATCCGCACAGCTAAGACAAAGACCACCGCAGACACGAGTATGCACAGGGGCATCCAAATGATGAGATTGCTTTCAGCGAAGGTCTCCGACTGAGGAATGATGCGGACA
>DIRG01000105.1:0-4595 GCA_002427475.1 Mageeibacillus sp. UBA5442
AATGACTAGCCTCCTACTCGATTGTCTAAGATTTTTGTATTTATCAAATATTATTCAAAAATTAAATTTCATAGTTTTTCTTATAATCTAGTAAACGTTTACTACAAAATTTGATTAATTTGATATGATATTTTGTTGCAAAAGGCAAATACGAATGATAAGATAGGCCTAATTAGTAAGAAAATAGAAAAAAGACGATCTAAACTTAGTCAGATATCACATAATCGGTCTAGATTGTCAAAAAGGATAGAAGTTTGTAAGCATATTGTTAGGAAAACGATTTCTATCACAAAGGGCTTGTTTATTGGAAGCAATTTTTACATTATTACATACATTATTTAATGATGGAATTATCAAATCTAATAAACATAAAAAATTAAAAAGAATAACAAGATCAAAACATCAGAAACAAAACGGAGGAAGAAGAATGAAAAAACTAACAGCATTACTATTGGCGTTGGTTATGGTGCTGGGACTGGCTGTAGCTTGTGACAAAGAGGAAGAGCCTACTGTAACAGATCCACTTGCAGTGAATGACGCGACTGCTCCTGCAGGCAACGGCAAGGGCAAGGTAGAGTATGAAGATGTCTATAAGACCTACTTCTCCTCTTCCTACGCATCCTTCAACTACTACTCCACCGCTTATGCTACCGTCCGTGAGATCGTTTCCAACTGTATCGACGGTCTGGTAGAGCCCGACATCTATGGCGTATACCGTCCCTCTCTGGCTGAGAGCTGGACCACCAACGCCGACCAGTCCGTTTGGACCTTCAAGATCCGTGAAGGCCTGAAGTGGATCGACCACACCGGCGCCGAGACCGAGTATGAGCTCACCGCTCAGGACTTCGTCGACGGCATCCGCTACATCGGCGATCCCCTCAACGGCGCATATTCCCTGCGCGTTGTCCGTAACCTGATCTCCGGTCTGTATGACTACTACTGGACTCTGGACGACATCGACAGCGGCCTGATTACTGACCAGAACCGTGAGGACGTGGTTGCTTCCTTCGACGAGAAGGTTGGCGTTAAGGCAATCGACAAGTATACCGTTGAGTATACTCTGGAGAGCAGCGCTCCCTACTTCCTGTCCCTGATCGAGAGCAGCATGCTGCTGCTGCCCGTGGAGTATGACTACGCCATGGCTCAGGGCGAAGACTTCGCCATTGACAACCAGCATATGCTGTACTGCGGTGCTTACTATGTTTCCGCTTTCGAGCGTGACAAGGCTATCACCCTGACTGCTAACCCCCATTACTGGGATGCCGAGAAGGTCACCATCAAGACCGTCGACTATCAGATGATCCCCGATGGCACCACCTCTCTGGAAATGTTCAAGCGCGGTGAGACCGACTACGCCAGTGTAGAATCCGAGGCTTACCAGTCCCTGAAGGGCACTGAGTGGGAAGACAACCTGCTGCCCACCAGCCATAGCTTCTCCACCAACTACCTGTGGCTTGACTTCGCCGGTGAGAACCCCGAGTTCAACATCTTCATCAACAATGTCAACTTCCGTAAGGCTCTGCAGTATTCCATGAACCGTGAGAATCTGGGTGCCCTCCGTGAGCCCGTAAATCCCTCCCGTATCCTGCGTAACACCATCAACGCAGAAGGCGCTATCTTCGACAGCAACGGTAAGGACTACACCGACTATGAGCCCCTGAAGGCCATCAAGGAAACCAACTACAACAACCCCGAGAAGGCCCGTGAGTACATGCTGGCTGCTGTTGCCGAGCTGTGTAACGAAGACGGCACCATCAAGGGCTGCGAAGCCGGCACTGTTGACTACTCCCCCGTTTGCACCTTCGATGTTGACGGCAAGCTGCCTGTCACCATCTGCTACGTCGGCACTGACGACGAGGCCGAGATCATCATGGCTCAGCTGTTCAAGGCTATGATCGAAGAATCCATCGGTGCAGAGTACATCGACTTCCAGATCCAGGCCTACAGTGGCTGGACCTATGGCACCGTTGCCGATCCTCTGAACTACGATATCTACTTCGACTCCCTGTCCACCGGCTACGCCGATCCCTCCGGCATCCTGACCCGTATGACCACCGATGGCGCCGAGAACGTTGGTAAGTACAATGTTCCCGAGTATGATGCCCTCATCGAGAAGGCTCTGGGCGCCGCTACCTTCGAGGAGCGCCTGCAGTACTTCGCAGAGGCCGAGGCATATCTGTGCGACAACGGCTATGTGATCCCCTTCATCTCCTCTCTGCGTGGCTACTACATGACCTACTGTGAGCCCTACACCTCTCCTCTGACTCTGTACGGCAACACCAAGTATAAGGGCGCTCTGGTTTGCACCGAGCCCATCACCTTTGAAGAGTTTGAAAAGCTGGAAGCCAAGTATGAGGAAGACCGCGCCGCTGCTCTGGCTGGCAAGTAATCCTCCGGTCATCATTTGACTGACACCATCTAACAATACAGCCCCCGCCCTGCTCCCATGGGGTAGGGTGGGGGTAAAGTTATGAAGGCAGTGCATTGTGTCTGACAAATTCCTTTAGTCCTGTAGAAACGAGAGGTTTGTCGTGGGAAAATATGTAATGAAACGAGCCCTCAACTCCTTGCTCACGGTCTGCATCGTTTTCGTAGTGGTCTTCATGCTGCTGCGGCTGATGCCCCTGAGCGGCTATTTCCCCCAGGAAATGCTTAAGGAAACTGACGAGGCTACGCGCATGAGCTATCTGCGCAATCAAGGTCTGCTGGATCATCCCATCATCCAGCTTGGCCGCTTTGTAAAGAACCTGTTCCGCGGAGAATTGGGTCGAAGCCTGACGGTTTACCCCAAGGTCCCCATCTCCACCCTGCTTGTTGAAAAGATCCCTGTTACTGCGGCATTCGGTTTCACCAGTATGCTGCTGGGTATTATTCTGGGCTTGTCCCTTGGTATGCTCATGGTTCGCTTTAAGGACCGTTGGGGCGACCGTCTGGGCACAGGCTATATTCTGGTGGTTCGAGCCGTTCCCAACCTGATCTATCTGTTCTTTATTCAGGTTTGGGTCTCTTTGTGGTTCGGTCTGCCCATGGTCTTCGATAAAGAATATCCTTCGTCCTGGATCTTGCCGGTCATCTGTCTGTCTTTGGGCAGTATCGCCTGGTATGCTCTATGGCTGCGGCGGTTTATGGTGGACGAGGAAAACCGGGACTATGTAAAGTTTGCGCTGGTGAAGGGTCTTCCCAAGAAGGAAGTCTGGAAGCGGCACATCTTCAAAAATGCGATCATTCCGCTGGTCATTTACCTGCCCAGCGACCTGCTGTTTATTATTTCCGGCTCTCTGGTCATTGAGAGTCTTTATGCCATTCCCGGCACCGGTAGCCTGCTCACCACTGCCATTAAGAGCCAGGATAACAACCTGGTGCAGATCATCGTTTTGATGTACGCCGTGCTTTCCGTTCTGGGCGTATTCCTGGGCGACCTGCTGGTAGCGGCTGTAGACCCCCGTATCAAGCTTACAGAGGAGGGTTAAGCACATGGAAAACAAAGAGAATAAAAAGCCTGAGCGCGTGCTGAATCCCCTGAAGTTCCGGGCAGCGGTGTTTGACAATATGCTCAGTGAAGACACCGGCTACTCCAACTATTCCTACTGGCGTTCCACCATTCGCACCTTCTTCAAGAACAAGGCTGTTCTTGCCTTGGTCGTCCTCATTGGCCTGATTATCGTTATGGGCTTTGCCTACCCCATTTTTTCCTCTGTGGATCCCAACAAGGTGGTTCTCAATCCTCTGGAATGGAATCAGCGTCCCAGTGCAGCCCACTGGTTCGGCACAGACACCCTGGGCCGTGATATCTGGGCCCGTGCCTGGTACGGCTGCCGTAACTCCTTCATTCTGGCCTTCTGTATCGCCCTGTCCGACGTAGGCATTGGTATGATCGTTGGTGCCATCTGGGGCTACAATAAGAAGCTGGACCCCATTATGATCGAGATCTATAACGTTATCACCAACATTCCCTCTACGGTCTATTTGGTGCTGCTGGCCTACATTATGAACACCAGCTATCTCACCCTCTTTATCTCCATGGCATCCCGTGGCTGGATCGTGGAAGCCCGGTTCTTCCGAAACCGCATCTTGTCCATTCGTGACAGCGAGTATAATGTGGCATCCCAGTGTCTGGGCACTCCCATGCGCCGCATCGCCACCAAGAACATCATTCCCCACATCATCAGCCTGATCATTATGGAAGCCGCTCTGTGTATTCCCTACTCCATCGGCTCCGAGGTCTTCCTTGGCTTCGTTGGTGTCGGCCTGCCTGTTGATGCCATCACCCTGGGCAACATCGTTAACCACGGCCGTGCATCCTTTACTCTGCACCCCTATCAGATGCTTCTGCCCACCATCATTCTCTGCATTATTACTGTTGCGTTCTATGTGATCGGCAATAAATTTGCCGATGCATCGGATCCCCGCAACCACGTTTAAGAAAGGGGGAGAAATGTATGCAGCAAAACGGA
The DNA here is from genome assembly GCA_002427475.1 of Mageeibacillus sp. UBA5442. GTDB lineage: Bacteria > Bacillota > Clostridia > Saccharofermentanales > DTU023 > DTU032. The sequence goes on from DIRG01000105.1 coordinate 4,455, forward strand.
CATTTAGGCCCCCGCATCTTCTCTGCCCAGGATGTGCAGATCCAGTTTAACCTTCGCGGTAAGACTCTGACCGCCGTCCGCGGGGCATCTCTGGATCTTTACGAAGGGGAAACTCTGGCCATCGTCGGTGAATCCGGCTGC
>DIRG01000105.1:4758-23918 GCA_002427475.1 Mageeibacillus sp. UBA5442
CATCGTCGGTGAATCCGGCTGCGGTAAATCCGTATTTACCAAGTCCTTCATCGGTATGCTGGACAAAAACGGCAAAGTCACCGGAGGCAAGCTCCTCTACCGGGACGAAGACCTGACCCAGTATACCAAAGAAGAGGAATGGCTCCGTATCCGGGGCAAGAAGATCGCTATGGTCTTCCAGGATCCCATGACCTCCCTGAACCCGGTCCGCACCATCGGTGAGCAGATCACCGAGGTCATTACCTGGCACTTTGGCACACCCCACGCCGAAGCCAAGGCAGAAGCTTTGGAGATCCTGCGCAAGGTTGGCATTCAGGATCCCGAGACCCGCTATAAGCAGTATCCCCACGAATTCTCCGGCGGTATGCGCCAGCGCGTAGTCATTGCTACCGCCATTGCCTGCCGTCCTGAGATCCTTATTTGTGACGAACCCACCACCGCTCTGGACGTGACTGTGCAGGCTCAGATTTTGAGCCTGATCCGGGAACTTCAGAGGGAGCTGAAAATGACCGTGGTTTACATCACCCATGACTTGGGTGTTGTTGCCAACGTTGCCGACTGGGTCGGTGTTATGTATGCCGGTCAGATCGTGGAATACGGCACAGTACATGAGATCTTCAACGAGGCTGCACATCCTTACACCAAGGCTCTGCTGCAATCCATGCCGCAGTTGGGCGTAAAGGGTCACGACCTGTATTCCATTAAGGGCACTCCCCCCAGCCTGTATAAGGAAATCGTGGGCGATGCCTTTGCTCCCCGGAATCCTGATGCCATGGAGGTAGACTTTGAAGAAGAACCCCCCATGTTCCAGATCTCCGACACCCACTTTGCCAAGACCTGGCTTCTGCACCCCTATGCCGCTGAGTATAAGCAACTGCTGGACGAGCGTCATGCCAAGATCAAGCAGGAGCAAAAGCCCACGGAGCCTTTCAACTATGAAGGTGCCGAAAAGCTGTTGCAGGTCAAGGACTTGACTGTTAAGTTTAAGCTGGGCAGCAAGGAATTTAAGGCCGTCAACGGCGTCAGCTTCGACATCTATAAGGGTGAAACCCTGTCCCTGGTTGGTGAGTCCGGCTCCGGCAAGACTACCATTGGCCGCGCCATTATGCGGATCTACAGCAAGGTAGATGGCAGCATCACCTTCCGTGACAAGCCCATCACCGGCAAGATCAACCGGCACAGAGCCAAGGAGCTGCGGATGAAGATGCAGATGATCTTCCAGGATCCCATGGCCTCCCTCAACGAGCGGGCCAAGGTAGACTACATCATCTCCGAGGGTCTTTATAACTATAAGCTCTTTGCCAATGAGGCCGACCGCATGAAGAAGGTAGAGGCCATTATGGCTGAGGTCGGTCTGTCCAGCGAGTTCTCCTCCCGCTTCCCCCATGAGTTCTCCGGCGGCCAGCGGCAGCGCATCGGCATTGCCCGAAGCCTGATCATGAATCCGGACTTTGTAGTAGCCGACGAGCCCATTTCCGCACTGGACGTTTCCATCCGTGCCCAGGTTATCAACCTTCTGAACAAGCTGAAGCGGGAACGTGGCCTGACTTATTTGTTCATTGCCCACGACCTGTCTGTTGTTCGCTTCATTTCTGACCGTATTGCGGTTATTAACAAGGGCCGTATTGTAGAGCTGGCGGAGTGCGAGGAGCTGTTCCGTCATCCCCTGCACCCCTATACCAAAGCTCTGCTTTCCGCTATTCCCTATTCGGATCCGGATATCGAGCGCAACAAGACCCTGCTTCACTATGACCCCTCTATGCATGACTACTCCACCGACAAGCCTCAGTGGGTAGAGATCCTGCCCGGTCACTTCATTCTGGCCAACGAAAAAGAGCTGGAGGGCTACCGTGCTGAGCTGCAAACAATGGGCTAACATGAATAAGAAGGATAAAAAGCAGTATATTCGCCTGATCTATGGACGCACCTTCTCCTACCTTGGCGTTATGTGTGCCATTGCTTTGATAGTAGGGGCACTTCTGGGCGGCGGCATCTTCATGGTCAATGCCATGTGTGCCTTCGGCTTCGTTATGCTGTGCTGGGGCTGGTTTACCTACCTGAAAATGACAGGTATGCGCCCGTTCCGCATAGGAAGAAAGAAAGAAAAGGCGAAAACCCCTTATATTCTCCGCCGCTTCAAGGATAAGAAGCGGCACAAGCCCTCCTTCCGCATGAATAGCGAAGATTTTGACGACGATCTTGCAGCTTCCACTGTGGCAAAGGAAGAGAATTTTACCCAAAAGCAAGTAGACGCAGCCCGGGCCATCGCCCGGGCCGTCTGTGGTGCAATTATGGTAGGAATCACTTTCCTGATCCCCTTAGTTTGACTGTTTAACTGGAGGTTTTCTGTATGAGAATCCAAAACGGCATTTTGCTTACCATTGAAAACGGCCGCTTCGAGCGCGGTTATGTAGATTTTGAAAACGGCGTGATCACCGGCTTCGGCGACATGGCACAGGCTCCCGCTTATGACGGAGAAGTGCTGGACGCCAAGGGCGGTTACATCATGCCCGGCTTCATCGATGCCCACACCCACATCGGTATTTCCGAAGAAGGTCTGCGCTGGGAGGGTGAGGACTGCAACGAGACCACCGACCCCGTCACCCCCGACATGAGCGTAGTAGACGGCTTCAACCCCTTTGATATCGCCATTCCCAAGGCTCGTCAGGCAGGCATTACCAGTGCCGTAGTCTGCCCTGGCAGCACCAATGTCATCGGCGGCCAGGCTGCTGTTATGAAGCTCTGCACCGACACCGATGCCGAGCGCATGGTGGTCAAGGCCCCCTGCGCCATTAAGTGCGCCACAGGCGAGAACCCCAAGCGGAACTTTGGCGAGAGCAAGGGCCGCACCCCCATGACCCGTATGGGCGTTGCCGCCGTATTCCGCAAGACCCTGACCAATGCCCAGCGGTATTTGGCCAAGAAGGAAAAGGGCGAGGATGTGTATGACCCCGAAATGGAGGCTCTTATCCCCTTGCTCAAGAGGGAGATCCCTGCTCATATCCATGCCCATCGGGCAGACGATATTCTCACCGCCCTGCGCATTGCCAGAGAGTTTAACCTTCGTGTCTCCACGGTGCATACCACCCTGGGCTCCCGGGTCATTCCCGAGATCGCCAAGTCCGGCTCTATGCCCATTGTTGGCCCCTGTATCGGCCCTGCGGGCAAGCCCGAGACCGTAGGCGGCACCTTGGCTATGGCCGCTGACCTCCATGCCGCAGGTGTGGAATTTGCCATTGCCACCGACCACGATGTAGTTGCCCTGTGGCTGCTGCCCCATCTGGCTTCCATCACGGTGCGTGAAGGACTGCCCGAGGAGGAGGCCTTCCGCGCCATTACCATCAATCCCGCCAAGATCGCCGGCGTTGATGACCGTCTGGGCTCCATCGCTGTAGGCAAGGATGCGGATATTGTTGTATTCAGCGGACATCCCTTCCATTATCTAACCAAGACCACCGCTGTCTTTATTAACGGCAAGCGAGAGGACTGATGCTTCTATGAAGAATCATCTTGCCATTGCGCAAAGCGTGCTGGACAACACCGTCCGGCTGCGCCGGGAGCTGCATCAATACCCGGAGCTATCTCAGCAGGAGCACCGCACACAGGCTTTGATCATGGCCCGTCTGGAAGAATTGGGCGTTTCTTACCGCACCCACAGCAATGGCGGTATCACCGCCACCATCGGCCACGGCTCCCGGGCCGTGGGCATCCGCGGGGATATGGACGCTCTGCCCATTGAAGAAAAGACCGGGCTTCCCTATGCCTCCAAAAACCCCGGCGTTATGCACGCCTGCGGACATGATATTCACACCGCCCTCTTATTAGGTGCGGCGCAGATGTTTAAGGCGCAGGAAGAAGAACTGGGCTGTGCCGTAAAACTGTTTTTCCAGCCTGCGGAGGAAACCGTAGGCGGTGCCAATACTATGATTTTAGAGGGCTGCATGGAGGATCCCGCCGTTGATGCGGTGCTGGGCATCCATGTTGCCCCCACCCTGGCCGTAGGGGCGGCATCCTTCCTCCCCGGAAAAATGAACGCCGCGGTAATTGAATTAGATATTACCGTGCAGGGCAAGGGCTGCCACGGCGCACACCCCGAACAGGGCGTAGATGCTATCGTAGCCGCCGCCCATGTGATCACCGCCCTGCAGACCGTAAACAGCCGCCGCACTGCTCCCACGGAGCCTGTAGTGGTTACCATCGGCTCCATAGAAGGCGGCACCGGGCGCAATATCGTAGCCGGGGAAGTGCATCTTAAGGGTACCATCCGGGTCTTGGATATGGATACCGCCCGGAAGGTCAAGGATCTGGTCACCAAAACCGCCCAGGCTGCGGCTTCCGCAGTGGGAGCGGAAGCGGAAGTAACCCTGGTGGATGATTACCCCGCCCTTGTAAATGACCTCGCCCTTACCCACCTTATGGCAGATGTAGCCAAGACCCTTCTGGGAGCGGACAAGGTGGTATTGAAGGACACCCCCAGCCTGGGTGCGGACGATTTCGCTTACTTCGCCAACGCCGCAAGAGGTTGTTACTTCAGCATCGGCACGGCAACACCCGGTGAACCCCTCCAATCCCTCCACAGTGCTGTATTTGCACCTAACGAGGGCTGCATTCTTACAGGTCTTGGGCTGCTTTCTGCCGGTGTGTGGAAGCTGATGGAGGGGCCGCTATGATCGCCGGAGATACTGTCATTCGTGTTTCTCTAAAGAAGTTGGGAGAAAATCTGGATGCTTTTCGCCACCTTGTGGGCGAAAACACTGCCGTCATGGCAGTTATCAAGGCCAATGGCTACGGACACGGCTCTGTTGCCATTGCCCCCACCCTCCTTGCCCATGGAGCCACTTATTTAGCGGTTGCCCGGCTGGAGGAGGCTCTGCCCCTGCGGGAGGCTTATCCCCATGCCCCTTTGTTCGTTCTGGGCTATACCCCCGACCGGCTTTTGCCCCTTGCGGTGGAGCATAACATCACCTTAACGGTTTTTTCTGCCCACCAGGCAAAGCTTCTGGGTGCTGCCGCTGTGGCACAAAACAAAAAAGCCGCGGTTCACCTGAAGGTAGAAACCGGCTTCAACCGCCTTGGTACAGACGACTGCGGAGAGCTATTGGAAATTTTGCGCACAGAGGGCATCTATGCCGAAGGAATCTATTCCCATTTGGCTTTGAAGGACCGCCCCTCTGATGAGGTACAGTTAAGCCGCTTTCTGTCCATTGTGAAAAAACTGGAGGCTGAGGGTCATTCCTTCCGCTACCGCCACATTGCCGACAGCATCAGTGCCGTAGATTATCCCGACTTCCGTCTGGATATGGTGCGCCCCGGGGCGCTCCTTTACGGCATGACCAGCTTCGAGGACAGCAGCTTCTCTGTGCAGCCTGTTTTGCGCATGGAGACCCGCATTGCCCGTCTGCGGAAATTGCAGCCGGGAGAAGGCGTGGGCTATGATCTGGACTGGGTGGCGCAGCGGGAGAGTACCGTGGCTACCTTACCCTTCGGCTATGCGGATGGCTGTCCCAGAGCTTTAGGCGGGAAGGGTTATGTGCTGATTCGAGGGCATCGGTGTCCTTTGGTGGGTATTATGTGCATGGATCAGTGTGTTGCGGATGTGACCCATGTGCCGGATGTAGCCGAGGGAGATTTGGTCACCATCTATGGCGACGGCACAGACGAGGCCATGACCATGGCAGATGCAGCCAAAATCACCGGCTCTAACAAAAATGAAGTTCTTTGCCGCCTGACCGCCCGCCCTGTGCGGATCTACGAAGAATAACAAAATTACCGTGCCGGAGGTTCGCCTCCGGCACGGTTTTACCATGAAGCTGTCCTATGATAAAAAGCAGAAAGGTGCGTGTCCCAATGTCCAAAATTGAGCCTTGTATTCTCACCAATATGTGCATGATTCAGAGTGGTGACAAGGTGCTGGTGCTGGACAGGTGCGATCCCCAGTGGCCAGGCATTACTTTCCCCGGTGGTCATGTGGAACCGGGAGAGTCTTTTGTGGATTCCGTGATTCGAGAGGTCAAAGAGGAAACCGGGCTGGATATTTCTCATGTAAAGCTATGCGGCATGAAGCAGTGGACCCAAAGCAATGGTGACTACCGTTACATCGTTCTGTTTTATAAGACAGACACCTTTTCCGGAGAATTAGAAGCCTCTCGGGAAGGGAATGTATTTTGGGTACACAAGGACGATCTTGGAAGGTATACCGTGGCAGAAGGCTTTGAAGGGATGTTGGAGGTATTTCTACAGGAGGATCTTTCGGAGAATTATCACTGGCTGGAGGATGGGCAGTGGCATATGCAGAACAAGTAGCTTTTACTTGTTTGATGAGACTAGATAGGAGGAAGGTGCCCTATGAGAACGGTAAACGGTCAAATTGTTCCGGAAAACCTTTCTGTGGACGAATTAACCCCTATGATGGAAACCACGGATATGAAGGTACTAGCTTTGGCTTGCAGCGCACTGCAAGCACTGGGCACCCACGAAGCGTATATGCTCTTAAAACACCATGTGAATACACAAGACCGATGCAAACGCCGCCTGGTTTACTCGGTTATTTTCAGTTTCCCGGAATCTTCTGAACTGAAAAACCAATTTCGGAAGGCTCTGCTCAGCAAGGATTTGTATTTTGTATTCACGGTTCTCAATCACCTTGTTCACAAAAATCTTTGGGTTTCAGAGGCAGACATTTTAACCTGCTTCCGCAATCATCACAACCAGTTAAGCAGCTACTATTATCAAATTCTATATAATATTTCCAGAACTGAGGACAATACACAACAGCTTTTGAAGTGGATGAAAACCGCCAAAACAGACAGCATCCGCATTGCGGTTGCGGAATGTTTGGAGTATGTATGCACAGAAGAAAACTATCTTCCGGTGCTTTCAGAGCTACAGCATAGCCCTATTTCAAAAATTCGCATGGTTGCGTGCCGTATTGCGAAGAACCATGAAAGATGCGATTTGCTTAAGCCCTTTGAAGGGGATTCTGATGGCCATATCCGAAAGTTTGTGCAGAAATATAATAATTCGCAATAAGCGGAGCGGAAAGGTATCTCTAAAAGGAGCGTGCTCCAATGGTTTATGAAAAAAGCGATGCTGACATATTCCGCAGGCGAAGATGGCTGCCAGATCTACGAAGAATAAATGCCCACAAGGGCTGCAAAACAAAGCAAAGGGGAGGATTCCGGAAACGGAGTCCTCCCTTTTTGAGCTTATGCAATTTACCGGTTTCTCCATGTGTTTCTGGAAAACAGAACCAGAATGGGGAAAATTTCCAACCGCCCTGCCAGCATATCAAAACACAGAACCAGCTTGGAGAGCGTGCTGTAGGCAGAGAAGTTGCAGGTGGGGCCCACCGCCTCCAAACCGGGGCCGATGTTGTTAAAGCAGGCCAGCACCGCAGTTACGTTGGTACCAATGGAAAAATTGTCCAGAGAAATGACCATGAAGCTGAGAACGATGATCACCACATAGGCTGCCAAATAGGCATTGGCATTGTCCAGCACCTTTTCCGGCACGACCTGCCCACTATTGCGCACAGACTGCACTCTCTGGGGTCGAATGACCTGGCGTATATTCCGGCGCAGGCTCTTAAACAGCAGGAGCAGCCGGGCGCATTTTAAGCCGCCGCCGGTACTTCCCGCGCAAGCACCTATCACCATGAGCATAATGATGATCCCCTTGGAAAAAGCAGGCCACAGGTCAAAATCCGTGGTTCCATAGCCTGTAGTAGTCATAATGCTGGAAACCTGAAAGGCCGCATGGCGCACCGTTTCTCCCAGTGTATCATAGTAGCCCCGCACATTGATCACGATCAAAATCACACTGACCACTGCAATGCCCACATACAGCCGCAGCTCCTCATCCTTCCACACACTTCTGATCTGCCCCAGGAGGATCAGATAGAAGCAGCTGAAATTGATGCCGCACAGGAACATAAACACCGTAGTCACATTCTGGATGTAAGGGCTATAGCTTGCCATGGAGTCATTTTTAACGCCGAAGCCACCTGTGCCCACAGAGCCAAAGGCCGTGCAAACCGCCTCCAACACCGGCATCCTTCCCGCAACCAGGAAGATTATGTCAACCACCGTCAAGCCAATGTAAATGAGATACAGGATTCTGGCTGTCTTCCGCATCCGGGGCACGATCTTGCCCACATTAGGGCCGGGGCTTTCTGCCCGAAGCAGGTGCATGATAAAGCCGCTGGACTGCCCGTTGCTGGGAGAGAAGGCCAACAAAAACACCAGAACACCCATGCCGCCTAGCCAATGGCTAAAGCTGCGCCAATCCAGTGGCGCTCTTAGCTTTTGAAAAGGATAGGCATGTCATTTGCGAAAAGCCATTAGCCACAACAGTTGTACAAGCACAAGAAATGGTCGACGCTGCGGAGAGGGCGAACAAGAAACTGTATTATGCTGAAGACTGGCTTTTTGCTCCGGCATTTCTCAAAGCCATTAACATTGTTGAAAGCGGTCAATTAGGTAGGCCTCTATATATTCGCACTCGTGAATGCCACAATGGATCACATAGTCCTTTCGCGCAAACAATCGAGTATTGCGGAGGGGGAGCTATGGTACATCTTGGCGTTCACCCTGTTGCATTAGTCCTAGCTCTCAAAGATGGCAAATGGAAAAATCTGGTTGCCATGAAATCAGGTGGTTTAGAAAACAATATTGTGCACCACAAAATGGAGGGCGAAGACTGGGCTGCAGCTCTTATGTCTTTTGAAGATAGAACTTTCGCAACACTAGAAGCTAACTACATTACCGTAGGAGGAATGGAGGATATTCTAGATATTTATTGTGAGCGTGGAGTAATTCACGTAGATATAGCTTTCCAAGGTCCGATACGTTGCTTTAGTGAAACCGGGCTAGATTATACAGTGGAAAAAGCTAATGTCACAACCGGCTGGTCAACACCTGCAGTTGATGAAAAATACAACCTGGGCTATGTAGACGAGATCGCTCACTTTGTTGAATGTGCACTCAATGATGAGGACGCAAAAGTCGGCCTCAGAGGCGTAGATGGCCTAGAAGCTTTACGCGTTATAAATTATATATATCAATCAGCAAATGAAGGAAGATCTATTGCAGCAGATGAGGTTGCTTATGATAGATAAATTCTATTTGCCTATAAACATACAAGGCATTGAGTTCAAAAATCCTTTTTTCGTTGCATCTGGTCCAACTGCAAAATCTCTACGCCAACTTCAGGAGATTGAAAAAACAGGCTGGGCAGCAGCGAGTATTAAATTAACGATGGATCCTGCTCCATACATCAATCGGATGCCGAGATATGGACTTTTCCATGATCGTAAAGCTCTAGCTTTTACTGCTGAAAAACGTTTAAACATGGAAGAGGGTTTAAGGCTCATGGATGCAGGTAAAAAGGCTCTCAGCGAATTGATATTGATGGCTAATATTACTTACGTCGGTGATGATGGAGTTGAAGGTTGGGTGCGCATGGCCAAGCGTTTTGAGGATGCAGGCGCAGATATCATTGAACTCAATATGTGTTGCCCTAACATGTCATACAATGTGGAGCTAACTGAAGGCGAAGTCCAAGAAGGAAAGCGCACCGGAGCCAGCATGGGTAGTGATGCTGAAGTTGCCTCAGAAATAGCTGGAGCAATCAAGAAGGTAATCAATATCCCTTTGTTTGTTAAATTGACTCCGGAAGGTGGGCAGATAGCCAAAATTGCTAAAGGGCTGTATGCTGCAGGCATTGATGCAGTGGGTTCGACAGCCAACAGGTTAGGTATTCCTACTATAGATTTGGAAGATCCGACAAAGGCGGTTTACCATCTTCAGAATGAGATCAGCATGAGCTGTCATTCTAGCTCTTGGCTAAAACCATTAGCTCAGCGCGACACCTACGAGATTAGGAAAGTCTGTGGCAATGAGCCGATAATAACTGCAACAGGTGGAATCAGAACTTGGCAAGATGCAGTTGAGATGATCATGTGTGGCGCCGATCTTCTCGGTATTTGCAGTGAGACTCTCATTCGTGGTTATGACATAGTCAAGCCAATAATTAGTGGAGTGAAAGACTACATGGGATCGCATGATTATGCTTCCATGGACGAATTCAGATCTATCATTGTACCTGCAGTTAAAACTGCACCAGAGCTTACCTTGCATGATGGTTATGCGCACATTATGCAACCTAAGTTAGCTGCACCTTGTAAGTCTGCCTGTCCGCATCACGTGCCCGCACAAGCATACATATATTACGTCGCTGAAGGCGACACTAAACGAGCTTATGAGCTATTGGCCGAGTTTTCACCTTTACAAGAGCTGTGCGCTTATATTTGCGACGCACCTTGCGAGGAAGCTTGTATTCGCGGCTCACTTGATCGTCCGATCGAAATTAAAGAAATTAAGAAATATATTTTTACCGAAGCCGAGAAAAATGCTTGGACATATACAGCCCCAAGAACTACAGATCTGGATAAAAAGATAGTCTTAGACGGTCTTAACATACCGAATTTGAGCACTGCTGTTGCACTTCGCAGAGCAGGATACGATGTTGAAATTGTTTCCAGATATCAAGACATCGCATACGAGATTCAAAAGGGCTATACAGAAGAGCGTTTGCCACATTCCGTCTTGCAGCGTGTTCTGGATCGCGTCAAGGCAGAGGGGGTACTCCTTACTGCCGGAGAGCTTGACTCAACTGATACAAAAACCAGCACTGAACTCGATGACTTTATTACAAGCCTGTCTAGCTCTAATGAGGAAACGAAGAGTCTCTCGATAGTTTTTGAAGGTAATGGTAGTAATTTGTATGAAGCTCTATTTTTAGCTTTAGAGAAAGGCTATTCGAATATAAGTCTCATAACTTCTGGACCTAAGCGCTATACAAGCAAGATTATTGCAGAACTTAAAGCTCAAAATGTTGAAATCATTGATAATGCAGTTTTGCAAAATGTCCATAACAAAGAAAATGGTCAAATTGAGCTGACACTTCGTTTGGATGGCTTTGAGAGAAAAATATACACAGACAAACTTATTCAAGCTGGAAAAACGCCTTCGATCATTAGAGAAATCGCTAATGGACAGAATGTTGCTGCTGAAATAGATCGTAATGAACGGGGCGATTCTGCAACAGTTATTGCTATGAAAGATGACAAGTTGCCAGTAGTATCCCGCAAGAAAGTAATTGCTCGTCAACCTGCTTCCGTTCTGACTGAAGCGCTTACAAACTCGAGCAAGATAGACTATGCCGCAGAAGCAGTTTCATGGATTCGTGACGAAGCTAATCGCTGTCTGAGATGTGGTTGTGGCGAAGGTTGTCAGCTGTGTAAGACCATTTGTACGGACTTCGCACCACAGATTATTGCTTCGGATGAGCTGCAAATTGATCAAGCAGCTTGCGTAGCTTGTGGTATGTGCTATTTGCGTTGTCCGAACCAAATCATAGATATGATTCGAATAGATTAAAAGGAGACATTTTATGAAACGTATCGATATAGACAAATTAGAACAATTTTGTGAAAAAGCTCTAATAGCAGAAGGAATGTCAGCTACCGATGCAAAGACAGTTGCAACTGTCTTGACTGAAACCGACGCATTAGGTACTCATTCTCATGGAACTAAGAACCTCCACAACTATATTCGTAAAATGCGGGCAGGTGGATTAACAATTGATGGAGAAATGGAAATTGTCAAAGAAGGCAAAGCCTATGCAGTTGTTGATGCTCATGACACTTTAGGTATGATCCCTTCTTGTTTTGCAATGGACTTGGCCATCAGAAAAGCCAAAGACAGTGGACTAGCCCTTGTGACTGTGAAAAACTCAAGCCATTTTGGTGCAGCGAGCTATTATTCAAACATGGCAGCCAAAGAAGGTTTGATGGGATTAACTTTTAGTAATGTTGATCCTAATATGTCCGTCCCCGGTTCTCGCGGCATGTTGATTGGCAACAATCCATTCTCATATGCTGTTCCTGCTAAATCTACTCCTACAGTCTTTTTGGATATTGCCATGAGCAATGTAGCATCATTAAAAGTCATACAAGCGAAAAAAGATGGCGAATCAATTCCCGACACATGGATAGTGGACAAGGATGGTGTCCCCACCACAGATCCATCAAACTATCCGGAAGAAGGTGCTATGCAGCCATTTGCGCGACACAAAGGCTATGGCATCGCTTTTCTAGTTGATCTGATCTCAGGAGCCCTCAACGGTGGAGCAATGAGCATGTCAGGTGGAATAGTCAGCTGGCTGTTTCAAATGGAAGCAAAGAACAATGTTTCCCATACCTTTATCGCAATAGATCCTGATGCTTTCATAGGTAGAAAAGAATTTCTTGACTCCGTTGAGGAGTCGGTCCAATTACTGCGTGGAGCAGAAAAAGCTAAAGGCAGCGACAGAATATATACGCCAGGTGAGATGGAATGGGAGAAATATGCTGATGCAGAAGCAAACGGCATTCTGCTTCCTCCCGATCTGTATGAGTCTCTGAGAGGTCTTTCCGAAGAAGTAAATATCGAATTGGAGGTTAAATAAATAAACATGGATGACAAGAACAACGTCTTGAAACAATTAGGATTATCAGGTCTGGTCCCTGTAGTTGTGCTCGATGAAGTGGAATCAGCGCTCCCAGTAGCAGCTGCACTGCTCAAGGGAAATGTAAATGTTATGGAAATTACGCTGCGTACTGACGCAGCGCTCGAATCCATCAAACGTGTGCGTCAGGAATACCCGGAAATGATCTGCGGAGCAGGCACTGTGACTTCTATCGCAGAAGCTGAAAAATGCTTGGAAGTAGGTGCTCAATTTATTGTTTCTCCCGGTTTTTTACCAGAGTTAGTTGACTGGTGCATAGAGCATAATTTGCCAACAGTTCCAGGCTGCGTGACCCCTAGTGAGATTATGATGGCTAAAGAACGGGGACTAAAGGTTTTAAAGTTTTTCCCTGCTGGAATTTATGGTGGCTTGTCTGCAATGAAGGCCTTGGCCGGACCTTTCGGGAATATAAAATTTATTCCAACTGGTGGGGTGAGTGCTTCTAATCTCTCGGAGTTTTTAGCTGCACCTTTTGTTCATTCTGTTGGAGGCAGTTGGCTCTGCAGTAAAAAAGATATCCAAGCAGGCAATTTTGATAAGATAACAGCTTTATGTCAAGAAGCAGTAGATATTGTCTTAGGTTTTGAGCTTGCGCATTTAGGAATCAACACACCATCTGAGGATGAGGCAGTGGCGGTAGCTGATAAGTTCCAAGACATGTTTGGCTTCACTCCTAAGAATGGCAATAGTTCTGTCTTCGCCGGCCCGGGTATTGAAGTTATGAAAACACAATATCTCGGCGATAACGGACATATAGGAATTCGCACGGCAAATATAGAACGCGCTCTTAAGCATTTGGAAAAATTCGGATATCAGAGTGATGCAACAACCGCAAAATATAAAGACGAAAAATTAACAGCAATTTACCTTGAAGAACGAGTAGCTGGCTTTGCTGTTCATCTCGTTCAAAAATAGAAGGAGTTAAGGTATGAAATTTCTAACATTCGGTGAGATTATGATTCGCATGAAAACCCCGGGAGTGGAACGTTTGTTCCAAAGTCCGACATTGGAGGCGACTTTTGGCGGTGGTGAAGCTAATGTTGCAGTGAGTTTAGCAAATTATGGCCTCGATTGTGATTTTGTAACAGTTTTGCCTGACAACGTGTTGGGTGACGAATGCATTAAGGAGTTGAGAAGCTTTGGTGTGGGCACCGAGAAGATTGTACGTGGCCCCGGTAGAATGGGCATTTATTTCCTGGAGGCAGGAGCTAACCAATTCCCAAGCAAAGTTCTTTATGACAGGGCTCATTCTGCGATCGCAGTAGCTAAGCGTGATGCTATTAACTGGGATGAAGTTTTTGCAAATGTTAATTGGTTCCATATCACAGGTATTACTCCGGCAATTTCGGAGACAGCAATGGAACTTTCGTTAGATGCTGTTAAGAAAGCTAAGGAATTAGGTGTTACAGTTTCTTGCGATTTGAATTTCCGTAAAAAGCTCTGGAAATACGGCAAAGAAGCGCAGGAAGTAATGCGTGAAATTGTTAAGTACGTTGATGTGGCAATAGCTAACGAAGAGGACGTTCAAAAATCTTTAGGTATTAAAGCAGATGTTGATGTAGAAGCCGCAGAACTGGATTTAGATAAGTATAAAAAACTGAGCGATAAAGTCCTTGAACTTTATCCAAATATGAAAATGATTGGCATTACCCTTCGTGAGAGCATTAGTGCGGATCAAAACGGTTGGGCCGCTTGCCTAAATACACGAGATGAATTTTTAGTCAGCAAGCGTTATGAAATTAACGATATCGTCGATCGTGTTGGCGGTGGTGATTCTTTCTGTGGAGGTTTAATTTTCGGCCTGAACAATTATGATTCACATCAAGACGCGTTGGAATATGCTGTGGCGGCTAGCTGCCTTAAGCATTCGGTCAATGGTGATTTCAACAGAGCTAGTCTGTCAGATGTGGAAAAGCTTATGGGCGGAGATGGCTCAGGAAGGGTTCAGAGATAAGATGTTATCTTTTGATTTGAAAGACAAAGTTGCGGTTATAACAGGTGGTGGTGGTGTAATTCTTAGCGTTATGGCGAAAGAATTAGCCAAACTTGGAGTGCGTGTAGCTGTTTTAGATCTCAAGCTAGAAGCAGCTCAGGGAGTTGCTGATGAAATCAAACTTGCCGGTGGTGATGCGATCGCTGTAGAGGCTGATGTTTTGAGTAAGGCAAGCTTGGAAAAAGCTTGTGAATCAGTTGTTTCTCACTTTGGTGGTGTAGATATTCTGATAAACGGAGCAGGTGGTAACCATCCGAAAGCAACCTGCAGTGCCGAGAGAACGTTTTTTGATCTGGAAACTGATGCAATCCGCTCAGTTTTTGACCTAAACGTGACAGGAGCAATCATTACTACACAGGCATTTGGACAGGAGCTGATAAAAAAAGGGAGAGGAAATGTCATCAATATTGCTTCAATGACTTCGTACCTCCCCTTGACAAATACGGTTGCCTATTCGGCAGCTAAAGCAGCTGTGGCGAGTTTTACTCAATGGATGGCAGTACACTTCAATCAAGAATATTCGAGTGAAATTCGCGTGAATGCTATTGCCCCCGGTTTCCTGCTAACCGAACAGAATCGCTTTTTAATGCAAGAAGAAGACGGTGAGCTGACAGATCGTGGCAATCGGGTAATTCAGAAAACACCTATGGCTCGCTTTGGAGAGCCTGAGGAAATGGTCGGTGCGGTGGTATGGCTTTGTTCTGATGCTGCGTCATTTGTTAATGGAGCGATAGTGCCGATAGATGGTGGGTTCTCAGCCTATTGGGGCGTATAAAGGGAAGTCCCTCCTTATGTATGGTCTCTGTGTCTGTAGTGCTATTCACTGCAGACACAGAGCTTTTTATATTTTAACGTGTGAGCACCCGCCCCGGCCTCTTGCTTGTGTGCGTGCCCTTCTCGACCGTAAGCTCTCCATTCACAAAGACGTATTCAATCCCTTGCGGATACTGCTGCGGTTCTTCGAGCGTAGAGCAATCATTAACGGTTTCAGGATTAAAGAGCACGATGTCTGCAAAATAGCCTTCACGCAGAAGACCACGTTCCCGCAATCTAAACACTTCTGCTGCTTTGCCTGTCATCTTATAGACAGCTTCTTCCCAAGATAACAAGTCGTCTTCGCGGACATACTTGGCGAGGAAACGAGGGAAAGAACCGTAAGTTCTCGGGTGGGGATGTGCGCTGAACAAACCGTCAGTGCATAGGTTCATTTCCGGTCGCTGCATTAATTGTTTGACATATTTTTCGCTACCGTATTTCGTAATGATGCTGCCGGAGCCCTTTCCCGCATAGATCAGGTCCATGGCTACAGTGTAGGGATCTGACTGACGCATATGGGCGATCTCATCCAGACTTTTGCCCAGCACATCCTGATTCTCCTCTGATTCAACGCTGCTGATTAGGAGATTGTCAGTACCCGTGCTACGGCAAAAACCTGTCCAGCCGGGAAGACCGTTTTGCATGTCATCTTTCATGCGCGCACGCAGCTGCTCCGATTCTAGGCGCTCTAGCATCTTATCCGCACCGCCTTCAACTGCCCAGGGCGGCAAGACTACAGTTAATGTAGTACTACCGAAAGGATAAGGATACTGGTCAAAAGAAATACTCAGTCCTTCTTCGCGGGCTTGATCCAACAGCTCCATCATGCGACCGAATTTGGGGAAATTTTGCTCACCGGAGAGTTTGAAGTGAGAAATGTGGCCACGGCAGCCGCTTTTTCTGCAGATTTCAAAAACTTCTTCCATAGCCTCAATTATTTCATCGGCCTCACTGCGCATATGAATTGAGAATACTCCGTCGTATTCAGGAAGCACCGAGCATAACTCAGTCAGCTCCGCCGTATCGCCATAAATGCAGGGAATATAGTCTAGGCCGGTGGTTAGTCCGAAGCCACCGTTTTCCAGATCTTCTCGCAAGAGCTCTTGCATTTGGCTCATCTCTTCTGCTCCGGGAGGGGAAGGATCATAGCCCTGCGCACAGAGGCGCAAATTGCCGTGAGGTACCATGACGCATAAATTGATGGCGGGCTCGGCTTTTTCCAAGGCCGCACGATAATTATCTAGGGTGCGGAAATTCCAGTCTAAGCGATCAGTCTCTCCGTCAATCGCGCTCAAAAATTTACGCCAACTGCCAATGTGTTCTTCGGGCAGGGGAGCAACGGCTACGCCATCTTGTCCGATGATTTCACAAGTGATGCCTTGCAAGCTTTTGGGCAAGAGACAAGGGTCGTTAAAAACCATAAGGTCGGAGTGACTGTGGGTATCAATAAAACCCGGTGTAGCGTACAAGCCCGTGCCGTCGATGACAAGCTCGTGCTTGGCGGAAACAGTTTCCGCAGCTCCGTTCACGTCGATCAGGGAAATCCTATCTCCGTCAATTACGATGTTGGCTGGGAATTTTTCCTTCCGACCACTGCCGTCAATCAATTCTACGTTCTTAATCAGTGTGCTCAAGTATCTACCCCCTACAGGCTCAGCAGATTTTCGCAGATATTTTGATAGACTTCAGCGGCTTTCTCCAGCTGTGAAATCTCGATATATTCATCATCCATGTGGCACTGGGTCTCTTGGGACGGACCGAAGCCGTAGACCGTCAGCCCGGCTTCGCCACCATAATGGCTGCCATTGGTGCAAAAACTGTAGACAGACTTCGACGGCGGCAAGCCAGCTTTTTCCATCGCAGATAAGATGGCCAGGCTTTCCGTAGACTCAGGATCAGATTTCCAAGCAGGGAAGAAGCGCTCTGCTGTGATCGTCTCGCCCGTGTAGCAAACTTCGGAGCTTTCCACCAAGCTAGCGCTGGCTTTGAAATCGGGGATCCTCTGACTGAGACGATCTAGAACTTCGTTTATACGAGCTAATATACTGTCAGCGCTATCAGTGGTTAGGGTGCGCACGTCGTAAGTGGCACGGCAACGAGCCGGAATCACGGATGCTCCGGGATAAGGTTCTGAACAAATGTCTACTAGCTCTAAAATAGCCGGTCCTAAGTCCGGGTCAGAATCTAATTCAATTTTTCGCAGCTCGGGAATTACTTGAGCCATATGGTAAACCGCATTGATACCTTTCTCCGGGCTAGATGAATGGCAAGGCTTGCCGATGGTTTCGATGCTCACTTCCATGCGCCCGCGTTGCCCATAATTAAGTTTGAGATCTGTGGTTTCGCAGATAATGACGTAGTCAGGTTGGTATCTTTGAGATATTTCGCGCGCAGCAACACCTTCAAAACATTCCTCGTGCACTACACCGCTGATCAAAATTTCACCGGCAAAATCTCTGCTGTTTTTTCGGACGAAGGCTTCAACTCCGCTGATGGCAGCGGCCATGGGGCCCTTCATGTCACTGCAGCCACGACCATAGACGCGACCGTCCTCTATCTGGCCGCCGAAAGGATCTTTAGTCCAGTCTTCCAACTTGGGAATGCCGACAGTATCGATATGCGAGTCGAAAAGCAGCTTCTTTCCGGGCCGCTCACCCCGCATCACAGCGACAATGCTGCCGTAGCGATCGATATTGATTTCATCAAAACCCATTTGCGTAAATAAATCCTTGAGAAAATCGACAATTTCCTTTTCCTCACCCGAAGTACTTTTGATCTGCACCAAGTGCGAACAAAGATCCTCAACCTTTAAGTTCATCCTTTTCCCTCCACAAAACAATACTTTATATTAAATATTAAAGAAGCTGTAATTGTTGTTCGAGACCTACTAAATACTATCACTTCGGCGCGGTCTGTTGCAAAGTGAGGAACAGGCCGCTTATACAGCGCTTCGTCACCAGCCATTTTGCCTGATTTGTGACGCTACTGTGAAAAAATCGAAGATTCAGCAGAAAAGCCGACACCTCCAACAATCTAAAAACCATCTATGATAAACTTACTTCAGCTAACGCTATGACGTTAGGTAGCAGTATTTAACCCCCCATTTTCTTAATCAAATAGAGGAAGGATTGAGCTAATGACTGAAAATAATTATCCGTCGGAGAATGAAAGCTTCTCGCCTCCTGAAGAAGAAAGCACTTCTACAGAAACATCTGAGCAAGAGACTGAGAAATTTGTCGTGTCGGAAGAAAAACCTGCGCAACCCCAAACCGTTTACCAAACGAGCCCGCAAACCCCACCTCGTTATCAGGCAGCGGGTACCCCCGTGTACCGTCAGATGCCGCGAACTGCGGAAAATTCCCGCGTCTATTACCAACCCGTAGCTCCACCAAGCGGAGCGGAAGTTGAAACGAGGAGATCCCGCAGCATGCCGGGTGTGATTGGGGCTGGCTTTGCCTCCTCACTCCTATCTCTCTTCCTGATACCCTTTTTCCATGACTTTTTCCCCATCTTTTTAAACGCATATGCAGACCCGATCACTTATGACCGCGAAGCCTATTTGATGTATTTTGTTCTTGTCATGATCTACGGGGGTATGAGCGCAATGCTAGCTCTCTTAGGGCTCATTTTTGCCCCCCTAGGCATAAACAAAGCAAGGCGCTACGACCTCGACGGGCGTGCGCTCGGCACAGCAAGCATCCTGATTTCAGTGGTATCCTTACTACTGCTTATAGTCAGCATCGTATCCTCACTACTAATCAATAATATGCTCTAAGGAGCAAAA
>DIRG01000105.1:24123-37549 GCA_002427475.1 Mageeibacillus sp. UBA5442
GCAAAATAATATGCTCTAAGGAGCTTAAAGAAAGATATAAATGGAAATAATTAGCGGAAAAACATACTATCAGGCCCCGCCTATCTATAACTTGCGTGATTTACTAATAGAGGGTCAAAAGAAATTTGAAGACAGAATCAGTGTCGCCTATCGTGAGAAAATTAGCGACGAAGATTTTGTGAAAAAAACCTACAACGACCTTTACCGTGATGTTGTGCGCATGCAACAAGCTCTGGCTAAGGTAGTTGAACCCGGCAGCAGAATCGCTGTAATCGGGGACAACAGCTACAAGTGGATGGTCACCTATTTGGCGACAGCCACCGGCTTCGGAACGATCGTCCCGCTGGACCGTCTTCTAAAACACGAAGAACTGGGACCCATGCTAAAACGCAGCCGGGCCTCCGTCATCGTCTACGACGCATCCTTTCACGAATTGATGCAGTCTCTGAAAGAAGACAACGAAAACATATCCCACACGATTTTCATGGAAAGCGAAAAGCTGACGCCAGATCTTAAAGCCGAGATCGATAGCGAACACGCGGACGATTCCTCCTTTTTCTTCTTCAGCGATTTTTTGGCGACCTCAGACTGCGAGGAAGCTCTAGAAAATGAAAGCCCGGACCAACTACTCTGGCCCGCTCACAAGGAAGACGAGATCTGTGCCATTTTATTCACCTCCGGCACTAGCGCTTCGGCCAAAGCCGTCATGCTGACGGAGAAGAACCTCTCTTCCAACGTGCGCGCCCTCTTGGGTTCCGTATGTTTCGACGATAATATAAGTGCACTATCGATCCTGCCCCTGCACCATACCTTTGAAAACACCTGCGGCTTTCTCTGTATGCTGGCGATCGGAGCACGCATAGATATCTGCGACGGCCTGCGTTATGTTTCCAAAAACCTGAAGGAGCACCAAACGTACATCTTAATCGCTGTTCCCGCCCTCTTAACCGGCATGAAAAGAGCAATCGAAAATCAGGCCAAAAGAACAGGTCAGGATCGCAAATTGAACATCGGCCTCAAACTGGCTCGCGCCTTGCGCTTCATCGGCATTGACCGCCGCCGTTCAATTTTCAAAGATGTACTCGCTGAACTCGGCGGCAAGCTACAGATTATTATCAGCGGCGCCGCTTCGCTGGATAAAGAAACCTTACGCTTTTTTGACGCTCTCGGTATTGATGTTTTGCAGGGTTACGGCTTAACCGAAGCCTCCCCGGTAGTATCCGGAGGCAACACTAAAATCAACGTCCTCGGTACCGTCGGCCAACCAATCGCCGGCGTCACCGTAGCCGTCGACAACGACAAAAAAGGCGAACCCGGCGAGATCTTAGTCTACGCCGATTCCGTGATGGCGGGATATTTGGACGACGAAGAGGCGACAAAGGAAGCTATCGATGAGGCCGGTTGGCTTCATACCGGCGATATCGGCTGCATCGGTCGACGCAACTCCATAACTATCACCGGCCGCAGCAAATCGATGATCGTGCTTTCCTCAGGAAAAAAAGTCTTCCCCGAAGAACTGGAAACATTGCTCAAGGAGAGGGAATTCATTAAGGATTCGTTGGTCTTTGGTCAAGAAACCGATGCCGGCGACGTCGTAATCACAGCCAAGTTAGTACTGGACGAAGAGAAAATCCGTGAGAAAACCGGCATCCATGAAGGAGATTTGACAGAAGAGGATATTAGCAACGAGCTCGCAGTCCTCATCGAAGAAATTAACCGAAATCTGCCTGCCTTCAAAGGCATTCGCTCTTATTTCTACAGCTTCCAAGATATGCTGCAGACCACCACTATGAAAGTACGACGCGGCATGGAAATGGACAACCTGCAAGCCCTCTTCGCACATACCAAAGAAAATTGGCAAGTTCTGCGCGGCAAAAATATTGATCAATACGCCGAAGAAAGGCTCGGTCGCGAAGACTCCGAACAAGTTGGAGGGGATGTAAAAAGCTCAGCCACCGAGGCTGTAGCTGCTGTTGAGGAAAAAGAAGCCGCCGCAAAGAAGCGGAAGGTTTCAGTTAAAGATCGCATCCGGCAAAGAGAACTCAGACGTGCGCGACGCAAATATTACCGCGATCTGCGTGTGCTTAATAGAATGTATGATGACGTTCTGAAAAAGCGTGAGCGCTTGACTGAGGACGAACGCAAACTACAGGTTCGCGAGGCGGTTGTCGAGCAGCGCTTGAAGAAGATCAGGGAGAAAATCGAACTCGACGAGAGCGAAAAGATCACTCCTGCTGCAAAAGTAAGTCAGAAATAATTTAACAAATAAGGGGACTGTGGCCACAGTCCCCTAGTACTTTCAGGAATTACTTAAGCATCGGCTTCAGCGAACTCTATTTGACCGTCTTCCAGAGAGGCTATCTTAGCTAAAGAACAGAGGTTAACGCCGGTGGCTCGAATCAGCTCCGGTCCTTTCTGGAAGGATTTTTCAATCGCAATGCCGACGCCGCCGATGCTGGCGTTAGCCGATTCTACCAGATCGATTAGGCCTCTAAGGGCACAACCGTTAGCCAGGAAATCATCCACGATCAGCACATGGTCCTCTTCCGTCAGGAGACGCTTGGATACGGCGATAGTGTATTCTTTTTTCTTCGTATAAGAATAAACGCTGCTTTGGTGGCGATCAGATGTCAGGTTGAGTGTGTCGTATTTTTTTGCAAAAAGAGCAGGAACAGAAAACTTTTTCGCTACGAGTGCGGCAATAGCGATGCCGGAGGCTTCAATAGTCATCACCTTGGTGATGGGTTCAGATTCAAAGTAACGATACCAGGTCTCCGCCATAGCATCTATGAGCTCTACATCTAGGCCTTGGTTGAGAAAACTATCCACCAAAAGGATATTGCCGGGCAAAACCTGGCCCGCGCTAAGAATTTTCTTTTCTAAATCTTTCATTACACTCTCCTCTGTATATTCTGAAAAAACTATTCTAGCACACTGAAATGTGTCCCTTAGCATGTTAAAATAGAGAAAAGCGATGTTAGAGGGGGGTAACCATGCAAACATCAAAACGGATCGGTAAAATGCAGCTTTCTCCTATAAGGCGACTGGTTCCTTATGCAGATGAAGCTAAAAAAAGAGGCATTAAAGTATTTCATCTTAATATCGGCCAGCCCGATATCGAAACGCCTAAGGTTTTTATGAAGGCTATTAAGGAAGCTGAAATCGATGTGCTAGCTTATGCGGATTCCCGAGGCTGGGATCCTTTGCGCCAGAGTCTGGTTGACTACTATAAGCGCATTGGTGGGGACTTTGAGATTGAAGACATCATCATAACCAATGGCGGCAGCGAGGCTCTACAGTGGGCCTTTGTCATCACCTGCGATATCGATGATGAGATTTTGGTGCCGGAGCCTTTCTACACCAACTACAATAGTTTCACCGCACCTTTCACTGTAAATATCAAACCTATTACAACTCATGCAGAGAACGGCTTTGCGCTTCCTTCGGAAGAAGAGATCGTAGGTCTGATCTCGGAGCGGACACGCTGTATTGCTCTGTCCAATCCCGGCAACCCGACCGGTGTCATCTACACGCGTGAAGAAGTCGAGATGATTGCGAAGATTGCGAAAGAGCATGACCTTTATATCATCGCAGACGAAGTTTATCGTGAGTTCTGTTATGACGGCAAAGAAGCAGTTAGCTTTTCCACCTTGGAAGATGTCAAGGATCGCGTAATTATTGTCGATAGTGTGTCCAAGAGGTTTTCCGCCTGCGGTGCCAGGATCGGCTGTATTGCTTCCAAGAATAAAGATGTAACCTTGGGTGCTCTCAAAATGGCACAGGGACGCCTCAGTGCACCGACGCTGGAGATGATTGGAGCCAAGGCTCTTTACGATCTGGAGCCGGATTATTTTGATCCGATCCGTGAGCGTTACCAGAGGCGTCGGGATGTAATGATTGATGCTATGCAGGAAATGGAAGGCGTCATGATCAAGCGTCCGGCGGGAGCTTTTTACGCTATCGCGAGTCTGCCTGTAGATAATGCGGAGAAGTTTGCGATCTGGATGTTGAGTGAGTTCGAGCACGAAGGCAAGACGGTTATGGTTGCGCCGGTGGAGAACTTCTATGCAACGAAGAATATGGGGTTAAATGAAGCTCGGGTAGCTTATGTTCTGAATGAAGAGAGCTTGCACGAAGCGATGAAGATTCTGGATATCGCCTTGAAAGCTTATCCGGGACGCACCATCTAAGCGCGACAGTCAAGGGTGCGCAACACAGCAGCATAAAGCTAAGCTGGAACAAATAAAGTAATGCTCAAAGCCATCTCTATAAGGGGTGGCTTTTTTTATTCTCCGTTTCGTAGAGAAAAAACTGAATTATAGTAAATATATATTATATTGTTATAATCATTGCACGAGGTAAGTGTATGTTTTCTCAGATTGAAGCTACATCTCCTTCAGATAAATTTTCTTTCTATAATTTTAATGACATTTGCAGACTGGTGCGGGGTATTCCTGGATTGGAGTCAGTTCGTGTGAGTGAAAATAAAGTATTTACTATTTATTCACCGCACGGTCTTGCGCTCGAATTGTCCGTAAAGGAACGCTCTGATTCGCTGCTCATACTTTATGACACTAGTATGCTGGAGCCGGCAAGAATGGCTTGGGATTTCGGTCTGCGTTTTTTGGCTCTGATGGAGAGGATTTGCTTCGGAAGTAGCCATGTTTCTGTTCAGAGAGCTGTGAATTTTCACTATCAGGGACCCTATTCCTACGCTCTGCTACCCTTGAAACAAGGAAGGCCGTTAGCAGAAATCATGCAAAAGGAAAATTTCCTGCAGCTGCTAAAAGATTTTGTTTTGCTGACTTCCTTGCCGGCCGGTTTGAAGAAAGAAAAACGACTCTATTTTGTAGAACCGGTGCGTGATAAGCAGAGATTTTTCTTCGAATTTAGCAAGCAGCTGAAGCGTTCTGAAGAAAGTTTCTGTCAGCATCATGCACTAAGATATCTGCCCCTCTTTTTGAGAGAATGCAAGTACAATTTGCTGAAGAGTAGGGGATTGAGAAACGTCATGCAGTTGTGCCCCAACACGTTGGCAGGCATTCAGCGCCTGAATAACAAGTCATTGCGCCTATGTAGACCGTTTTGTCTGGAATATAGCATCGTTGATATCAATCTTTGCGATTTGCTGAGGCTGATCGGCGGTGAAAATGCTGCCATAAAAAGCCTACTCATCCACATCTACTATAATTTGCAGGTTCCGCTACAATTCTTCAATCTTTGGGCTTTAGACAGTTTTATAAGAATAATGCAAAATTGGAAATTGCCATATTCCAACAGTATGTTCCGAAAAATCCAAGGGGATCTGTTAGATTATAAGGCGATTTATCATTCCTTTAAGAGCTGTATACCCCGATGGTATCAGGAACCCGCAGTGTTTTCACAGCAAGAAAGAACAAATAGCAAGTTTAATGTTACCTTTTTATATCTTTGGCAAAATTTAAAGGAAGAAATGCTATAATATCAAGATAAATTGATATGAAAGGAGCAACCTATATGTCAAACGGACCAAATAGTGGTGAAACCTTTGTAAGTGGTATTCGCTACTATAGAAAAAAGAATCATATGACACAAATTGATTTAGCCGAGGCTATGGGTGTGACTCAAACTTCTGTCAGTCAGTGGGAAAGTGGTAGAAACTACCCTGATATCAAGACTGCACGTAGACTCGCAGATTATTTTGGTACCTCACTGGATAATGTTCTCAGCCAGAGATCGTTGGAAGAGTTTGAGGATGCAGATCGCTTTTCTTTGAGGCCAAGTGATTATATTGACAGCGCAGAGACAACTGAGGAGCAAGTACAAATTTTAGAACAAAAACGTTTGTTACTGCGAATATTTGAGGTTCTTTCTCCTGTTGCCCGTCAAAGGGTACTTGATCGCGCCGAAGCTTATTACGAAGTGGAGCAGCTGTCCACCCAAGATGACTAATTAGTCAAAGCTGGATTAACGAGAAGGAAAAAGGCATGGTCGTATTTGCGCCTGTGCTTTTTTTATTTGTAGAATTTCTTAACAAAAAGACGAAAGTCCATAATTGACTGTGCTATGATAGTTAATAGATTTTCGACCAATTGTGTTTTTAATTGTAGCTAGAAAAAGACTTACACTCTTGAAGTAAATTAGCAAAAAAATTTAAAGGAGTTAACATGGCTAAGGTTCTATTAGGCAAGGAAGTTGCAGACGTTTTGACAGAAGAATTAATTGAGCGAGTCGCTAAATTGAAGGACAACGGTGTTGAGCCGACTTTGGCGATCGTGCGTTTAGGTGCGGAAGCTGACGATCTTTCTTACGAACGCGGCGCACTGAAGCGTGCTGAAAGAGTAGGTGTGAAAGTAAACGTGCACGAGCTGGCACGAGATCTGTCACAAGAAGATCTTGAGCAAGTTATTTTGGATATAAATGCAGATGATTCTGTTCACGGATGTCTTGTTTTCCGTCCTTTACCTCAGCAGATCGATGAAGAGAAGATCGGGGCCATGCTTGCTTCGAAGAAAGACATCGACGGTTTTACTGACGGTTCTCTAGCGGGCGTCTTTAAAGGTGAAGACAGTGGCTTTGCTCCCTGTACTGCTGAAGCAGCTATCGCCATTCTCAAACATTACAATGTCGAGTTGAGCGGAGCGCGCGCAGTCGTTTTGGGTCGCAGCCTAGTGATCGGGAAACCAGTCGCGATGATGCTCTTGCAAGAAAACTCTACAGTGACTATTTGCCATAGCCGGACTAAGGATATCGCAGTGGTCGCCAAAGACGCCGACGTGTTGATTGCAGCTGTGGGACAAGCTAAGATGGTGACTCTGGATTTTGTCAATCCTGAACAGGTAATTATCGATGTCGGCATTAATGTTGACGACGAAGGTAAGCTGACCGGCGACGTAGATTACGATGCCGTCGAACCCGAAGTAAAGGCTCTTACTCCGGTACCTCGCGGTGTAGGCTCGGTTACAACATCAATTTTGATGAAACATGTGGTCGAAGCGGCAGAACGTACTTTAAATTAATTGACGAAAGCGGCTGTCCTTTGTATAATTCCAATGTTATGCCTATATACATTAGGCTAGACAGAAAAGAATGACAGTTGCTGTCGCTCTTTATTGAAAATATGTAGTATACGTAAAAGGTTTTCTCGGGCGCAGTGCCCGCTGGACTTTTTACTTTAAGAAAGGAATGAATAGAAAATGAAGCGGACGTATCAACCAAAGAAAAGACAACGTGCTCGCGAACATGGTTTTCGTAAACGCATGAAAACGTCTTCAGGAAGAAATATTCTCAAACGCCGTCGTCGTAAAGGCCGTAAAGTTCTGAGCGCCTAAAGGGTGTTCTTGTGCCAACGTATGAGAAGCTCAAAAGAAATATTGATTTCACCCGAGTGTATCGACGCGGCCAGCACTGGAGCGGACGTTATCTCGTACTGCACGCGTATCAGCGCAGGGGGAAAGACAGAGACACATTGCCCCGAGTCGGTTTCGCCGTAGCGAAAAAGGTTCGCAGCAGTGTAGAGCGTAATCGCATGAAACGTGTGCTACGTGAGACCTTTCGCCTTAGCGAAGTGGACT
This sequence comes from Mageeibacillus sp. UBA5442, assembly GCA_002427475.1. Taxonomy (GTDB): domain Bacteria; phylum Bacillota; class Clostridia; order Saccharofermentanales; family DTU023; genus DTU032. The sequence goes on from DIRG01000105.1 coordinate 31,677, forward strand.
TGCACTCTGGCTACGACATAATTTTAACGGCACGTTGGCAAGATCCGGAACCGGATCAAAAGACATTACACAAGGAATTGCTTTATTTACTCAGGAAGATGGAGCTCATTGCTGAAGCATAGAACAGCCCGCGAAGGGGATTTGCAATAGTGAAAAGTAAAGTGTCTGAGATTGAAACGCCGCAGCATAAGTCTTTGCCTGCGCGTTTTATTCTGCAACTAATTAATTTTTACCAAAAAGCGATATCACCGCAAACGCCTGCGCGCTGCCGTTTTTCCCCCACCTGTTCATCTTACGCGAAGGATGCTGTATCGCAGCATGGAGCAGTCAAGGGTACAGTACTGGCAGTATGGCGTATTTTGCGCTGCAACCCTTTCGGTAAAGGCGGCTACGACCCGGTGCCGGGAAAATCTCAGTGCACCTGTGTTCTGTCTAAACACTAAATGAAATTGAGGAGTTATCAAGAATGATAAATTTTGTCCCAGTGCAACTAGCTCTCCTAGATCCTCTGTATACATTATTCAGCTGGATTCTGAGCAATCTATATGTCTGGTTGGGGAACTATGGTCTCGTAGTTATCCTTTTTACCGTTGCTGTCAGAGCTATTTTAACCCCCTTGGGTTTGCGTTCACAACGCAATATGTTGCGCCAGCAATTATTGCAGCCGGATATTCAGGAAATTCAAAGACGTTATAAAAAGACCCCGGAGCGTCAACAAGAACTGACTCAGGCACTTTACAAAAAGCACGGAGTATCAATGGCGGGTGGCTGTGTCACCTCCATCGTCCCTCTGCTGATAATATGGCCCTTAATCTACATCTTCCGCTCTCCTTTGCGTTGGGTAGGAAAAGTTCCGGTATCGAGCTTGCGCCAGATAGCCGCGCTCTTGGCTGGTGAAGGCTTAATGACGGAAGCCCAAGTTAATCAGGTCGCCCTGATGGACATTCCGGTAATTAACGGTTTACGCGAATCCGCTTCAACTCTGGCTACGGCCGTGGAGGAAGGCTGGATTCAGCTCGAGCAAATCGTAAACACGCGTTTCCTAGGTATGGACTTGGCCATGACTCCTTCGTGGAGGCCGGCTGACTTATTCGGACCCGAGTGGCGCACCTGGGTGCCTTTGCTAGTATTGGTAATTATCACCATCGCATCTTATTTCTTACAGATGTACATTGCCAGAATCAGCACTCCCTTCCCTAAGCAAACTAAAGAAGAGAAAGAACGCGAGAAAAGAAATCCTGCCAAGAGTGGGCAGACTCCGGATAATCAGATGGCCGGAATGGGCAAAAGCATGCAAATTTTCATGCCCTTGCTGATGCTTTACACCATGTTTACTTTCCCGGCAGCGATGGGCCTCTACTGGCTCTTCCAAAACCTGATGTTCCTGCTGCAGTCACTAATGGGATACAACTTCTACGTCAAACCGCTCAAACTGCAATTTACCGCAGATGCAGCTCCTCTTGAGCGTGGAAGCTCTGAAACGGTGAGTACGGAAAGCGCAGAGAAAAGCGAATCCTTTATGGATCGTATAAAAGGCGCACTTAAGAACAAAGAGAACGACTAATTGGAATCGTATTTAGCTTTACAGCGGCGTTTTGTGGTGGAAGCTGCTGTCTATTTAGGAGGACACCATGGCTAGAAATAAGACAATTGAAACATCCGGCAAAACAGTGGATCTTGCTGTTGAAAAAGCTTTAGAAGAGCTCAACGTCAGCAAGAAAGAAGTAGAGATTGAAGTCTTGGATGAAGGCGAAATTGGCGGTCTACTCGGTTTCGGTCGCAGACCTGCACAAGTGCGGGTAAGCTTGAAATTCGACCCTGCCTCATCCGATGTAGATGAACTAGACGAAACTGATGAGCTTGACGAGACCGATGATGAAGGCGATCAAGACGAAGTTTTGGAATATGACGAAACAGAGCGTGAAGAAGGGGAAGATACCCCTGAACGCGGTTTCGCAGCAGCAGAAGATGCAGTGCTGGATTATTTCCAAGATGTTCTTTCAGGTATTGGCATCCACGGGAGAATTGATTCATACGTCGATGAGGAAGGAAGCCTGCACATTGATGTCAGCGGATCAGACAGTGGCGCCGCTATCGGACGACACGGAGAAACCCTCGAGGCCTTGCAGTATCTGGCCAACGTAGTCGCGAACAAATATGTAGACGACTACTTGCGTGTTGTAGTTGATGTTGCCGGTTATCGCAAGAGATCAGAAGAAAGAATTCGAGATTTAGCCAATCGCACAGCAGACAAAGTTATGGCCACAGGCCGTGAAATGAAGCTAAAGCCCATGAACCCGGCGGAACGACGCTTGGTCCACATGTGCCTCCGCGAGTATCCGGGTATTGTTACCTATAGTGAGGGCAGAGATCCCAGAAGACATATAGTAGTCGCACCTAGTGCAGGCGTTGAAGTAATAAATGACAAGGGAAATTGACAAAATAAAAAACCAAGATTTTCATAGTCAGAACGCTGAATTTGAGACGATTGCCGCTTTTTCGACACCGCCCGGCCAAAGTGGCTTGGCGGTGCTTCGTCTTTCAGGACCTGATGCAGCTGCCATTTGCGATCGTCTGTTTCGACCCTATGGCGATAAGTTTCCACTGCCTTCTAAAATGTCGGGCTACACTCTGGCTCCCGGAATCTGGGCAGATATAGATGAAGTAGTGCTGGCGGCTTTCCGCGCCCCTCATTCTTATACAGGTGAAGATGTCTACGAAATTTCCTGCCACGGCGGCAATGCTGTTCGTCAGGCTATTTTGGATAGTTTAATTAATAATGGCGCACGTTTGGCGGAACCGGGTGAGTTTAGTAAACGCGCATTCATCAATGGCAAGATGGACTTGGCTCAGGCAGAAGCTGTGATGGATATGATCCACGCGGAATCAGAACAACAGACGGAGCTGGCCTTTGCTCAACTGCGCGGTCGTCTGTCCCAGGCTGTGCGTTCAGAACTGGATAAGCTGTATGGAGTTCTCGCCTTTCTCGAAACCTTAATGGATTGGGATGAGGAAGAGGAGCGGTCGGAAGATAGAGTGGCTGTTAGCCGAGATCTAGCCTCTGCGGAGAAAAGCTTAGAGCAGCTGGCGAACAGTTTCCGCTATGGTCGTATCGTACGCGAAGGACTCTCCATTGTTATTGCCGGACGCCCCAATGCCGGGAAGTCTTCTTTGTTAAACGCCTTGACCGCACATGAACGCGCGATCGTGAGCGATATCCCGGGGACAACTCGCGACACGATCGAGATTGATCTCAACATGGGTGGCTATTTGGTGCACCTCACGGATACAGCCGGCCTAGCGGTCGAATCTGATGATCCGATTGAACAGGAAGGGATTAAGCGCGCGCAGGAAGCTTTGCAAAGCGCTGACCTCGTGCTCTGGGTGCTGTCTCCGCCTTTGGGAAGCAGTAGTGAGCTCCTAGATGAAATGAATACCATCAAAGGAATTCTTGAGCGCGGGCAGAAGGTACTCTTGGTCTTGGGAAAAGACGATTTGCGAGCTTCAGTTCCTGCCTCCAAAGATCCTGCCAGCTTTGCTGCAGAGCACCTACCCGAGCTGCCGACCATAGCATGGTCTGCCAAGCGGGAAGAGGACTTGCAGGCGCTGCGGACTATCCTTTTTAATTTTATTGAAAACGATACTCTGGAAACGGATCTTGTTAACGAGAGCTCGGTGGAACGAAGCAGAGGGAAGGGTGTTCAGAGCCAGACCTCAGCAGTCATAATGACTCATTCTCGACACAAAGCTCTTGCAGATAAGAGTTTGGAGCAGGTGCGGGCGGCGCATGAAGCGATTGATGCCGGTCTGTCTTATGATCTGATCGCGACTTTGCTGCGCTCGGCGGTTGAGATCTTGGCCAGTATGAGTGGTGACGATGTTTCCGAAACTCTGATTGAAACGATTTTTTCGCGCTTTTGTATCGGCAAATAGATGCGTTTTGACAGCCTAAAGATATTTGCTAAATTCTAGTCGGTTTTTTTAGGCCTAATAATAAATTAATAAGTAAAGATAAATATGACAAGTTTTCAAGAAGCTAAAAACAAAAATAATACATTCCTAGCGGACAGTGTAGATGTAATCGTGGTGGGTGCTGGTCATGCCGGCTGTGAAGCTGCTTTGGCGGCAGCTCGCCTGGGGAAAAGCTGTCTGCTCTTTACGATGACGCTGGACAGCTTAGCTAATCTACCTTGTAATCCGAATATTGGCGGTACTGCCAAGGGACAGCTGGTGCGAGAAATTGATGCACTCGGCGGGGAGATGGGCAAGATTGCGGATCGCAATATGATCCAGTTTCGGATGTTGAATGCGTCCAAGGGGCCGGCGGTTATTTCGCCGCGCGCTCAGATGGACCGCGTTCACTATCAGAGAGATATGAAAAGTGTACTGGAGCAAGAGGAAAACCTCTTGCTGGTGCAGCATGAAATCGTGGATGTGCTCTTCGCAGACGAAAGCGACACGGAGCTGCCTCAGGTTTGTGGCGTCGTGTCTTCTACCGGCGGCATTTATCAGGCACCTATTGTGATTTTGGCACCGGGTACTTTCTTGGATGCTCGAGTCATTATTGGCGACTCCATTATCGACTCCGGTCCTGATTCTCTGGCGCCTGCGCGCGGTTTGGGACAGGCTTTGATCGACATGGATCTGCCCACCAGAAGATTTAAAACCGGAACCCCCGGGCGTTTCCATCGCCGCAGCCTCCGCATCGACGAGATGACAGTGCAAGACGGTGACGAAGTTCCACGGCCATTTTCCTACGAGAACGACGACGATCCCGACTGGGAACCACGTGCGAATATCCCCTGCTATCTGACTTGGACTTCGGATGAAACTAAGCAGTTGTTAAGCGATAATATGCACCGCTCACCACTGTATTCGGGATTGATTGAAGGGATTGGACCCCGCTATTGCCCGTCGATAGAGGACAAAATTGTCAAATTCCCTGACCATAAACGGCATCACGTTTTCCTGGAGCCGACCGGCTTAGACACGCAAGAATATTACGCTTCCGGACTGTCGTCTTCGATGCCCGAGGAAGTACAGCGCGATCTTTTGAAGACCGTGCCGGGAATGGAAGAAGCTGAAATGATGCGTCCTGCCTACGCTATTGAGTACCTCTGTGTCGATCCTACGGTTTTGAAGCAGACGCTGGAATTGAAGTCGATTGACGGACTTTTCTTGGCCGGACAGATCAACGGGTCTTCGGGTTATGAAGAGGCTGCCGCACAGGGACTGGTGGCTGGCGTTAATGCCGTGCACAAACTCGATGGCAAAGAAGATTTTATACTGGATCGTTCAGACGGTTATGTTGGCGTCTTAATTGATGACTTGGTCACGAAGGGCACTAATGAGCCCTACCGCATGATGACGTCGCGTGCAGAATACAGGCTGCTCTTGCGTCAGGATAATGCTGACCAGCGCCTCACGCCTAAAGGTTATGAAGTGGGGCTGATTTCAGAAGAGCGTTATCAGAGGTTTTTGGAAAAACAAGAAGCAGTTCGCTCCGAAATCGAGCGACTCAAGAATACGAAGGTAGATAAATCAGAGCTGTCCGATCGGGTTCTCCAAACAATGGAGAGCACCCCGTTAAAGCAAAGCAGCAATCTGCATGACTTGCTGAAGCGACCTGAGGTGAGCTATGAGGGTTTGGCTGAACTGGATCCGGAGCGGCCGGACTTGCCGGCTTCTGTGATTGAGACAGTCTCGATTAGGATCAGTTATGAAGGCTATACACGCCTAGAGCGGGAACGCGTGGAACGCTTCCGCCGTCTCGAGCATAAGCGTCTTCCTAGTGGGACCAATTACCTCGACATTACGGGCTTGCGTCTCGAAGCGCGCCAGGCGCTAGACAAATATCAGCCGAGTTCAGTGGG
>DIRG01000105.1:37828-40078 GCA_002427475.1 Mageeibacillus sp. UBA5442
TGCAGATTAGTTTAATTAAACGCGCCGCTGAGCAAGCTGAACTTGACTTGTCGCCTGAAACCCTAGAGCGGATTCAGTTTTTCATCATCCGCCTCTTGGAAAAAAACAAGGTGATGAACCTGACCGCAATCACGGAGGAAGAGGAAATAGCTAACAGCCATCTGCTGGATAGCTTTTTGCTCCTACCGTATCTGCAGGGTCGGAAATTCATTGACGTTGGCACCGGAGCGGGCTTTCCCGGCTTTCTAGTGAAGCTGCTTCGCCCGGATTTGGAAGTTGTGCTTCTGGACTCAACGCAAAAGCGGATTACTTTCCTGTCAGATCTGATCGCTGAGATGGGACTTGAGCGAGTTTGGGCGGTGCATGGACGAGCTGAGGAGCTGGCTCATCAAGCCGATTATCGTGAGCAATTTGATACAGTTGTTGCTCGCGCGGTTAGCTCACTCGATGTCTTGGTTGAATTGTGTCTCCCCTTAGTTAAACCCGGAGGCAGATTCCTTGCCATGAAAGGGAAAGAAGATGAATTGGATTTGGCGGCTAAGGCGATTCCACTTCTAGGTGGAGGTCAAGCCTCTGCAGACCATTATCTTCTGCCCGGCACAGAGATACAGCGAGCTATGGTAATCGTGCCTAAGCTAAAGTCTACTAAACAGCGATATCCTCGGCCTTTTGCAGCCATTAAAAAGTCCCCTTTATAAGCCGTTTTGTGCTAAAATATAAGAAGATCTTCTCGTTTTTTTTTCGCTTTTTTTTAGTGAAAATGACTTTATAAGGAGGCCTAAATGGCACAAAAGGGAACGAATTCCTATTCAGATCGTGAAGCTTTAGTTGATGAAGCTTTTCAGAATCCTGACAACGAACCTATTGCGGTAGATATAGATAATGAGATGCGCCAATCGTTTATTGATTATGCCATGAGTGTAATCACAGATCGTGCGCTGCCTGATGTGCGCGACGGTCTTAAACCGGTACACAGACGGATCCTCTACTCAATGTACACACAGGGTTTCACCCATGACAAGCCTTACCGTAAATGTGCAACTACGGTCGGAGATGTTTTAGGGCGTTTCCACCCGCACGGTGATGCCTCCGTTTATGATGCTCTTGTGCGAATGGCGCAAGATTTCTCTATGCGTCATCCTCTCGTGGATGGCCATGGTAACTTCGGTTCACGTGATGGTGATCCCCCGGCAGCCTATCGTTATACAGAATCCCGCATGACCCGTTTATCGGGTGAAATGATGCAGGATATCAACAAAAATACTGTCGATTTCGTACCCAACTATGATGATAGGTTGGAAGAGCCCTCGGTCTTGCCGGCAGCTTTCCCTAACCTGCTCGTATCTGGTTCGACCGGTATCGCTGTTGGCATGACGACCAACATCCCCCCCCATAACCTGAAGGAAGTTGTTGCCGGAACAATTCATCTCATCGACAATCCGGAAGCCGATAGTGATGATCTCATGGAGTTCATCCCCGGACCGGACTTCCCCACCGGAGCTTTGATCATGGGCACTTCCGGTATTCGTTCAGCCTATCGCACCGGACGCGGCAGGATCATTGTCCGCGGCCATACCGAGATTGAAGAAATGCGCGGTGGGCGTTATCGTATTTTGATTCACAGCTTACCCTATATGGTTAATAAAGCTCGTCTGATTGAACGTATCGCTGAGCTGGTTCGAGACAAGCGGATCGAAGGCATCTCCGACGTCAGAGACGAGTCTGATCGCCATGATCAGATCCGGGTGGTTGTGGAACTTAAACGTGACGCAACTCCGATGGTGGTGCTGAATCAGCTTTACCGACACACGCAGCTGCAAGATACTTTCAGTGCCATCATGATTGCTTTGGTGGAAGAGAATGGTAAGTATGTTCCTCGTTTACTGTCCCTAAAGGATATTTTGGAACATTTCATAACACATCAACGCTCGGTCATAAGTAGGCGGACGCAATTTGATCTAGAAAAGGCTGAAGCGCGCCGACACCTCGTTGAGGGACTACAGCTAGCTATCGATTATATCGATGAAGTTATTAAGATAATCCGCAGTTCTGACGATGAAGATCAGGCCAAACAACGCTTGAGTGAACGTTTCGGCTTGTCTGATAAGCAGTCACAGCATGTCGTTGACATGCGCTTGGGGCGTTTGTCCGGGCTGGAACGCGAAAAGCTAAATGCTGAGCACCGCGATCTTACAGAGAAAATCGACTACTTCAATCGTCTCTTAAGTGAAGACAGCTTAATGCGCCAGA
>DIRG01000105.1:40340-43685 GCA_002427475.1 Mageeibacillus sp. UBA5442
GTGGATGACGAATCTCTAATTGAAGATGATGATGCAGTTATCACTCTGAGTCATGCCGGCTATATCAAGCGGATGCCTTTGGATGAATATCGCTCACAGCGTCGTGGTGGCCGTGGCGTTACCGGCATGCAGACACGGGAAGGAGATGTGGTTAAACAGATCCTTATTACTACAGCTCTCAAGACGATTCTCTTCTTTACAAATACAGGTCGGGTCTACAAGCTGAGATGCTTCCAGATCCCTGAATCAAAGCGTCAAGCCCGTGGTTTGCCGATAGTAAATCTTCTGCAATTAGAGCCAGAAGAGTCGGTTGTCGGAATGTTGGAAGTAGATCAGTTCAATGAGGACAGCTATTTGATCATGGCTACTCGCTTGGGTCAGATTAAGAGAACTGCCATGGCTGAATACTCCAACGTGCATAAGGGCGGCATTATTGCTATCGCCCTCCGTGAAAATGACCAGCTGATCGGTGTTGATCTGGCTGATAACGGCTACGACATTGTTCTCATCAGCCGCAAAGGTATGGCGATACGTTTCCCGGAGGATGACGTTAGAGCGACCGGCCGCAATACTATGGGTGTCAGGGGCATGAATCTCGATGACGACGATGAGGTCATCAGGTCCATCTGCGCCAGTTGCGATGACTCTATTTTAGTCGTTTCGGAGAACGGTTTCGGCAAGCGTACAGCAATGGAGCAATATCGTCCTCAAAAGCGCGGCGGCAAGGGTCTGATTACCTATAAGGTTACTCGCAGAACCGGTGAGTTAGTTGAGGCAGCCTTGGTCAACGATTATCAGGATATTCTCCTAGTTAACGACAAGGGCATAATCATCCGCATTGCTACAGACGAAATCCCTATATTGGGACGTTCGACCTCGGGGGTGACACTGATGCGGAGCAGTGATGGCAAGGTGGTCAGTATGGCCGTGGCCGATCATGAAAACGTGGAAGAAGAAACCGATGTTGGCCCAGACTCCATCTTGGAAGTTGACGGCGTCGACGACGAAGGCGGAGAAGAGATCGACGTCAGTTTGGATCAAGAATAAATCATTAATTTTAGGAGCTGTCGCTGGTGGCAGCTCCTTTTTGTATAATGAAAAAATGAGAGGGGATTTATATGCATAATATTTTTCACAACAAAGAAGAACAGTCAACTCTAGCTCAGCGCAAGCGGGCTGAAGTTCCCGTTGAAGAGACCTGGGACTTGACGACGATTTATGCTGATGATGCTGCCTGGGAGGAAGCCTTTAAACACTTGAGTGGTCAAGAGGAAAAGGTTCTTTCCTACAGAGGAAGACTAAGCGAGTCAGGCGATATCCTGTATTCAGCCTTGATGATGATGGAAGATCTCGGCTGCGAAGTAGGCAAACTCGCGACGTATGCCTTCCGTGCCAGCGATGCTGATACGACAGATCAGGATGCATTGGGGCGCAAGGCGAAATTGATGCAAGTTTTTGCCAGCCTGCAAGGTGCGATGGCCTATTTTGAACCGGAAGTGGCGAATCTTTCTGAAGAAACAGTTCGGAAATTCACGGAGGAAAAGCCAGAACTTCAAGATTTCAAGCAATATTTTGCCGAGATGTGGCGCCAGAAAAAGCATCAGCTTTCAGAGAAGGAAGAAGTGCTCTTAGCCAAAGCTTCGCAGATTTTCAACGATCCAAATGAGACCTTCGACGTCCTTTCTGATACAGACATGACTTTCCGTCCGATTGAGGATGAGAAGGGTCAGATGGTCGAGATGTCACACGCCCGCTACGGCACCTATTTAGAGAGTCGTGATCGCAGAGTACGTCAGGATGCTTTCCGCAGCATGTACGAAAGCTTCGGCAAATTCCGCAATACATGTGCTCAGACTTTGGCTAGCCAGATTCGTGTAAACAGCTACATTAAGGATGTTCGTGGCTTTAGTAGTGGACGCGAGGCGGCCCTGTTCGAAAACAATATTCCGGAATCCGTCTACGATAGCCTACTCGAAGCTGTCAACGTCAAATTGCCGCTGCTGCACCGTTACGTGCGTTTGCGCAAAGAAGTTATGGATTTGGACGAGATCCATTCTTACGATCTTTACGCTCCCTTAGTCAAAGATGTCGACCTGAAATTCAGCTTTGAGGAAGCCGAAGACTTGATTCTCAAAGCCTTGCAGCCCCTTGGACCGGAGTATATAGCTGTTTTGGAAAAAGCTTTCTCCGAGCGCTGGATCGATTACGCCGACAATGCCGGCAAACGTTCCGGAGCATATTCGAGTGGCTCCTACAAGACTAATCCCTTTATCCTGATGAGCTGGCAGGGAACGTTAGACAACGTTTTCACCTTGGCACATGAACTTGGCCACAGCATACATTCGTGGTTTACTCGCGACTCACAACCATATCAATATGGTGATTACTGCATTTTCTTGGCAGAAATTGCCTCGACTACTAATGAGAATTTGTTGACTGAGTATCTTTTGAAGACTGCTGAAGACGACAAAATGAAGACTGCGGTTATCAACCATTACCTAGATGGTTTCAAAGGGACAGTCTTCCGCCAGACGCAATTCGCGGAGTTTGAACATAAGATCCACCAGGCTGACGAGACCGGAGTTCCCCTAACGGCGAGCTTCCTAACGGAGAGCTATGGAGATCTGAACCGCCACTACTATGGTGAGGATTTGACTTTTGACGAAGAAATTGCTTTGGAGTGGTCGCGCATCCCGCACTTCTATTATAATTATTATGTGTTCCAATATGCGACCGGTTTCTCAGCTGCCACAGCCTTTGCAGAGATGATCAAAGAAGAAGGCGAGCCGGCCGTAGAGCGTTATCTGAATTTCCTAAAAGCTGGATCCTCAGATTGGCCAATCGAAGTGCTGCAAACTGCAGGGGTCGACATGACCAAGCCCGATCCCATTCTGAAGGCTCTCGATACCTTCGAAGAGTACCTAGATGAGTTCGAGCAAGTAATGCTCTAAAAGACTCTAAAGTTCGTTTTGACCTGAAGGTTCGCAGTTAAGTCTGCGAACCTTTTTTCACAGCAAAGCATGTAACTTAGGCGACGTCCTTTCTTAAAGAATCATGAGATAATAATAATCCTTTCTCGCAGACGACCAATGTGAAAACAACGTCCGTATCTGCTTCAGAAAGGTCAGTCGACCACTTCGATATTAATGAATATATTAGTATCTTATAAGGAAGCTTTAGGACTCGACATATAAGCTTTTTAAGTACGACTGAAACTAGGTATGAAATATGAAAACCACACTCTTTTCTTGTGCATAGTGCGAAAAAAACGATTTTTCGCAAAAATTGCGAAAAATGAGTTGACAGATCTATTTCAGCTTGATATCCTAGCTAAGCGCCTTAAAA
>DIRG01000098.1:0-4314 GCA_002427475.1 Mageeibacillus sp. UBA5442
TCCAAGTCGCCTGCATCATGCACCCGCCTGTCCTCCAGATCACGCTTCAATTGAGGGCTCCACGTCTCCAAGCCCCACGAATCCCGTCTCATTTCTGCAGGTGCAAAACGTGAACCTGGGCGAAAGGAGCTAGTTGAATCAAAAGGGGCACCGAAAACGACATATTCGGCCTCGGATAAAGTTGCGGTATAGCCGCAAAATCTCAGCAAGTCCGGACGCTCATGTGCCGGTAAATGATCAAATACTGTCATGTTTTACTCCTTAAACAATACAATCGCAAGTCCTGCAATTTGCTTGGATAAGTCACGTTAGTTCCTTATAATGTACTGAGTTCTGATCTTCATTATAACCCACTAGGAGCTAGTTTATGACTGACACTACTATACGTTTGGTATCTACAGATTTTTTGCCGGATGGCCGAGAAATACGCTATTTCACTATCACTCACTCAAGCGGCACGAAACTTGAAATTAGCGATTATGGTGCGCGCATTACAGGTATTTGGATGCCTGACCGTGAAGGGCAATTAGACAACTGCGTGCAGCGCTTTGATAATTCAGAGGATTTGTTTCGCGTAGGTTCATATTACGGAGCTACCATCGGCCGTTACGCCAACAGACTCGCAGATGCGGCTTTCGAATTAAATAGCCAGCTCTACACTCTGCCTGCTAACGAAAACTCAAACATCTTACACGGTGGCGACGGCTTCCATAATCGCGTGTGGGAGCTTGAAGCGGAAGAAGACGGACTAGTTTGCTCCTTGCCAAGCCCCGATATGGACCAGGGCTTTCCGGGCGATATGCATGTCACAGTGCGCTTTAGATTGCTAGAGGGCAACGCTGTTGAGATCACTTACCGAGCCGAAGCGGATCAAGACACTATCATCAATCTAACGAATCACAGTTACTTCAGTTTGGGCGGAACTAAGCAGGTCGACATTCTCGAGCAGGAGCTGCAGGTAAATGCCGATTTTTATACTCCGACGGACCCGGCCTTGCTGCCCACAGGAGAAATCCGACCTGTGCAGGGTACGGCCTTCGACTTCACCTGTCCCAGAGCAATTGGTTCGCGGATAAAGGATGATGATCCTGACCTGAAGATCGGTCAAGGTTACGACCACAATTTTGTTCTGCGCAAATCAGGCCGCGATGAACTAACTGAAGCGGCCACAGTTTATGATCCGCTTTCGGGTCGCGAACTTGTTTGCTTCACAACAGAGCCGGGTATGCAAGTTTACACTTCTAACTTTGCAATGCCTGAGACTGTACGCTGGCCCTTTTCCCACGCAAAACACAGCGCAATCTGTCTCGAAACACAAGGCTTTCCTAACAGCATGAAGAAGACTTGGTTCCCCTCGCCTATTCTTCGAGCAGGAAGTACTCACGAATCGCGCACACTATATCGTTTTTCTGTTCGCGATTAGAGCTCGGATAGAAATCAAATCAGCGTGCCTTCACGCAAGAGTTCAGTGACATAGTTCGGCAGTGCAAAAGCTCCTTGATGCAATTTGGAATTATAGTAACGTGTCTTGAGACCTAAAGCCTCCCAACGATCCGGCTCATGATCCTTAAGCGGATCCCAGGCATTGGACATAAAGCCGAAGAGCCAATGTCCCGACGGATAAGTGGGGATGTGTGCTTGATAGACTTTGACGTTGTCAAAAATCCTAGTCGTCTTCGCATAAATCGAATGAGCTTCAGTTGCGTCGTTGTGGTAATACGGGCTTTCGTGCTGATTAATCATAATCCCGTCCTCGCGCAGGCCTTTGCTGCAATTAGCGTAAAACTCTCTAGTGAAAAGGCTCTCACCCGGGCCAAAGGGATCTGTCGAATCAATAATCATTAAATCATAATCGCGCTTGAGATTGCGCACGTAGCGCAAACCGTCTTCAAAAACCAATTTGAGTCTCGGATCAGAAAAAGAGCTGGCTACCGTAGGCAAATATTCTTTGGCCACATCGACAACTAAGGGATCAATCTCCACCATTTCGATCTGCTCGACACTCGAATAACGGCACAGCTCTCGCAATGCACCGCCGTCGCCACCGCCTATAATCAAAACTTTTTTTACATTAGGATGGACGGCCATCGCAACATGTACGATCATTTCATGGTAGATAAACTCGTCCTTTTCCGTGAGCATAATCGCCCCATCCATGACCAGCATGCGACCGAATTCATATGTATCGTAGAGATCAATTTGTTGAAAATCAGATTTTTGTGAAAAAAGCTGCTTCTTCACCCTTAATGCAAAATGTACATCATCTGTATTGTGTTCTTCAAACCATAGCTCCATCTGATTTCCTCCTAGGATTATTTCACTACGCAAAGATATTCTACTGCCGGATCCTCTGTTCCGGTCATCTGACTGCCTCGTTCCTTGGCCTCTCTAATATAGGTCAAAACCTCATCCGTCACCAATTCTCCCGGCGCCAGAATAGGGATCCCGGGAGGATAACACATGACCGATTCAGTAGATATTTTGCCTTTACATTTTTCCAAAGGTATACGCTCAAATTTCGCATAAAAAGCTTCTGTAGGCGCCATCACCAATTGCGGCTCAATATATTCATTGACCAGCATCGTCTCCGGAAGGGAGGCAAAGCGAGTCTTAATATCGCTCAAAGCTGCAATCAGGCGCTCGATAGCTACCGGCCGATCACCTACTGAAAGGATTGCCAAAAAATTGCCCATGTCGCCGAATTCAACTTGAATATCATAATCATCGCGCAAAATATCATAGACTTCAAAACCACTCAAACCCATAGTACGAGTGTGGACAGGCAGTTTGCAGAGATCAAAAGCATAGAAAGCATCACCATTGCAGCGCTCGCCGCCGAAGGCATAATATCCGCCCAATTGATTAATTTCGCAACGTGCGTAATCTGCGTAGTCAATTACTCGCTTGTAGGTCTCCTCGCCGCGCAAAGCTAAGTTGCGCCGCGTGATATCCAAAGAAGACAAAAGCAGGTACGACGCGCTCGTCGTCTGTGTCAAATTAATTATTTGATGAACGTAACCGCCTTCTTCGATCATGTTCGGACCTAGGAGTAAGAGTGAGCTCTGCGTTAGAGAGCCTCCGGTCTTATGTAAAGAAACTGCAGCCATATCCGCCCCGGCTTCCATGGCAGAAGTCGGCAATTCATCGGAGAAATAGAAATGTGTTCCATGCGCCTCATCTACCAAGACTCTCATGCCTGCAGCACGAGCCAGGCTCACAATTTCCTTGATATCTGGACATACTCCGTAATAAGTAGGGTTATTCAGGAAAACCGCTGTAGCGTCGGGATTCTCTTCAATTGCCCGCCGCACATCATTAACGCTCATACCCAAAGGAATCCCTAATTCCATATCGAGAGACGGATTAACATAAACAGGGATGGCTCGCGTCAGAACTAACGCATTGACTGCGCTGCGATGAACATTACGGGGCATAATTATTTTGTCGCCGGGGAGACAAGTAGACATGATCATGGCCTGCACTGCAGAAGTGGTGCCATTGACCATGAAAAAGCATCTGGCTGCACCAAAAGCATCCGCCGCCAATTGCTCCGCTTCCAGAATCACACCTGTCGGATGAATCAAATTATCCAGCATCTTCATTGAATTGACATCAACGGACAGGCAGTCTTTGCCCAGAAAGCGAGTCAGCTCTTCGTTGCCCCGCCCCTGCTTATGTCCGGGCACATCAAAGGAAACCATGCGCTTTTTGCGATATTCACTTAAAGCGGTCAGAAGGGGCGCCTTGGTCTGATCTAGCTGATAAGAACGGATAGCTTCTTGCTCACTCATAGATATTTGTGCCGCTGAAAATCTCGATCATTTCACGCTGCAGAGCATCTCTAATCTCTAGCCGCTCACGTGAGGTCAGCTCTTTTATGTCAACATTAAAAAGGTAATTTTGCAGTTCCAGCTCCTTCAACATCATGCGTGTGTGATAAAGGTTGGACTGGTGAACATTGATATCAACAGCATCATATGTATCCAAGGTAGCGTCATCAATATAATTCTGAATCGAAGTGATCGGATGGTCCATGAAGTGTTTCTTGCCCTCTGTATCACGCGTAAAGCCGCGCACACGATAATCGATCGTGATTATGTCTGAATCAAAACTGGCAATCAAGTAATCTAGCGCGGACAACGGCGAAACTGTGCCGCAGGTCTGCACGTCGATGTCGACCCGAAAAGTTGAGATCGAAGCGTTGGGGTGCGATTCAGGAAAAGTGTGAACTGTAACGTGGCTTTTGTCTAAATGCGCATGAATCGTCTCTCCGCTTCCAGGATCAACACCCATATTATTAGTGCTGTCTATCTC
>DIRG01000098.1:4645-7012 GCA_002427475.1 Mageeibacillus sp. UBA5442
TCACGCTGCTCGCGTTCACTACTGGTATAGCAAACATCATAAATGTTAAAGCTCAGTGTTTTTGTAAGGTTGTTAAAACCGTAAAGTTTAATTTTATCCAAGTGGGGCCTCCTAATGGAAAGATTGACATATCAGGCTGCAGGTACGCGAAATCATTCTAACATAGTTCGATCTGTGCAATAGATTTTCGCGCTTATTGCGGAACTATCTCCACCCAATATCCGTCCGGATCTAAAATGAAATATATACCCATCTCTTCATTAACGAACTCGACCACGCCCATATCCTGATGATGCTTCAAGCTGGCAGCATAATCATCAGTGACATAGCAGATGTGAAATTCTTCATCGCCCAAATCATAAGGTTCTTCGCGATCTCTTAGCCAAGTCAACTCCAACTGCCCGGTCCCGGAACCGTCTTCCAAATAAACAATAATGAAAGAGCCATCTTCCGCTTCTATGCGTCTGGCTTCCTTCAGCCCGATAGCTTCCTCGTAGAATTTTAATGATTTTTCCAGATCGAAGACGTTGAAATTAGTGTGTACATATTTGTAGTTCATCAGATACCTCCCTGAATATTTAGGTCTATTTGTTAAAAATCTATTATAAGCTAAGGTACAGCAATTGCTGTACCTTTAGCGCGAGAGGAACTTTAACGCAAGTGAATAAAATCTAATCGTAGTAAAATTGCTTTAGCAAAGGATAAAGTTTTGTAAAACGTCGATATTTTTTCTCGTAATAAGACAACAATTGTGGCTCAGGCTTTGTATCGTCACCAAGCTTGGCTAATTCTGTTGAGGCTTCATACACTGAAGACCATACACCGCAGCCAACGGCAGCCAATATAGCAGCGCCGTAAGCAGGGCCGGCTTCTTGCAAGATAGAGTGAAGGTTTACTCCCAAAATATTGCTCAGAATGGATTTCCAAACTTGGCTACGGGCACCGCCTCCAGTCACGGTCATTCCATCAAAATGTATGCCCAAATCACGAATTATTTCCAATGAATCGCGTAAGCCGAAAGAAACCCCTTCTAGAACAGCATAAGACATATCAGCTTCACTCGTCTCAACTGACAAACCGATAAATGCTCCTCGAATTCTTTCATCATTGTGTGGAGATCGTTCTCCCATTAAATATGGCAAAAAATACAACTCGTCTGCTCCAGGTCCGGAAGATACGGTAATCACTCTATCCGCTGACCGGTTTAATATATCCTGCTGCCACCATGAATGACATGACGCCGCCGACAACATACAACCCATCAGGTGATAGCTGCCATCAGTATGGCAAAACTGGTGTACCGAATTGTTGCTAAGAGGTAAATAAGCATCCGTTGCAACAAAAATAGTGCCACTTGTACCCAGTGATATATTTCCCTTTCCCGACTCTACTGTCCCTGTTCCAACAGCAGCTGCAGCATTGTCTCCTGCGCCTGCCATAACCTTTACTGAGTCTTTTAGTTCCCATTTTCTAGCATAAGTCGTTAAAACTGTGCCGACAAAATCACTTCCTTGATAGACGTGCGGAAGTTGATCTTCCCTTATATTGCAAATTTCTATCATTTTTTGCGACCAGCATTGATTGCGCACATCGAAAAGAAGAGTACCTGAAGCGTCTGACAGATCAGTAGCATGAACGCCGGTCAGATTATATGTGAGATAGTCTTTGGGTAGCATTATTTTGCTAATTTTGGCAAATGACTCCGGTTCATGCTTCTGTAACCAGAGAAGTTTAGGTGCTGTAAAGCCTGCAAAAGCAATATTCCCTGTTTCCTCAACAAGAAGCGAAGTTCCTATCGTTGTATTCAGGTAGTCTGTCTCTGCTTGCGTTCTTCCATCATTCCACAGTATGGCCGGACGAATGACATTGTCTGCATCATCAAGAATAACAAGCCCATGCATTTGGCCGCCAAAACTAATCCCTTTTACAGCTTTTGGGTCCTGATCTGCTAAGAGATCTTGCATACACCTATCGGTAGCCTCCAACCAATCTTCAGGACGTTGTTCAGACCAACCCGGTTGAGGATAACTAAGAGATAAATTACAAGAGACAGTTTTAATTATTCTGCCAAGCTCATCCATGAGCAGGAGTTTCAAAGCAGATGTTCCTAAATCAATACCTATAAACAATATTTCCACCTATTCCCAGTCAATGCTAGGCCGAATGTCAATGACATCCGGCCTTAACTTTAGGATAAATCTTCAGTATCCGGTGTGAACATAACGCTGTTCACTATGCTTTGCAAATATTCTTGTTTGCCTGATCCGGGCATAGAGGGCTTTCCTAAATCCCCGGCATATTGTGCTAGAGCCTCAAGATCAACCTCGCCATCAACAATCTTCTTGCCGATCCCTTCACTATAAGAAG
>DIRG01000098.1:7279-13115 GCA_002427475.1 Mageeibacillus sp. UBA5442
AAAGCATAGAACATGTCTTCCGGTTCATAACTTGCTCGCCTATTCTTGGCATCAAAATTCAAACCTCCGTTTGAAAAACCGCCTGCTTTAAGCAGTTCATACATAGCCAGTGTCATTTCCAGCACGTCGTAAGGGAACTCATCAGTATCCCATCCGAGCAGTAGATCTCCCTGGTTGGCATCAATACTGCCTAGCATTCCTGCATCGCCTGCGATACGCAGATCGTGTTGAAAGGTATGTCCGGCCAAAGTTGCATGGTTAGCTTCAATGTTTAACTTGAAGTCCTTATCAAGACCATAACGGCGCAAAAACTCAATACTTGTTGCTGCATCATGATCGTACTGATGCTTCATCGGCTCTTGAGGTTTAGGCTCAATATAAAAGTCCCCTTCAAAGCCGATCTTGCGCCCGTAATCAACTGCCAACCTCATTAGACGTGCAATATTATCCACTTCAAAGCTGAGATCAGTATTCAATAACGTTTCGTAGCCTTCGCGTCCACCCCAGAAAACATAACCCGTACCGCCCAACTTCACCGTTAAGTCCAAAGCCTTTTTTATTTGCGCAGCAGCAAAGGCAAAGACGTCAGCTGAGTTAGTGCTTCCGGCACCGTTTACATACTGGGGATTTGAAAAGAGATTTGCAGTCCCCCACAGTAAGCGCTTACCGCTTTCAGACATTTTTTCTTTTATGTAGTCCGTTATTTCATCAAGTCTGCGATTCGTTTCATTGATATCGTCAGCCTCCGGAGCAATGTCAACATCATGAAAGCAAAAATAATCAATCCCGAGCTTATCCATGAATTCGAATCCGGCATCAACTTTTGCTTTAGCCTGTTCCATTGTTCCAAGTTCATAGCCAAAAGACTTGTCTGCCGTACCGGCACCGAACATGTCGGTTCCAGTAGCACAAAGAGTGTGCCACCAGGCCATCGAAAACTTTAGCTGCTCGCGGAGTGTCTTGCCAAAGACAAGACGCTCCGGGTCATAAAATTTAAAAGCTAAAGGATTTGTGCTCTCAGGTCCTTCATATTTAATGTGCGGAACGGTTGGAAATAATTCCTTCATATCTAATCCACCACTTACTATTCAGTCTTCAGAGCGCTATCAAAGGCGACATCCGAGGGTGAAAAATTAATCTTTTTCACAAATTCACAAGCTTCGGTTGCTCCGAAAACTCTATCCATTCCGGAATCTTCCCATTCGACAGACAAAGGTCCTTGATAGTTCATTTCATTTAAAACTCGAATAATCTTATCAAAATCAACATCACCATGGCCTAGGGATACAAAGTTCCAGCCGCGACGCATGTCGCCAAACGTAAGATGAGAACCTAGAATACCGTTTCTGCCATCCAAATTTACATATACATCTTTCATATGTACATGATATATGCGATCTCTAAAATCCATCAGGAAAATTACCGGATCAACACCCTGCCAAAGCAAGTGACTAGGATCAAAGTTAAAGCCTAAAGTCTCACGATACTCAAAGGTTTCAAGCAGGCGCTTTGAAGTCCAATAATCAAAGGCTATTTCCGTAGGATGAACTTCTAAAGCGAAGCGCACACCACATTCATCAAATACATCAAAAATCGGTGTCCACAACTCTACTTGTTCTTGGAAAGCAGCCTCGACCATCTCTTCTGAAGTCTGCGGGAATGAGTACCAGTACTTCCATACCGCTGAACCCATAAATCCGGTGACTACATCTACGCCCATTTTCTGAGCCGCCTTGGCGGTCAGCTTCATATCCTCAATAGCCCATGCACGAATTTCTTCAGGCTTGCCAGCGAGCTCGGGTGGAGCAAAGCCGTCTAAGCGAATATCCCAGAGATCACCAACGCATTGGCTGGTCAAGTGTGCCCCAAAAGCTTGGCAAGACAAATTGTACTTTGCCAGTACATCTTTAATCTCTTGCACGTAATCATCATCAACTGCTGCACGACCAACATCTATATGGCCCCAGGTCGCAAGTTCTAGACCTTCATAACCCATTTCGCTTGCCAGTTTTGCAATTTCCTCTAGGGACAGATCAGCCCATTGGCCGGTAAAAATTGTTACTTTTCTACTCATAATTTCTCTCCTTATTCTTGGATAGTAGGGAGCTTAACCCACTTGTTACCGTTTTCCGAGCTCTCAAGGCAAGCCTCAACAAAAGTTAGGCCGTATATTCCGTCAAGAGTCGTAGGGAATTTGAGCATGTCAGCGCTGAAAGTTCCCTCTTCTTTTGCAATAATTGCATCAATAAAATCAACGTAAAGATTACCCATTGCTTCGAACCAACCTTCAGTATGACCGCTGGGCAAACGTCCGTAACAAGAAGCTGCAGGATCAATACAATCATGGCCACGGTGAATTTCGCGGACATAGCCGTCGCTTAAGGTGTAACGAAGTTTTTCGGGTTCTTCCTGGAACCAAAAAATGCTACCTTTCTCACCATAAATTCGAATACGCAGACCATTGTCATGACCACGTGCTACTTGGGAGGCCCAATAAGTGCCCGAAGCTCCGTTATCGTATGTGACAAGAACGGTAGAGTTATCATCCAGAGCTCTGCCTTCAACCTTTTTCTCCATCCGCGCAAGCACTTCCGTAATGTGTAATCCTGTCATGCGATAAACTGAGTTTTCAATGTGTGTTCCTATATCGCCGAGCGCATTTGTTCTACCAGACAGCTCCGGATCAATACGCCATGATGCTTGTTTGTTGTCGCTGACATCGGCGTCTGCCAACCAACCTTGAGGATATTCTCCTTGAACAACACGAATCTCACCAATTTCACCGGCTTCAATCATTTCTCGTGCATGCATTGCAGTAACATGTCCTGAATACACGTACGTGACAAGGAAAAGAAGGCCTTTTTCTTTAGCTAATTCATGCAGCTCGATTGCCTCTGCGGATGTTGTTGTCACCGGTTTATCGCAGGCTACATGGATACCATGTTCCAAAAAAGTACGACCGATTTCATAGTGCGAAGAATTTGGAGTTACTATAACAACAAAATCTATGCCATCTTCTCTTGCAGCTTCCGCTTCAGCCATTGTTTTGTAATCTGAATATATGCGATCCTCGGCTATACGAAGATCTCGTCCCGTCTCTAGAGACTTTTCATAAGTTCGGGAAAAACTGCCTGCCACGATTTCTGCCTTACCATCAAGCGCAATAGAGCGCCTATGTGCATCTCCGATAAAGCTACCGGGGCCTCCTCCTACCATTCCGTAAGTTAATCTGCGTTTCATATTTACACCTTCCTCCTTTGCAATATGAAAATTGTCATTCCTTGTTCTTGCTGCCTTGCAATTGCTGAAGTCCAACAGCTACCAACAAAATAACCCCTTTAACAAAATCATTCAGCAAAGCGTTCATACTAAGGGCTGTAATGATCTTGTCGATCATCGAAAATGACATCGTTCCGAAAACAATACCTGCTATCTTACCCCGTCCTCCTGACATTTGGATGCCACCAATGACAACGGCAGCAATAGCATACAGTTCAAAGCTTTGCCCTGAAGTTGCGGGATCGAATGAAGTATCTTTAGCAATTTTCATAAATGAAGCAATTCCGACTAGCAGGCCGGCAATCGTAAAGACGATCAGGCGCTGTGTTGTCACATTTATTCCGGCTAACTTTGCAGCACGCTCGTTGCCGCCAATCGCATAGATACTTTTACCAAATTTAGTACTAGTTGTAATGTAAATGAATATAGCCGTAATTATTAAGAAAATTATTGCTAGGTTAGGTATGGTCAGGACATTTCCATTACCTATCTTAAACAATGTGCTGTATGAGTCTTTAGTAGCATCGATGCGGTAGCGTGTCTCGCCCAACTCGTTCATGTGATACTGAGAGATCGAGCGGAACATGAGCATCGTAGCCAATGTAACTATGAAGGACGGAATACCAAGTTTACCGACAAAAAAACCATTAAAGGCACCGCATAAAGCACCGATCGCCATTGCCGTTAGGATTGAAAGCACGATGGATCCATGAACGTTATAGCTTAATATCGTCAATCCACCGACAAAGACAAATATCGAGCCGACACTAAGATCAATGTCACCTGTCAGAACAATCAAACCCATACCCAGTGCAATGGTGCCGGAAATGGCACTGTGCAAGAAAATATTGGTCAGAGTCGTCCATGAGGTCGATGGACCATTAATAATTAAGTAAGCTATGAGGATTGCAATGAATACCAAAACATATATGTATTCATTGGCATAGTTTTTCAGTTTGACGGACAATTCTCTCTGTTTCACGCTTCTCTCTCCTTGATTGAAATTTTTTCTGCTTTGTTAATTGCCGAATCACGATAATCGGCTTGAGTAGCGAGGCGCATTACACGAGACTCATTTATCTCTTCGTTTGTCAGCATCCCGACAATTTGCCCCTGATAAAACACTGCCAGACGATCAGCTATACGTTGAATTTCAGGAATTTCTAAGGTATTGATGATAATGGTTTTGCCTTCATGAGCCAGTTCTTTTATCAGTCGGTATATTTCTGATTTTGCGCCAACGTCGATACCCTGAGTAGGATTGTCAAGCAAAAGAATATCAGCATCAGTGTTAAGCCAACGCGCCAAGATAATCTTCTGCTGATTACCGCCTGAAAAACTTGTTATGGGATCATGAGCGCATTCACTCTTAATGTTTAACTTTTTTTCCAGTGGCCGATAACGTTTAATTTCTTCTTTTTTATTTATATGCTGTTTTCTAAATGAAAGCGAGTGCTCTGAGATACAAGTGTTTTCAATCGAGCTCATACAAGAGATCACTGCATTTTCTTTTCTATTGGATGGAACCATAGCAATGCCCTTTTGCATGGCCTCTTTGATACTATCGATGTTAAGCAATTCGCCTTTAACTTTAATGCTGCCGTCCTTAACAGGTAGTAGACCAAAGATAGTGCAAAGCACTTCTGAACAACCGGCACCGCGAAGGCCGGTTAGGCATAAAATTTCTCCTTGACGAACGTCAAAAGACACATTATTAAAACCTACTCCGCTTAAGTTCTCCACTTCTAAAACTACATCACCAATCTTCTTTGTCGTTTCGTCATTGTCGACTTCGCGCATCTCGCCAACCATAGCGTTGGTCAGTTCAAGTGGTGAGGTGTCTTCGATTTTCCCACTGACAATTAAGTGGCCGTCTCGAAGCACCGAATAGTGATCTGCAAGAGCGAATATTTCCGGCATTTTATGAGAAATAAAGACAAAGGCTGTTCCTTGCTGTGCAGCATTGCGGATTAATTCAAAGAAGCTGTTGATTTCATCCGTATTCAAAGCCGTTGTCGGTTCATCAAGTATAATTAATTTCGCATCAGCATATAACGCTGATGCAATTTCAAGCAGTTGTTTTTGGCTCATGTCTAAGCTTCCGGCATAGACTGTAGGATCAATGTCGACGCCGAGGCTGGAAAACAAATCGCTTGCTTTGGCAATCATTTCCTTCTTTTTCAAAGCACCACCAAAGCCGACCTCTTCCTTTCCTAAAAAAAGGTTCTCGTATACGCGCAGTTCATTGATAATATTTAGTTCTTGGTGTACAAAAGCAAGACCTAGCTCTTTAGCCTGCCGGATAGTCAAATTTTCTAAGACCTGTCCGTCAAAGATTACTTGACCACTATCCTTAGTATAGACTCCGGCTAGAATATTCATCAAAGTCGATTTTCCGGCGCCGTTTTCCCCGAGAAGGGCGTGAATCTCGCCAGCTTCCAGTTTCAAATCTACATCGAACAAAACTTGAACGCCGTAAAAGGATTTATTGATTCCGGTCATTTCTAATAATGGCATATCATTCCCTTTAGGAAAGTCCCGCCGCTAGCGGCGGGAC
>DIRG01000098.1:13261-14784 GCA_002427475.1 Mageeibacillus sp. UBA5442
AGTCCCGCCGCTAGCGGCGGGACTTCAATCTTCTACTGATTTACTCTTTTTCGTCGTATGATCCAAATGGTTGGAAATCATTAACGTTAGATGGGTCAACGACGCTTACGCCGATGACTTGGTCTTTTTCAACGGTCTTGCCGTCAAGGACTTCAATCATTGTGTTGATAGCATCTTTGATCATGGCAGGGTCATAGGTAACGGAGAATAAGTCATAGTCGGTCGGCAAAGCGATCGTCTGGTGCTTATCTTTGATTACTGCATAAATTTCTGCTAAGCCTGATGATGATGCTAATGATTGTAGCGAGGCTACATATTCTTCTTTTTTGCTAGCGTCGAGAGCTGATCCTTGCATGGACTCTAAAATACCCATGGCGATCTCGTCGTCATGTGTAAATATCCAGTTTGTCAGTGAGGGATCACATTGGGCGCTACTAAACCAGGACTCAAACAACTCTTTGCCCGTGTCACGGCTCCAGCCGGTAGCGGGTGATTTAATAACTGTGTTTTCAATATCTGCGGCGGACCAACCAGCATCCGACAAAGCCTCACGGAAACCGTTTGAGCGCAGCTCAGGTACTGAAGAGTTATCACCAATCATTTCATAAACATAATCCCCAGCAACCAGACCATCAGCTAGGAAACGTTCGGCTGTAGCATAGCCGATTCCTTCGTTGTCACCAAGTACATTTGCCTTTACAGCCTCATCGATAACCGGTGAGGAAATTACACGGTCAAACTGTACGAAAGGTACATCATTTGATGCGATCTTTTCCAAGGTTGACTGCAGTCCATTGTCAAACGGCAAAATGACAATTCCTGCAACTTGATCTTTTGTTGTCAGCAGGTCGTCAACTTGTTGAATTTGGTTTTCAACGTTCGTGGCAGCATATACTTTGGCCACATACTTCTCTGAGAAGGCTTCATCCTTATTTAGTTCTTCAACTTTATCTTGTGCGTAGGATAAAACTGCTCCTGTCCAACCGTGAGTAGCATGTGGAACCATTACTGCCAGTTCCTTTTGTTCAGCCTTTTTGTCGCCACAGGCAACAGCGGATAGTGCTAAGGCTATGACTAGTAATATGACAACTAGTCTCTTCATTTTCTTCATTGTTTTACCTTCCTCCTATATATTTGAGCCCTTTAACAGGGTCGTCACCAATTTTTGTTGAGTCACGAATTATCAGTTCTGTAGGCACAGTAAACGTCAAACGCTGGCTTACTTTATCTTCTTTTATTTCATTCCGGAAGCGACTTACAGCTTCAATGCAATATGTTGAAATTTGGTCCACATGCTGCGACACTGTCGACAAAGGTGGAGCCGTCATTTGAGAGTAGTAACTTCCGTCAAAACCGATTACGCGCATTTGTTCCGGAACGTCGATGCCACGACGATTCAGTACGCGTAGAAGTGAAGCAGCGATTATATCGTTAAAGGCAAAAACGCCATCATATGACGCCAAGTTAGGAATGGAATCCAATTCAGTATCTGAATAGTCGGCAACGAAATCTCGAGACATTTG
>DIRG01000098.1:15048-25482 GCA_002427475.1 Mageeibacillus sp. UBA5442
TCAAAGGTACCCGGTCCTTTGATATGCAAAATTCTTTTGCATCTAATATCTACTAAGTGATTGAAAGCAATGAAGCCTCCCTGCTCGTTGTCTACTCGGACTATGGCTTGACAATTACTTACAGGGTTTTCAAAACAAATGACAGGAACATCGACATTTTCATATATAGATTCATTCTGAGAACGGCAAACAATAATTGCTGCTACGCGATACGACAATAGCGTCGACACGCTGGCTTTCTCTATCTCTGCATCGTCATGTGTATTCATTAAGAGGATAGCATCGCCTTCTAGACGAGCTTTCTGTTCGATTGAGGTTGCGAGCTCAGCAAAGAAAGGGTTAG
Organism: Mageeibacillus sp. UBA5442; assembly: GCA_002427475.1. GTDB lineage: Bacteria > Bacillota > Clostridia > Saccharofermentanales > DTU023 > DTU032. The sequence goes on from DIRG01000098.1 coordinate 15,392, forward strand.
TCACACTAGGAACAACGACGCCAATGACTTTCGATACACCACTAAGTACTGCCTTAGCTAGCTCATTGGGTATATAGCCTAGGTCATTCATTGCCTTGCCAACTTTTTCGCGCATATTCTCACTTAATTTCTCCGGATTATTAATATAACGAGAAACAGTGGCTATGCTGATATTAGCCTGTTTTGCTACTAACCTCATATTTACGTTGTACTGTTTACCCTTCGGCATTTAGCTACCTTGTTGCACGAACTTTATTTATGTAACATGTTACATATTGTGCCAATTGTAGGGCAATATAAAAATTGTGTCAATACCCAGTTTGAAAAATTTAACAAGGTAACATATTTAACATAAGTTGATATTTATCGCTAATACTGTTGAAATTAGAAGTGCAAAGGTATAATCTTAAACCAACGTCGTAATAATCTGCTTAGAGATCAAAAGGAAGTATTTCTAAGACAGATATTTCTAGACATTCGGAAAGAGGTGTTTAATATGACGAACTATGATCCTAATCAAGGACCACAAAGAACAGAAGAAGCAGTCGTTTACCCCGCAGAAGAGATTGAACAAAGTAAAGTCGTGTCCGCTCTGGCTTATTTGGGTATACTCTTCTTCCTGCCTCTGGTAGTCACTCCGGTAACAAGGTATGGCAAATTCCATGCTAACCAAGGGCTCTTGCTCTTACTGACATCGGTTGCAGGCGGCATAGTAATCGCGATATTGTCGGCTATTTTTGTTGCAATCAGTTGGCGCATGATCTTCTTGAGTTCCCTTCTCTATTCACTCTTTTATCTGGGAATTGCTGTTTTGGCAGTTTTGGGTATAGTGAACGCTTTGAATGGGAAAGCAAAACCGCTACCGCTCATTGGCAATTTAATTACCATCATCAAATAATCAAATTGCTCTTAACAGAAAATAGCGCAAGAAAGACCAGGAGAGAGACTGGTCTTTTTTGTGTCTTAATTGTGCAAGTGAGTTCATTTAATATAATGTGTAAACTAGTATAAAAAGGAAATTTGAAGAAAAGGAAAAAAATGTACAAAGCAGTAATATTTGATCTTGACGGCACGCTTCTTAATACCTTGCCTAGTCTAGCTCACTCATGTAACACGGTACTCGAAAGTTTAGGACACCCGACACATGCTCAGGATAACTACAGGCTGATGGTTGGCAGAGGCATTTCCAATCTGGTGCTGCAAATGCTGCCGGAAGATGTTCGGGAAAGACAGCACGCCGCTGCCTTGGAACAATACTACGACACCTATGAGCGCAATCTTTATTATCAGTTGGATCCCTACCCCGGCATTCTTGAGCTGCTAAGCGATTTAAAAAGCAGTGGAATCAAGCTGGCGGTTTTGTCCAACAAAGGACAAGATTATACAGAAGAGATCGTCGCGAATATCCTTCCGGACACATTTGATCACGTACTGGGTGCAAGTGAGAAATATCCGCTAAAACCCGATCCCGCCTCCGCTAACGCGATTGCTGATCTTTTGCAACTAGAAAAAAACACAATCCTCTTTGTAGGCGATAGCAATGTAGACATGATGACTGCGAAGAACGCAGGAATGACTGCCTGCGGTGTCGCTTGGGGTTTTCGTACTCGAGAAGAATTACTTAAATCGGGTGCGGATTTTATTGCTGAAAAAGCAGAAGATATATTGGAAATTGTACTTAACGATTAATTAATGACGTTTGAAAAAGAAAGGAAGCTATATGAAAAACTTCACCTATTACACACCGAGCAAAATTGTCTTCGGCAAAGATACGGAGGAGCAAGTCGGCCAGCTGGTGAAAGACAGTGGCGCCACCAAAGTCCTCTTACATTACGGCGGTGAGAGCGCCAAACGTTCCGGCCTTCTCGAGCGGGTCAAAGATTCTCTTTCCGCTGCTGGAATCGAGTTCCTAGAACTGGGCGGGGTAGTGCCCAACCCTCGTATGTCTTTAGCTTACGAAGGCATTGAGCTTTGCAAGAAAGAAGAGGTCGATTTCATTCTCCCTGTGGGTGGCGGCTCGGTCATTGATTCCGCCAAATGTATCGCTTACGGTGCGGTTTATGATGGGGATGTTTGGGATTTTTATTCACGCAAAGCCACGGCGGTCGACGCGCTACCGGTGGGAACCATTCTGACACTGGCGGCAACCGGCAGTGAAATGAGTGATTCTTCCGTTATGACGTTGGAAGAAGGTTGGCTGAAGCGCGGTTATAACAACGATTTGTCGCGTCCGCTCTTTTCCATCTTGAATCCTGAACTTACTTATACGCTCCCGGAATATCAGACCGCCTGCGGCGTAGTAGACATTATGATGCACACTATGGAACGTTACTTTAATCACACGAGTGACAGCCAGCTCACTGATGCTATTTCCGAAGCACTCCTGCGTACCGTGCTGGACTTTGGACCCGTAGTGATGGCAGATCCCAAAAACTACAATGCTCGCGCTCAGATCATGTGGGCGGGTTGCTTGTCACATAACGGGCTCACCGGAGCCGGCGTTGACACCGATTGGTCAACGCACCAGCTTGAACACGAACTCGGCGGTTTGTTCGACGTCGCTCACGGAGCAGGTTTGTCCGCAGTCTGGGGCAGCTGGGCTCGCTACGTCTACACAGAAGATCCGCGCCGCTTCGCTCAGTTTGCGGTCAACGTAATGGGCGTCAGCAACGATTTCCGCAACGAGGAAGCCACAGCCTTGGCAGGCATTAGTAAACTAGAGGAGTTTTTCCAAAGCATTAATATGCCTATCAGCATCAGCGATTTGGGCATAGAACTAAGCGATGCTGAGATTGATGAACTTGCTTATAAATGCTGTTTCATGGGCAAGCGCACTATAGGTGGATTCAAAAAACTAGATCAAGACGACATGGCGGAAATCTTCCGCATGGCAAGATAAAATCCGAGACAAATATGCCCTTGCCGCTGGGCCTTAGCTTGTAGATTGAGCTCATCTGTACTAAAATAAGCTTTGCTCCAAAATAAGTCCCAGTGGCCTAATGGATAAGGTAGCAGCCTCCGGAGCTGCGGATACGGGTTCAATTCCTGTCTGGGACGCCAAAAGTAAAGAAGCTCGCAATCGCGGGCTTCTTTTTTATTTCAACTCAAGAATCGTGCCTGGCACGAAAATCAACTTACTCAGTGTTACGGCAAGCCAATCCGTAGATGCTACACTTAAATTAATTATCTTTATTACATTATCCAGAGCGCTGTTAGCAGTAGATTAAAAGGAGACTTGAGATGAGAATTTTAGTCATCGGAGCAGTGGCGGCAGGAACGTCAGCAGCCACCAAAGCGCGCCGCAATAATGCGGAAGCCGAAATTGTCATATATGAACAAGGTGAGCACATATCCTATATCGGTTGCGACACTCCTTATTACATCGGCGGCGTCATTGATGATATCAATACACTAGCGCCGCGCGGCGTAGATTTTTTCAAAGAAAAACACAATGTCGACGTAAAGATTCGACACCGAGTCACTGCCATCAACTTGTCTGAAAAGACTCTGACAGTTATGGACTTAGACAATGAACAAAGCTTTATAGATAAGTACGATACCCTGGTAATCGCTACAGGAGCAAAATCCACTCTCCCCCCGATTAAGGGCATAGAGCAAGATCATGTTTTCAGTCTGAGAACCCTCCAAGATGCCATCGATATCGAAAATTTTATCAGCGAGAAAAAGCCGAAGACCGCAGCCATCATCGGCAGCGGTAGCATCGGGATGGAACTTAGCGAAAACTTTGTCCGGAGAGGGCTAGATACTCACATGATTGAAATGGCCCCTTATATTCATCCGGCTCTTGACCCCGAGATGGCGAAGCAGGTTGAAGATCACTTGCTGGAACACGAAATCAATCTCTACAAGGATGCTCAGGCCAAAAAAATCACGACAGATCATGTCTTGACCGCCGATGGGCAGAAAATTCCGGGGGATATTGTCATAGTGGCCACCGGAGTCAAAGCAGAAGTCTCATTGGCCCGAGAAGCAGGCATCGAAATTGGAGAGAGCGGCGCTATCGCTGTCAACGAATTTTTACAAACCAGCGACCCAAGCGTGTACGCATGCGGCGACTGCATTGAGCACTTCAACCTGATTACACAAAAGCCTGGCTTTTTCCCGCTCGGATCGACCGCCAACAAGACAGGGCGCATCGTCGGCGACATCATTACCGGCGGTAAGCTTAGCTTCAGAGGCGTAGTAGGAACCGGCATCTTTCAGGTTTTCGGCCTTAATGTAGCCAAAACTGGCTTAACCGAATCCCAAGCCCGCGCGGCCGGTTACGATATCGAAATTGCTAACATCGTTATGCCGCCGGAAAGAATCTCTGCCTTGAAGAACGAAAACATTCATATCAAAGCCATAGCTGATCGCGACACAGAAAAACTTTTGGGCGTGCAAATAATAGGCAAATCAGGAGTCTCCAAACGCATGGACGTACTTGTGACCGCAATGACTCTCGGTGCAAAAGTCAGCGATCTCTTCCACCTCGACCTAGCTTATTCACCCCTGCACTCATTAGTTAGGGATCCAGTCATGTACGTAGGTATGGTTTTAAGCGGGGCGATCAGCAAAAGTAAAGCCAAGACAAAATAGCAAGACAAAGAAATAACAAAGTAAAAGAAATTTCAAAGGCCTCCGGAGATCCAGAGGCCTTAGTACATTTACAAAAGTTAACTTGTTCTTAAGCTCTTAGTCTTAATAAGTTTCGACGAAAAGCTCGAAATGTTCTTGTTTATGTGCGCAAGCGGGGCAAAGATCAGGAGCCGACATACCCTTATGGATATAGCCGCAGTTGTTGCACTTCCAAAGAACTTCTTCATCGCGAGTGAAGACACGGTCATTCTCGATATTTTCCAGCAGCTTGCGGAAACGAGTCTCATGTGCTTCTTCTACTTCAGCGATCTCACGCCAAACATAAGCAATTTCCGGGAATCCTTCTTCGTCAGCTAAATCTGCAAACTCAGGATACATTTGATGAGCTTCGGCATGCTCACCATTGATGGCGCTCTTCAAATTCTCAACTGTATTGGCATAGGTTACCGGATAATCCCAATTAACATTTACTGCCTCATCAGGTTCAAAATCCTGACGCAAGAACTTATAGAAACGCTTACCATGCTCAACCTCATTACGAGCGGTTTCTTCAAAAATGTTCTGGATCTGAACGTAGCCTTCTGCTTTAGCCTGTTTCGCTGCAACATTGTAACGGAAAGTAGCCTGAGCTTCGCCGGCAAAAGAAATCATCAGATTTTTTGCTGTTTGTGTACCTTTTAATGACATAAAAATCCTCCTTAAAATTTTCTGTACTACTTATGTGTATAATTTGATTACCTTTAAATTCTATCATAAATATAACAAAAGCCTTTGTGCTAGGCAAACAAGATGACTATATACTTGAAACTGCTAAAGAAAGGACAGACAATGAAAAATTTACTGGATTTATTAAAAGATCGTTACTCCGAAAGGCGCTTTGATCCGGACAAAACAGTCGAAGATGAAAAGCTTGAGCTCCTACTAGAGGCCGCCCGTGTCGCACCTACTGCTTCCAATCGACAGGCTTTCAAGCTTTATCTTCTTAAAGGAGAAAAAGGCCAAGCCATTATTTCCAATTTCAATGCACCGGTACATATTGTAATCAGCGGAGTCGCCGAGGAAGCCTGGGTCAGGAAGAAAGATTCTTTCAACGCCTGTGAACTGGATATTGGCATAGTCGGCACCCACATTATGTTAGAAGCTGAAGATCTGGGACTAAAAACCTGCATGATTTGCGCTTTCGATGTCACTGAGTTACAAGCCGGTCTGAACTTACCCGAAGAGGAATATCCCATTTTAGCCTTAGCAGTCGGTTATCCCAGCGAAGCCTCACGACCGGCCAAAAAACATACGGAGCGCAAAAGCCTAGAAGACCTGGTGACGGTGATCGAATAAATAAATCAGGATAAACCTCAGCCGCGCGTCAATCGAGATCGTTTCGCAGCCACCTATAAGCTGCCTAGATCATTCAGCTAGGTAGCGTTACTCTCTCCCCTTCTCATCCGCCTGAGCAAAGAGATCACGCAAAATTGCAGCGGTCTTGTTCTCATCGGCGGCTGCCTCCCACACCATAATATTGGGACGCTTCCCGGCGTTAAAAACCAGCTTATGCCGCCCCGATTCTGCCGCCATAAGCGCAGCTATCAGCTCCATGTCTGCACCGTTTTCCTCGTCAATCACTAGCTCGATGTCGCGACCGCGACCGCGGATACGACTAAAGCCGGCTCGTTCCCCAAAGGCCCTGATATAGGAAATATCGAGCAGCGCCAGCGCCTTGGCCGGCGGTTCTCCATAGCGGTCGATCATTTCATCAAGCACATCACGATAATCAAACACTGTGTCAATCGCAGCAATTCTGCGATAAAGATTGAGGCGCTCTTCATCCAAGAAGATGTACATTGGCGGAAGACCCGCATCAACCGGCAGCTCCACCACAGTCTCGGTGCGCTTCTTGGCCGGTTCCGCAGTCGTCAGGTTCTCTATCTCCTGATCCAACATCTTCGTGTAGAGGTCGTAGCCGATACTCTCCATGTGCCCACTCTGCTCACCGCCGAGGAGGCTGCCGGCTCCACGCACTTCCAGATCCCGCAAAGCAATCTGGAAGCCCGATCCCAGCTCGGTGAAATCCCTTATCGCCAGCAAACGCTTCTGCGCCTGTTCGCTCAAAGCCCGATCCGGCCGGTACGTAATCAGCGCATACGCTTGACGTCCCGAACGCCCCACACGCCCGCGAATCTGATAGAGCTGCGCCAGACCGAGGCGATCCGCGTCTTCAACTATGAGCGTATTAACATTCGGCATGTCGATGCCCGACTCAATAATCGTGGTTGCGACGAGCACATCAAACTCACCGTTAATGAAATCAGTAATGATCCTCTCCAGCTGCCGCTCATCCATCTGCCCGTGAGCAGCCGCAAAGCGGAGGCCCGGCATCTTTTCCTGCAATTCCGCCACCTTGCGATCGATTGAACGTGTACGGTTATGAAGATAAAAAACCTGGCCCCGTCGCGCATGCTCACGTCTGATCGCGTCAATCACCAGTTTTTCATCGTATTCAATAACTGTAGTTTGGACGGCACGGCGATCTTCCGGCCCCTCTTCCAAAAGAGAAATATCGCGGATACCGGACAAAGACATATGCAACGTACGGGGAATCGGTGTCGCGGTCAGAGAAAGTACATCCACGGTCGGGTGTTTAGCCTTGATAATTTCCTTGTGGTCCACGCCGAAACGCTGCTCTTCGTCGATAACTAGAAGGCCCAGTTTTTTAAAATTCACATCCTGCGATAGAAGGCGATGCGTGCCCACAACAATATCCACTGTGCCCTTGTTCAAATCGGCCACGGTCTGGCGGCGATCTTTCAGCGAAACAAAGCGGCTCATCTCACGCACAGTTACGGGGAAATCCCGTAGACGCTCTTTCAGGTTTTCGTAGTGCTGCTTGCACAGTATGGTCGTCGGTGCCAAGAGCGCTGCCTGAAAACCGTCTCCCACGGCCTTATACATCGCCCGGAAGGCGAGCTCTGTCTTGCCGAAGCCGACATCGCCGCAGATGAGGCGATCCATGATGCGCTGAGATTCCATGTCCGCCTTGATCTCCTCCAGCGCCTGCAACTGGTCCTCGGTTTCCTCATAGGGGAAGAGCGCTTCAAACTCCTCCTGCCAGAGCGTATCAGTGGAGAAGGCATGCCCGCGGCGAGCCCGCCGCTCGGCATAGAGTGCGACCAGGTCAGTCGCCAGCTTTTTGATTGAATCATGAGCCCGCGCCTTTTGGCGCTGCCACTCCGTACCGCCCAGGCGTGACAACTTCGGTTTGCCTTCGCCGACATGGACATATGGGGATAAGAGATCAAATTGATCAACCGCCACATGGAGATCGCCATCGGCGTAGTTTATGTGCAGATAGTCCCGAGCGCCATCTGAAGTCCGGATGGTTTCAGTACCTTCAAAGCGGCCGATGCCGTGATCTTCGTGCACGACATATGATCCGGGGACTAAGTCTTGATAAAAAACCTCACGCTTCGAGCGTCGTTTGCGCGTGGTGCGGGTCTTTTTTACGCCAAAAATATCCTCAGTGCCCAGCAGGAACAATCCTGCTTTCGGCAGAATAAAACCGCGGGGTAGTTTGAGCTCGGATATTTCGACAGAGCTGAGCTGGTATTCGTTGACAAAGCTGCGCAGGTGCTCACTGCGATCGGCACTTCCGGCTAACATGAATACTTTGCCGCCGGCAGCAAGATGCTCGTGCAAATCGTTCGCCATCTGCTCGTTGCGGCCGCGGTAGCGATCAGCCACTCTACAATCCACGTCGAGTCTTTCCGCCTGCGGGAGCTTATTGTCATCAGTGGGCAGTCGACCCAGAGATAGCCAAGTTCCGGCGCTTTGCAGCTCCTCCAGCACCTCCACTGTCGGCCGTTGCAGGTATTCGGCAATACCGGGGGCTTCCGCGCTTTCGATCAGCGACTGCAGACGCGAATAAAAGCCGGCTTGAGACTGGTACATGACCGTCTTGACCTCGCTATATTCGTCCATTAAATAGAGGGGGGCAGAGGCTTCCAGGTAATCAAGCAGGGTGGCAGTCGTTTCAGACATCAAGGGCATCCAACGATCTTGTGCCGGGAAAAAGATACCGTTCGTAATCCTTTCGGCATCGCTCCTGCCCATGCGCTCAATCTTGGCGATTGTGTCACGATCCAGGCTGCGACGACGTGCATCCAGTACGTTGTCTTTTGTGTGCGTCAAAACCCTAGCCGCCAGCTCTTCGCGCTCTTCCGGCATGAGGAGCCACTCGCGCACCGGCGTAATCTGCGCCTCATCCAAATAGTCACTCGAGCGTTGCGTCTCGGGATCAAAGCGTTTGATCTCATCAATTTCAATATCAAAAAAGGAGAGTCGCAGGCAAGGGTTTTCGTCCACAAACTTATGGTTTATCTGCGACGGATAAATATCAATAATGTCGCCGCGGCGGGCGAAATGACCGGGACGCTCGACGCGGCCGACGCGTTCAAAGCCTGCTAGGAGCAGTTTGCGCTCGAGCTCTTCAGGTTCGATCTGTTCAGACTGACGAAACTCTATGTTGAAACGAGTTAAACGCTCCGGGCTGATCAGTTTTTGCAGGAGAGCTTCGGCACTAACAATCAAGAAATCGAATTTTCGCTTGCGGATTAAGTCCAGCGTGGCCAAGCGGAAGATTTCCTCTTCCCTACTGGCAGCTCGGGCATCGTAGAGAGTCCACTCACGTGCCCTGAAGCTGAGGATCGAAGATGCTTCGGCTTTTTCTGCAGCTAGAATCTCCTTCAGCTCTTCTTCGGCTACGCGGACGCGAGCTTCATCCGGAACTAGCAGTACCAAGGGTTTGCCGGATTCCTTCTGCACAGTGGCGGCGTACCAGAGCTTGGCAGGATCAGACAGCCCGAAAAGATTCACTGAGCGCCCGGCTCTGAGGTGTTCGCCGGCTTGGGACAGTGTTTTTTCTTTTTTTATCAGGTTCAGGATTTCAAGAGAGTCTTGCTGAACAGACTGCATTAATCAAGCTCTTTCTTTTGGTTATAGCGCTCTTGTGCTTTTGAGATCTCGCCTTGAATAATCAATTCACAGCAATCGGCAGCGGCGTCGAGAGACCGTTGCACAATTTCTTGATCTGATTTAGGTATTCTTGACAAAACAATATCTACCATATCTCCAAGGGGTCGAGGTCCCATACCGATACGGATGCGGGGGAAATTTTCGCTCTGCAAGTGGGAGATGATCGATTTCATCCCTTTATGGGTGCCGGCGCCTCCCTGTTCCTTGATGCGAAGCATGCCGACATCAAGGTCAATGTCATCATAGAGAACGATAATATTTTCTTCGGGAATTTTGTAATAATCAGCTGCAGCACGCACGCTCTCACCTGAGAGATTCATAAAAGTCTCAGGTGCCAGCAGCAACACCTGCTGATTGCAGATAAGCCCTTCCGTGCTTAAGCCCTTGAAGCGGATCTTGTTAACGGACAGGCGGTGGCGTCGCGCCAAGGTTTGCAGGGCCAGGCGTCCAAGATTGTGCCAAGTATT
>DIRG01000098.1:25707-29060 GCA_002427475.1 Mageeibacillus sp. UBA5442
CCATATCTATTACGCTTATTCTACCTAAACTATTCCAAGGGTGTAGGGTGTTCAGAAATCATTCTAATACAAAAGGCGCTGAACATCTGTAGCGTTCGGATACACGGATACGGACGTCCTTTTCATTTTGGGCTCCGATTTCCTCCAAAGCTTCCTTGACAGTGTCTAGGGCCAGAGCAGGTAAATTGTTTTCCTGACTGAGATGTGACAGGGCCAGTGCTTCGGTGCCGTGATCCAACAAAAAACACGCCGCCTGCGCTGCCTCAACGTTTGACAAGTGGCCTGAACGGCCGTCGATGCGTACTTTTAGCGGATAAGGATAGTCGCCGTTCCAGAGCATTTCCTTGTCGTAATTGGATTCGAGAAAAACGAGCTTGCAGCCTTTAAGGTTTTCGCGTGCGTACTCGTTAAACTCCCCGGCGTCAGTCATAACTCCGACATCTCCATGTTTCGAACTGATGCGAAAGCCTACCGGGTCCACGGCATCGTGTGAAGTAGGAAAAGCCATAACTTCAGTATCGCGAATAGTAAAGGGATTGCCGGGTACAATCAAGTGCACCAAATCGTAGTCGATTTTACCCAATTGCGCTTCCGCTTTAGTAAAGGTTGACAGGGTCGTGTACAGGGGTATCTTGTGACGACGCATGACGACGCCGACACCAGAAATATGATCTATATGTTCGTGCGTCAGCAAAATCGCGTCGACTTGATTGGGATCTTGATCAAACTCATCAAGAGCCATTGCGAAACGCTTGCCGTTAAGTCCCAGATCGACGACTAGACTAGCAGATTCCGTTCGAATAAAAGTTGAGTTGCCGCTGCTGCCCGAACGCAGAGAAACGCCGAAACATGTCATATACTGTTGTTCTCCACGACTTTGATCTCGGCTCCGATCTTGCGCATTTTTTCCACGAAAAACTCATAGCCGCGCTCGATCTTTTCAACTTCCTCTATCACCGAAGTGCCTTCAGCTGCTAAAGCAGCCATAACTATTGCAGCCCCCGCTCGTAAATCACGGGCTCTTAGCTTGGATCCTGTCAGCTTGGTGCCACCTTGGATGACAGCTAGTTTGCCCGAGGTGAGAATGTTAGCTCCCATCATGCGCAGATAGTCAACGTATTGATAGCGGTTTTCCCAGACGTTTTCTAACATGCGACCAGTGCCTTCGGCCACACATTGCAAAACGACAGCTTGCGGTTGCAGGTCGGTCGGGAAACCGGGGTAAGGCATTGTTTTGAAACTGCTGGCCTTCAATTTCCGGCCTGCAGGAAGAGACACACGGATGCATTCTTCACCCTCTTCCACTTCTGCTCCCATTTCTTTGAGCTTGGCAGAGAGGGGCTCCATATGTTTGGGAATGACATCTAAGACTCTGATGTCGCCGCCTGTGAGCGGAGCCATCATCATATAAGTACCGGCTTCAATCTGGTCGGGAATAATCGCATATTCCTGATTAGCAGGCAAAAAGGGACGTCCTTGAACCCGGATCACGTCTGTACCGGCGCCGCGGATGTCAGCACCCATGGCGTTGAGGAAGTTGGCCAAGTCTACAATGTGCGGCTCACGAGCAGCATTATCAATGACTGTTTTCCCTTCCGCCTTGACTGCCGCCAGAATTATATTAACTGTGGCGCCCACGCTAACCGTATCTAAGAAAACGCTGCCGCCAATCAGCTTATCCGCCTCACAAGTAACATAGCCGTGGGAAACTTCTGTCTTTGCCCCCAAAGCCTGAAAGCCCTTTAGATGTAAGTCAATCGGCCTGCTGCCAAAGTCGCAGCCGCCGGGCATGCGTAGCTTTACTTTTCCGAAGCGACCCAAAAGCGCTCCTAATAAATAATAGGAGCCGCGAATGGCTTCCATTAAAGGCTGCATCGCCTCGTGTGTATTGATCTTGCGCGGATCGATTCTGACGCAGGTCTTGCTCTCACGCACAACCTCGGCGCCTTGGTCTGCGCAGATAGTCAATAAAGTATCTATGTCTCTGATTTCAGGAAGGTTCTTAATAACGCAGGGGCCGTCGACAACCATCGCTGCCGCAATAATAGCCAAAGCCGCGTTTTTAGATCCACCTATAATTACATCTCCTGAAAGGCGATAGCCACCTTCTATATGATAAGTACGCAATTTATTCCCTCTAGTTAAATTATTTTCATCTTATTGTTTACTTCTTGCCCGATTTTTTCAAGCACATGCCTTAAATGCTTGCGGTCGGCAGTGGGACCTGTTGCAACTTCCCAATCGCTGTCAGCGAGAGTTTTCGACAGAGTCTGCGCCGCCGCCTTGCCTAGTATATCATCCACTTGATCATTGTTCACTAAACGTAAGAAAACTTGAATTAAATAGCGATCTGCACGCGGTAGGAACAATGTGAAAGCACTTCCTGTTCCCGCTTGGCTCTCGACTTCCAAGCGCCCGTGATGCAATTCCGTCAATTCGTGGGCGATTGCCAGGCCTAAACCCGTACCCCCGTACTGACGTGATCCCGTCTTGTCCACTCTGTAAAAGCGATCAAACAGGTTGGGTAGTTCTTCTGCTGGGATACCGTTGCCACTGTCTTTCACTTTGACATAAATATCTTCAGCAATGTTGCCGACTGAAACTTGAACCCTGCCTCCTGTGGGCGTATATTTAATCGCGTTAACAAGAAGGTTCGTGACAATACGTTCTATAGAGTTAGCATCTCCAAAGACAAGAGCGGAAGCTGGCAGCACCAGGCAGCCGAAATCTAGGTTCTTGTCTTCTGCAGAAGGGCGCAGCCTTTCAGTGATCTGACGGCAAAGGCTACCCATATCCAAGACCCTGGCGTTCATATAGTGCGCCTTACTGTCGATACTGGAAAGCAATAAAAGGTCGGCGATCAAGGATTCCATGCGCAACGAATCCTCATATATGCGGACGAGATCCGAGCGCACTGATTCTTGCGGTTTTTCCTCCAAGCCCCAGTCCAAGAGAGTTTCTGTATAAGATTTAATTGTGGTTAAGGGTGTTTTCAACTCATGCGAAACGTTAGCTACGAAAGCACGGCGTTCTTCTTCCAGACGTGTCGATTCTGTTACATCTTGGATCATGATGACGTGACCGGCGAACCTATTTGCGGAAACGTCAAGATGTCGCGGCTCACACTTGATCTGATATACACGATTATCTCGTTCATAGATGCCGCTCACTTCGCTGGAGCGAATAAGGAAGGCGGCTCGCATCCCATTCTCGCTGCCGTAGTAGTTAAGGAAAGAGTCGATGGTATCCGGGATAAACTTCAACATTTCCTGAGCCAGATCATTCGTGGCGAGCAAACGATGATCGCTGCCGTAGGCGACGACGCCGATGGAAAGCGAAGCTAAAATCGCATT
>DIRG01000098.1:29378-29610 GCA_002427475.1 Mageeibacillus sp. UBA5442
TTGAATCACTTATTTAGTCGAGGCTGGTTTCTACTTCTTTTGCGAAATAATAACCAACACCTCTCTTGGTCAAGATATATTGGAAATTATCTTGATCGGGCTCGATCTTTTCACGGGCACGACGAACTGTGACATCAACTGTGCGCGCATCACCGAAGTATTCGTAGTCCCAGACATGATTCAGCAATTCCTCGCGGGTAAAAACCTGACCGGCATGTTCCGCCAAAAACAA
>DIRG01000047.1:0-3417 GCA_002427475.1 Mageeibacillus sp. UBA5442
GTGTCGACTCCGGCTACGTCGTCGAGCATAACTACTATGCCTAGTAGCGAGAAGATTAGTCCGATAAAGGAGGACTTTTTCAGTGGGTGTTTGCGCATGCCGAAAAGGCCTAGGTTGTCGATGAGTAAGGAGAACGCTGTTTGGCCGAAGAGTGTCAGTGCGAGGATGCTGGTGAGGCTGATTTTGCCGAATGAGAAGTTGTTGAAGATGGTGGTGAAGATGCCGAAGGCGCCAGCTGAGTAGAACCAGAGTGGGAGTTTTTGGCGGGGGAGGAGTTTCTTGCCGCGGAGCTTGCTGAAGATGAAGGCGAATATAACTCCGACAACATGGATGATAAAAGTAGCATTGTAATTGCCGTAGACAGCGGTCAGATCGCCGTTGAAGACGACCATGACTGCTATGACAATGCCACTTAATAGAGCAAGAAAATTGAACATGTGCACCTCTTATGAAATCAGATATCAGTATACATCAGGAAGAGGACAAGTTCAGATTCGTGCCAGGTTCAGATCTGTGCCTGGCACGAAAATCAACTTACTGCGGCATGCTCTTTAGCATTTTGGAAATGGCTGACTGACTAATGCAAATGTGCTCACTGATCTCTTTCAAGGAATAAGCGTTTTCTGTGGCAGCTTTGATGAAACTTTGCTTGTATTGCGAGAGTGACGGACAGCGAGATTGAGATTTTATTTGCTCAAGTATGGATTCATCTTCGCAGCATTCCTTTAAGAGCGCATCAAGTGATTTCATCTTATCGCCAATTACTGCGATATGTTCGAATTCACGTATTCCTTTATCTGTGCTTTGCTCCATTAGTTCAAGATAGACTTCGTGAGATTCCGATCTGTCTTCGGAAATGGAATCAAGGACTACTGATATGTTGACAAAACTATTGTCGTTTTGAGTTCTGTAAAAGTGATCGCTACTCCAAGTGTAGGTGCTAACTTGCCGACAGATGCCGGCTCGCAGGGGATTTTGATGCACGTATCTGAGCAAGTCGAAGAGGTATTTGCGGTTACTAACATAGCGAGACTGGTATCTGCCTTCAAAGACATGGCCGCTTCTTCCTTTCCGCTTATTGTAATTTCTGGCGTAGTTGCAGAGGATGTGATGCATGAAACCCTGCATTGGCGTTTCATCAAGTTGGATAATCAGGTGATAGTGGTTGCTCATGATGACGTATCCCAAAAGTGAGAATTGCTCTTTGTCTAAATGTTCTAGGAGCAGTTTCATAAAGCGCAGCTTATCTTCGTCGTCAGCGAAAATATATTCTTTGTTGTTACCTCGTTGAAATACATGATAAATCCCACCCGGGATACTTACTCTCAGACCTCTGCCCATAATAAACCTCCATCGCAGCACACATCTGTCTTCTACTGATTTTGATTTTGTCACGGGGAGAAGGAGGGTGAGTGGGGATGTTTTGGTCAATAGCAGACAACTGATTCACAATTTGTGCCAGGCACGATAATTTCAGCCGCTATTTTCTTTCTTTTTGGCGCGATTCCTGCAAATATTCGATCAGCATGTTTAGACCGACGCCTGCGGCGACAATAAGACCGCCGTAAAGGGTTATTCTTGAGAAGGTGCTTTCCAAGAGCAGATCAAGCAGCACGCTCAAGAAGACTTGGCCAACAAAAGATAACAAGGATAGGCGTAGCGAAGAGAGCTTCATCACAGTCACGTTGAGAACAAAAACTAAGAATACGCCGGCGATTCCACCTAGATAGATCCACCATTGAGGTGATGGCTGCTGCAAGACAAGTGAGATATCGTTACCCGGCATGAGCAGAGCTACCAGCAGCGCCAGAGGAAGCCCGACCAAGTGATTGATAAATGATCCGCTCATACTGCCAGTATGTTTTGCCAAACGTCCATTTATTGACCTTGAGATTACTGTCGTGATACCGGAGGCAAATGCGAGGACTATTGCTAGGACGACCACAGCATTAAATCCACTGGACAGATCCAACATCACGAACACTCCGAGCAAGGAAAAGATAAAGCCTAGGGTTGAAGATTTCTTGAAGGGATGCCTTTCCATGCCGAAGGAGCCGAAACGGTCTATAAATAGCGACGCAACCATTTGCCCGAAAAGAGCTAGAGCCAAGATACTGGTTAAGCTTATTTTACCGAAAGCAAAATTTTGGAAGAACGCATTGAAGAGGCCAACTGCTCCGCCGAGATAAAACCATAAGGGCAATTTTTCGCTAGGCAAAAGTTTCTTTTTGCTGAGTTTGAGAATCAGGAAGGAGAAGATGACTGCTATTAAGTGAAGGATAAAGGTCGCATTATAATTGCCGTATACAGCAGTCAATTGTCCGTTAAAGGTGACTACGATGGCAATAATGAAACCGCTGAGCAAGGCAAATAAGTTATACATGTACACTCCCTCTGTCCGTCATTATAGCACCGACAATTCACATTCTGTGCCTGGCACGAATCTTGACTTCTTTGTCATTTGGATGTTTCGCTTGCTACTTGTTGGCGACCTTGATAGTGCTCGATGATTATGTTGAGGAAGATGCCTGCTGCGATGATTAGCCCTCCATAGAAGGTTATGGCGGAGAAGCTGTTCTCGAGGATTAGATCCAGAAGGATACCGACGAAGACTTTCCCGACGAAGTTGAGCAAAGTTAAGCGGAAGGCTGATACTTTTGGCACAGTTACATTGAGCAGAAAGATCGCAATTGCTCCTCCCACGCCGCCTAAGTAAATCCAAAAACTAGGTGAGGGTCTGCTCAGAAGGCCTGCAATGCTAGTGCCCGGCATGATCACTGCCAGCAAGAGAATAAAGGGGATGCCGATCAGATGACTGACAAAAGAAGTGGGCATGCTACCAATATGCTCAGAGAGCCTAGCGTTCATCGTTCTATAAACAACGATCGTCGCCCCGGAGGCGAAGACCAACATAATGGCTAGAATGGCAAGATTGTCTTCTCCGCGCAGATCGCTCAGCATGATACCGATACCTGTTAGCGAGAAGATAACACCGATGAGGGAAGTCTTTTTGAAAGGGTGTTTTTCCATCCCCAGCCAACCAAAGCGATCGAAGAGAAAGGCGGCAATTGTTTGCCCGAAAAGGCTTAGTGCCATGATGCAGGTCATGCTGATTTTGCCGAAGGCGAAGTTTTCGAAGAGCGTTGGGAAGACCATCAAAATTCCACCAAGATAAAACCATAGCGGGAGTTTTACACTTGGGAAGATCTTCTTTTTGCCGATCTTGCAGACGATCAATGTGAAGGCAACTGCCACCACATGGAATATGAGTGTGGCATTGTACATGCCGTACACTTGTGCCAGCTCACCATTTAGGAGGATCATGAAACCTATGATGGCACCACTGATCAGGGCCAGAAAATTATACATTCCTTAGAGACACCTCAACATCGTACTTCCGTAAGAGTATAGCACTAA
>DIRG01000047.1:3713-5175 GCA_002427475.1 Mageeibacillus sp. UBA5442
CTAGCGTTAGCGGCCGTGATGGCGAAGATAAAGGGTCGATCGAGGGTCATCTCGACACGTTCTAAGGGCAGTGCTGTTGTAGCAAAATTGACCTGAGTAAAGGCTGCAGCTTCGACACCGTTCTCATCGACTGCAATGTGAGTTTCCTGTTGGATATCGTTAATGAAGAGCTCAGTCTGCTCGCTGATCCCGGTGAAATCTGCTTCTCCCGAAAAGGCAGCAGTCACGCCCAACGCCTGCAGCGTCTCTTTCATTTCGACTTTTGTGTCAAAGCTGAACTTCGGCATTTTCC
Organism: Mageeibacillus sp. UBA5442; assembly: GCA_002427475.1. Classification (GTDB taxonomy): domain Bacteria; phylum Bacillota; class Clostridia; order Saccharofermentanales; family DTU023; genus DTU032. The sequence continues at coordinate 4,006 of DIRG01000047.1, forward strand.
ACACTACTTCACCATGAAAATCTGTTCCCTCGGTGAGGAGTTTCTCGATGTTTTCTGCAGAATCCATTAGCTCGGAGGGGGCGATCCCTTCGTCCGGAAGGACAAAAATCATCTGACCGTTATTTTTCAGTGGGAGATACGAACGGGTATAGTTTTCGCCTCTGGTGAAAGCAGCGGAAGACAGGTTTTGACGCATGAAATCCAGTTTCAGCTCAGAACCGTCAGATAAGTAAAAACTGTCTTTAACGGTAGCGCTTTCATCAAAACGGTTAACCCACTGGTCGTAAAAGTACACTGTATTGAAGATTGACAGCACCTGCAGAGGATCGAATTCGAACGTCGGCTCGATCTTCCCATTGGTTTGTTCAGAAACCCAAGCCGACATGGCGGCCGAGGTGTTTTCTTCATCTGAGAAATCCACGTTGTGAACGCTAGCATAGAAATTTTGGGCAGCGTTTTGCACGAATTCATCGTTGTAGAGGACTTCCTGACCCGCGACTTCGTCATCTAGCCAGAGGGAGTTGGCGATCTTAATCTGGGCGATCTCATTCTTGCGATAAATTTGCTGGTAGAGATTGTGCAATTCCGTGCTGAGCAAAGCTGCGGAGGTCCCCGCTTGTGTGCTGGAGTCGAAGGAATGAGGGACACCCAGCACATCAAACAGCTCGGCTTGCGTCTTAGAATTTTCTCCAGCACCGGTGCTTGCGAGAGCTAGGGCGAAATATAGCGAGAGGGGAGAGTAGTTGAAGTTTTTTTGCTCCTCGTCTTGAGCCAGAAGTAATGCGGCTGTGCTGCGGTAGGCAAACTCGTCCAGAGCTGTGAGGAAGCTGGGCTGAACAGGGTGATCTTCTCGATTTTCCACTTCCTTGTCGAAATCATCGAAGGCATAGGTTTCGGGATAGATAACATCAAGCAGAGCGTGCCCTTTGTTGCTGCCTTTATCGCTCTCACTGTTGTTGTTGCAGCTAACAGTCACTCCGAGAAGAAGAGCAAAGGGCAAGAGCAGAGCTAACGTCTTATGCCAATTGGGTGATTTAAATATTTTCATATTAGTACTCCTTACGGAAGTCATATTTTGTGCCTGGCACGAAAATCAACTTGTCGGGTTTTCGCAGATACCGACGAAAAGTAGAGTATCAACTCCTTCGTAGCCATCTGCGGTAGCGAAGG
>DIRG01000047.1:5441-7465 GCA_002427475.1 Mageeibacillus sp. UBA5442
GTATAGGCCGAGGCCACAACCCCTTCTTCGTTGATCTCAATGTGTGTTTCTTGACTGACATCGTTGATGAAAGCTTGATGCTCCGTGATACCAGTAAAATCAGCCTCCGAAGTAAAAGCACTTTCCACACCCAGACCCTGTAGAGTTTCATTCAGATCGAGCTTCGTGGAGTAGCTAAACTTCGGGATTTGCCAAATCACCTCGCCCCAAGAATCGCGACCGCCGGTGAAGGCAGCCTCCAGCTTTTCCGGCGAAGCGAGCAAGTCATGCACCGAGACGCCCTCATCCGGCAAAATGAAAACCATTCTATTCTCATTCTTCAAACTTAAACTGGACCGCGTGAAACCCTCTCCACGTGCAAACGTAGCGCTGAAATAGCTCGAATGCATGAAGTCAGTCTCGACCTTTCCCCCGTCAGCCAGGTGGAAAATACCCGGCGCAGTTTGATCACTGTCAAAACCATCTATCCACTGGTCACAGAAATAGATAGTGTTGATTATGGAAAAAATCTGCTCCGGATCTATTTCAAGTTCCGCTGCGATCGTTCCTTCTGTTTTTTCAGCGATCCACTCTGCCATCGCCTCAGCAGTCGTGGGGTCCGCAAAATCGACGTTGTGCGAACTGGCGTAATAGTTGCGAGCAGCGCTTTGTACGAACTCATCTTTATAGGCGATCTCCTCGCCGTTCATGTCGTCATCCAGCCACAGCGAATTTGCAATCAGAAGTTTCCCAAACTCGTTGTCAAAAAACAAACGCCGATATAGATTACCGCTTTCCTCATTCAAAGTGGCGGCATCCGTCATGCCCAAAAGCTCGAGCAGTTCGTCTCCGGTTTCGCCGCCTGCGCCGGAGGTAGCGACGGCCAAAGCGTAATATAGAGATAGGGGAGAGTAGTTGACGTTTTCGCCGGCTCCGTTTTCCGCAAGGATGCTTGAAGCTGTTTGGAAGCTGAAATTGCTGACCGCGTTAAGAAAGTCCTCGGACAACGGATTTTGTTCGCGAATGTCTCTACTGGCATCAAAGTCATCATAAGCGTAGGCCTCAGGGTAGAATACTTCCAATAGAGGAGCGTAATTTTCCAAATTGGCGGCAGGGCTTGCTGGTGGATCCTGAATGGGTTTCGTTGATTGTGAGGCGTTCTGTGGCAGGGGTCGGGTGAAATTTGAGAGCTGGCTTAGTGCGAAAGCTACGATCAAAACCGCAGCTAATGCTGCCAGCGTTTTCGTGGGAGAGAGACGCTTGGCTTCTGCTTTCTTAGGGCGGGCCTCTTCAATTAAATCATCATCAATCTCGCTGATGGCATCGAAGATTTTCCTTCTCTTGTCTTCATCGTTCATAGTGAAATGCCTTTCTGCTCAAGGGAGTCTTTCAGGTTTTGGCGTAGACGGTACATGCGACCGGCCAGCTTGTTGGCAGTAGTGTTTTGCGCGTGGGCTAACTCTTTCAAAGATTGGCCATACCAGTAACGTCTCAGAAAGAGGATGCGTTCTTCTTTTTCCAGAGCTCGCAGCCAGTCGCTAATGTGGCGGGCAAGCTCGCGGGCATCGATTTCCTCTTCTACGGAGTTGCCTACGGGAAGAATGTCGCCTATTTCGTCCAAGAAGACGTCGGCTGGATGGAAGCGCTTTTGAGCGTGATTTGCTTTCCAGAGATTGATTGAAAGATTGCGTACGATACGACCTAGGTAGGCGGACAAATACTCGGGTCTTTCAGGCGGTATGTTGGTCCAAGCCTTGTAAAAGGTGTCGCTGACGCATTCTTCGCAATCTTCATGGTTTGCCAGAATGCCGTAGGCGATGCTGTGCAATAGGCGCCCATACTTCGCTTTACTTTCGTTGATCGCTGTTTCATCTCGAGTAAGAAACAGTTCGACAATTTTTGAGTCTTCCATGCGTGTCTCCTTCGAGGGCAGCTACCCCTCACTAATTAAGACAAGAATGAGCTGTCAATATTCGTCAAGGAAGTTAATTATCGTGCCAGGCACGATAATTGAAAAGAACGAGAATCGGCCTAGCCATCGGGAT
>DIRG01000047.1:7668-16835 GCA_002427475.1 Mageeibacillus sp. UBA5442
GGCACGAAAATCAACCAAATCAACCAATCCGCATATCCACATCCAGCTGTCCCTGTTCAATCCGGATCACACGATCACCAAGGAAGGAAGCCGCGCGTTCGTCGTGCGTAATCGTCAGCATCGTCAGTCGACTTCGCTCATCCATACGCTTCAGTTCGCGCAAGAGCTGTCCCAGACTGTCGTAATCCAAACCCACCGTAGGCTCGTCAAACAATAAAACTTCCGGATCCATCGCCAAAATAGCAGCCACCCCGACCTTACGCTTTTGTCCTTCACTCAAACTCTGAGGATGACGCTCCTCCAAACCCTGCAAACCCAGCGCCTCAATCAGCTCAGCAACTCGCTCCTCAGATACGGCCTGAAACGCAATTTCCTCCCTGACCGTCGACATAAAAAGCTGATAATTCGGATCCTGCATAATGACACCGATCTTCTTGTAGCGCTCCTTCCGTCCGTAGCTTTGCCTCACCTTACCCGCCGTCGGCTTCGTCAAACCGGCCAAGAGATTGAGGAAGCTAGTCTTGCCGCTCCCGTTCGCCCCGGTCAGAACCCAGCGCTCACCCCGGCGCAAGCAAAAATTAGTCCTAGCCAAAACTTCCTTACCCGGCACCGAGTAAGTCAGGTCAATCGCCTCCAGCAGGACATCAGCATCCTCAGGCACAGACACAGCGGGCCAGTCAAAAGCCAGCGCAGCCCGTAACTGCTGCTGCCAGTACGGCCTGAACGTCGCCGCATCATGAAAAACCCGCACCTCATCCAAATTAACCCAGTAGATGCGATCGGCATAAGGCAGCACCCAATCCAGACGATGTTCAATGAAAACCACCGTATAGCCCTCGCTCTGACAAAGGTAGCTCAGCCTTTGCAGCAAGTCGTGCGCCGCTTCCTTGTCCAAATTCGCCAGCACCTCGTCAAAAAGCAAAACCCGCTGCCCCATAATCAACGTACTTCCGGCAACCAGCTTTTGCTTTTCGCCACCCGACAAAACATCAGGTGAAGCAGTAGCAGGCAAAGCAATCATTTCCAAAACCCGATCAATCCTTTGCTGCATCTCCGCCTGTGGCACCGCCATGTTTTCCAAAGGAAAAGCCAACTCATCCTCAACCGTTTCGAAGATCAGCTGCTCATCAGGATTTTGCATTACCGTGCCCAGGAGTCTAGCCCGCTCACTCACCGAATAATCCGTGATGTCTTCGCCGCGGCACAGGATTTGACCCTCCACCTCAGCCTCATACATATGAGGGATGATACCGTTCAGACTATGAATCAAAGTGGATTTGCCGCCACCGGAAGGACCGGCCACCAAGACAAACTCACCTTCGTAAGCTTCAAAATTAAGGTCGCGGAGCACAGGCTCGCCCGCCCTCTTATAACTAACGCTGAGCTTTTTTGCTTCTAAAACTGGGGCAGCCATGACAGACCTCCGTAAGCGAGCAAGAGAGCAGCGCCACAAAAAACCAGAATACTAAGCGCAAAGGCGAAATCGCGCCCTCTCAAGCGCAGCGACTTGTATTGAGTCGTCTCGCCATCCATCCTGAAACCCCTCGTCTCCAAAGACACGGCCAGCAGATCCGAAATATTCATGATGCGCACGACTAAGGGCAGAATGAAAGCTCGATAGGCAACAGAAGGGCGGTACCACGCCGCTGAGGCACCACGCAGACGAATTGCGTTGCGAATGCGCCTGACCTCCGATGCCATGATGCGTGTAAAACGCAAAGCAATCAAAAAGCCCAACGTCAACCACCGCGGCACCTTAATCTGATTAAAATTACGCACAAGATCCATCGCCGACATTGACAGGCTGGGAATTGCACTAACGCCTATCAGCAAGACACGATAACCCGCCTGCAGTGCCTGAAGCGGCTCGGCATAAGCCAAGCTAACAAGCCCGACACTAGCTGCCACCAACACGAACACGGGAATAACGCGCAGAATCGTATATGCATAGCCAAAGAAAAAATGAATCAGCAATAAAACGGCCAAGTAGGCCCAAAACCACGTCTGGCGCACCAAGGCCAGACCGATGAAAAAAGTCAGCAGCGATTGCAAAATGCAAAAAAGAGGGTAAATCTTTTTCTCCGAGCGCAAACGTTGCAGAATCAAAGTTTACCTGCCTTTTCTAGCTCATTGGCAACACGCATGCCCAAGGCCGCCATCACGAAAGATAAAACAACGGTCGCAACAGTCACGCCGATACCGATCTGCCAAGAGCCCGCTTGTTCGAGGAAAGTTTGCCCTTCGACGATATAGTTAAAGCCTACCGTCACCGGCAAGGTCAAAGGAACATAGAGAGCGGCAGCCAAGTAGGCGGCCTTTTTGGTAGAATAGCTTCGGAAAAACAACAAAGCGATAAGCTCAGCCAAGACCGCTCCGATCACTTGGTTGAAGAAGAGCACAGGCAAGATGAATAAAAGCACGATGCCGGTCAAAATGCCGATCAGACTCAAAGCCCCCGCCTTGGGAACTTTGCGCAAGGCAATAGCTGAGAAAAAGGCAAACGGCACTGCTGCCAACAACTGCCGCAGAGCAAAGATATTTGTATACATAACCGCCGCCACCGTAATGGCCGTCGTTAAAAGCAAAACAGCTGATAATATTGCCAAGAAGACAAGTTCTTTAACTTGAAACTTCTGAAACATAAAAGCTCCCCCATCCAATAAATCAAAATTTGCTACTATACTTTATCACAGGAAAATTCACTTGAACTATTCCGTCTCATTCTTCTTCTTCGCTTTTTTTCACTTTAGGTTTCGCCTTCGCTTTCGTCTTTGCCACCTTCGGTTCTGACAGTCGCTCTTCTCCGTCCTTCAGCTTCGCCTTGGTCGCTTCTTCGGTCTCCGGAGCTCTCGCGTCCTTCGCTTCCTGTAGAAGTGCCATGGCAACACGACGGCTGGCATAGCTAAGTAAAGCAAAGCGCAAAGCCTCAGCGCCATAGTCGCGCTCGCCCTCTGCGCTCGCCAAAAGCTCCGCTGTGCTGTTCAGAGCAGCTGTGAGGCTTTCCTGGAAAAAGGCATAGGTTTCCTCAGTGTTTTCGTACAGACCAACTTCTTGAAACAGCTCCTGACAATCTTGGATCGGCAAAACCTCTTTAAGCAGCACCAACATGCTGAGCTGGGCTATGTGCTCCTGGCGGTAACGTTTGCCGTTCGGTCGCTTGATAATTTCCTGCTTAATGTAATTGTTAACCATCGACTTAGTGAGGGCCGGCTCAGCAGAAGGGAAGGGTTGCTGGCGGTTTACATAGCTGAGAAGCTGATCCATATAAAGTTCCAAATCCGGAAACTGCTCCCAGTCGGCCGTTTGGTGCTCCTTTAGAATTTCCGCGATATTTCGGTCTTGAGTCATAGCTTATATTCTCCTTGCTGATGTCGTAATTATTTTACATGAAGAGGTCATGGCATGTCATTATTCTATATTGACATTGTCATAACCGTAGGATATAGTTTTAAAAGCTACAATAGCCAGTTCGAAGAAGGAGCAAGTCTATGTTGAGAATAGCAGGAGATGAGATTGTAATTGACACACAATGGCTAGTTCTGGGGGATTCGGTCAGCAAGGGCATCGTTTTGAATGAGTCTAATGGCCGCTACGAAAAATCGGAGCAAAGTTTCATCACTCTTGTTGCGGACAAATCCGGTGCCACTGTCAAAAACCTCTCGATGTTCGGCGCCACCGTCAAAAAGGGACTCGATCTCTTCGAGCGCCATCAAGCCGACATTAATGAGCAAGGGCTCGCTATTCTCGAGTTCGGTGGCAACGATTGCGATTTTCTGTGGCCGGAGATTAGCGAACAGCCTGAACGGGAGCATGTTCCCAACATCCCCTTCGAAAAATTCCACAATCTCTACCAAGCTCTGATCGAGAAGTGCAAGGCAAAAGGTCTTATGCCCGTCCTGTTGAGTCTTCCGCCGCTGGATGCGGATCGGTATTTTGCGACTTTTTCTAAAAAGCTGGACAAGGAAAATTTGCTGCGCTGGCTCCAAGGTACTACGAGAACCATCTACCAGTGGCATGAGGCGTACAACGCTACGATTGCTGTGCTGGCGCAGGAAACGAAGTCATTCTATCTCGACATCCGACGGCCCTTTCTTCTCAGCAAGCAGCCCGAGGACTATATTTGCAGTGATGGCATTCATCCGAACCAAAAAGGGCATCGCCTGATTGCGGATTTTGTGATCCAACGCCTGAGCAGGCTGGAAGCAAGCCCGGCATAAGGAGCAGGACCAAATTATTGAGGCAAGCTATGTCGTTCGCTGGAGATGAAGTCGAATAAAAACTGCTACATTTCTTCATCAAAAGCTGTATAGTTGAAAGTAATAAAGGTAATAGCGGCATAACAGGTGTGGTATCTTTCGAAAGTGAGTTTTGTCTACATCTTCGCCGCTTCTCAAGCATTTATGGGTTTCTGATTCAGCGGCGCGTTTCCTAGATCGATTCAAGTGGAAGACATTTTGCTTAACCTAGATGGCAGTCCGAAATTCAAAGAAGAAATGGACATTGTAGTCGATCATGTGTACGAGGGTGACGAAATATCATTTGAGTTGAAGATGCACCCTGCTGTTTTTTTAGTTCTAACAGCGAAGATTATCTTCCGGGGAGAGTAGTACACGGATTTCGTCTGATTTATGAGGTGGATAATCAGGAAGTGTCTCATGTTTTTGTTTTACGGACTGATGTGGTGAACCCAGAGTCTTTGTTGAACAAGTAAGTGCAATTTGCTTGAGTGAAGTGCTTGTTATGCGAAGTGAAATAACGTTAGGAACCGCTGTATACCGGACGGGTACGTACAGTGGTGTGAGAGGAGGCTGGTCGATTAACGGTCAGCCTTCTACTTGATTCAGACCTTGCCGCAGTTTGCAGGTCCAATTTGCTGTTTCCTACGCTATATCTATTTTAGCTCAGAGTGTTAATGCTGCGATCATTTTCTTATTGTTGCATGGGGGAATGAATTTAGGCATTGTTCATGATGCGCCACTTTTTCCTTTCTACTTTACGCATTATCCGCTTTTGCTTTCAGAGCATATTCCGGCTTTATTAGCTTATTTGCTTATAGGAGCGGTTTGCCTTTATTTGCCAAAGCGTATTTCATGAGATGAAGACTTGAAACGCATTTGGTGCCAGGCACAGAATGTGAATTCATAATGGACTTACCTTGGTGACCTGCAGAACATTGCCGCGAACTGTAAATTTGATGTTTTGTCCAGCGAAGCTTAAACCATATATTCTTTCCGGATCTTTGTGGTAGGCCGGGCGGGGGTCTTGTGCTAAGACTTCGTAGAGAGCTGAGCGCTGATCGAAAGGGAATTTTTCCAGCAGCTCGGGTGCTATCTCTACTTCTAGGAGTGGCCACTCATGCTCATTGACGAATGTGGCTTCAGCCTCGGGGCGGCAGTCAGCATATGGTATGTAGGGTTTCATATCAAATATTGGCGTATCGTCCATAAGATCGGCTCCGCTAACTCTTAAGATCGGCCCGTCGGCTGCTTCCCAGTCGACTTCTTCGAGTTTGACGAGCGATAGACCGATCGGGTTGGGCCGAAAGGGCGAGCGAGTCGCAAAAACACCTACGCGCGTGCTGCCATCTAGACGCGGCGGACGAACGGTGGGGTGCCAGCTTTTTTCTTCATGTTCCGAAAAACACCACAGCAGCCAGATATGGCTGAAACCTTCTATGCCGCGTAGTGCTTCGGGATTCCTATACTCCGCTTCGAAGATGATTTCGCCTTTTACCTCGCATGCCAGGCCCGCCTGCCGCGGGATACCGAATTTTTCTGCGAAAGGAGTGCGGATTTTGGCGATGACGGAGAAAGAATATTGCATTAGATGTGGAGGTCCTTTCTTTTAAAGACGAGAATTGCGATGCCGCAGAGAAGGGCACCAACGATGAATAACGCGCCAGCGTGGAGTAATGCTGTCGCTTCGGCCTTGATGAGCCCGCTGATATCGAAGAGTGTGAAAAAAGTCGCATACTTCAAATTGGCGGCGGCTTCGCCTTGTGTGCTCAGCATTTGAAGTACATAGGCCAGCACCGGGATGCCGGCTCCGAAAGCTAGGCTGCGTTTACTTTCGTTCGCTGCGCACGAGCTGAGGAAGCTGATGCCCACGATGCAAATGTGCAGGCAGAGGCAGCCGAGATTGAGGAGTAAAAACCCGACTATATCGAGTTCGCCCGGGAACATCATCTCGGCGAGGAGAATGCCTAGACCGCTGCTGTAGATAATCATTAAGATTAAGCCGCTTAGCAGGACCGCCAGTTGTGTTCTGGCCAGCTTGGCGCGCGAGATCGGGGCGGCCAAAAGATAGGCCATCGAGCCGCTGTCGACATGTTTGGCGATGAGTCGGTTGGCCACGATTATGGTGAAGAGGAGGGGGAAGACCTGCATAATCATGCCGTAGAGATAGGCGCCCATGAATTGCGTCAGGTTTTCGCCGGCAGGAACCATGCCGAACATCGCCATTAGGTCGGGCATGGCCTCTTCGAAGGTTTTGAGCGCGCTGCCCAGCTCGGGATCGAACATCCACACGATGATTGCGAAATAGAGGGTGTTGACTGCGGCAATGATGAGCCAGAGGAGGAGGCTGCTTTTGGCTTCCTTCTTGTATAAAGCGGTGCTGATCATGACTCACCTCCGTAATATTGGAGGAAGATTTCTTCTAGGCTGAGGGTGGGGGCGGTGAGGTTTTCGAGCGGATAGCGTGCCATTAGCTGACTGAGCTCGTCCAAGTCCTGTAATACTGTTACGTCGACGGTGCGACCTGATATTTTGCTTTCCCCGCTGAATTCGGAGGCGAAAGCAATGGCGGCTTTCTCGCTGGCTAGGGTTACGGAGTAGCGACGCAGCCGGTTTTGTCTGAGAGTTGCGATGTCGTCTTCGGCCACAAGTCGGCCACGGCGGATAATGGCGACTCGGTCGCAGGTGCGCTCTACCTCCTCGAACATGTGGGAGGATAGCAGGACGGTTTTGCCGCGCATTTTCTCTTCTAAAATGAGGTCTATGAAGCGGTTTTGCATCAGGGGGTCGAGTCCGCTGGTCGGTTCGTCCAGAATGAGGACTTCGGGGTCGTGCATGAAGGCGGCGACGATGCCGACCTTTTGGCGAGTGCCTTTGCTCATCTTTCTGATTTTCTCGGAGAGGTCGAGCTCGAAAAGCTCAGTGATCTCCTCGAGGCGCCAAGAGGTGCTTTTGCCGCGGTATTTGGCGAGGAAGCGGAGAAAGTCTTGACCGCTCATGTCAGGGAAGAGTGACATTTCACCCGGGATGTAGCCGAGCTTGCCTTGGATCGCGGGGCGCTCTTTCCAGCAGTCGCGACCATTAATGCTACAGGCGCCATGCTGCGGCCGTAAAAACCCCATCAGATGACGAATTGTCGTTGTCTTGCCGGCGCCGTTGGGGCCGAGAAAGCCGAAAACCTCACCTTCTTCGATCGCAAAGCTGAGGTCGAAGACGCCACGATCGCGACCGTAATCGCGCGTGAGGTCACGTACATGAATAACACTCATCAAAATCTCCCGTAATCTGTCAAAGAATTCACATTTGGTGCCAGGCACGAAATATGAATTGTCGCTAGTTTATTTCCATACTAAAGGCGATGATGCGGTTGACTTCCTTGAAACCGAGCTTGCGGTGGAAGGCTTCGCTCACTTTGTTTTCAATCTCGCAATCGGAAGCCAAATGATGGCAGTCATGTGCCAGCGCCCAGTTTTTGGCAAAGTCGATCAGTTCTCGTCCTGCGTTCTGGCGTCGGTATTCCTCTCGGACGTAGATGCCCTCAATGTAGGCAACCGGCCCATCGCTGCAGCCCTCAACATAATCCGTGCGAACAGAGAGACTGATGAAGCCGCACGGCTTACCGTCGCAATAGTAAAGGTATTCATTGGGAAGATGGCCCTTACTGCGCTCAGCCAGAAAGGCATCTGCCGCATCGTCCGGCCACAGACAAGAGCACAAAACAGCCCAATCCTTTTCGTTCTTGTTCGAGACCGGAATGATCATCGCTGAACCTCGCTTACTTGACTGTAGACAACAGTAGCTAGCGCTTGATCGTCGACAACAATGACCCAAGTAAGGCCCGGATTGAGCACGAGTTCCTCGCCGTCCAGATAGTAGATAATCGGATCGGTGTGCGAAGCCTTGTCCCAGGTGATGTCGTGTTTTTTACCGCCTGTAAGATAAGTCGCCGCCACGTCCTCGTCGACCCATTCGACCTTAGTATGTACTTCATTGGGCATCAGTCCATGCGGGCGGTGTAATACGATGATATTAGCTATCTCTAATGTTTCTTTCGTTTGCTCATCGACTAATAGAACATCGTTATTTAGTTTGTTGTACACCTTGTTTTCCTCGTCATAAACGAAGGCCTCATTTAAACCGGAAAAACTGTACGCCACATGCACGACAGGTTCTCCACCGCTTATGTCAACGAAGTTTTCGTGCACGCGCAAGCCCTCGACCGCTTCTTCGGGCTCGATGTCGCCGTAGGCATTTTCAGCCCAGGTATATGCTCTTTCCATAGTGGTGTAAAGATTGTGCGGCGCCACTCTGTGGTCTGTGCGGTAAAACATCCCGTAAAAACCTTTGAGCGCATCAAGTATGCGAATGTCGTTCACTACGGGGCTGGGCTCAATCACTCTGTAATTGCCTGCATAGGCATAAAAAGCCTGATGCTGTGCCACCAGGTCCAAATAGGCGGGGCGAGCGCTGCGTACAGGACCGACAACCCCTTCCTCTGCATCTGAAAGCATGAGCAGCCTGGTCGTGCGAGCCTCGGTCATCATTTGGTAGATGAGTTTTGCTTGTGAAAGTCCGGATTGCGGGCGAGCAGGGGCGACATTGTTGATCATGAAGGCTATTGGGTAGCGATCCGGGAAGAGGAGTTCAGCTTCAGGTGCCGGCGGCTCAGAAGTCGTGGAGGTGCTCGTGGTCGTAGTGGTGCTAGTCGTTGTTGTAGTAGTGCCAGTGGTTTGAGGTGGTAGCGTTGTCGTATCCGGCTCGGTTTCAGCCGGCTCACTGCCGCCGCAGGCTATTAATGACAGAATCATAATTAAGGACAAAAAAAGGATCGAAACTCTCTTCACACTCATGTTCTTATCTCCTTTAAGGCTTAAGGTGGTTTATTAATAAGTATTATACAACGCAGCGAGCGCTTAAGTCACAATCTGTGCC
>DIRG01000047.1:17005-17537 GCA_002427475.1 Mageeibacillus sp. UBA5442
CACAATCTGTGCCTGGCACAAAAATCAACTTACTCGTCACACAAGTCAAGTTCTGTGCCTGGCACCAAATATGACTTCCTTGACTAATCCATCTTCAGCGTCATTGCGTTGATAGCGACGATGATGGTGCTGAGCGACATAAGTATCGCACCAACAGCAGGGGAAAGGATGAAGCCCCAAGGTGCCAAAATCCCGGCCGCCAATGGAATCGCGACGAAGTTATAACCCGCCCCCCAAGCAAGATTCTGGCGCATCTTGCGAGCAGTGTTTTTCGCTAAATTAAGAATGTGCAGGATATCCGCCGGATCACTTCTGACTAAAATGATGTCCGCAGAATCGATCGCAACATCTGTACCCGCACCGATGGCCACACCAACGTCCGCGCGCGCCAGACTGGGCGCATCATTGACGCCATCGCCGACCATCATGACTTTGAGGCCGCGTTCCTGATATTCTTTGACAATGCGCTCCTTATCTTGCGGCAACAGTTCAGCGTGCACATCATCTATACCAAGCCTTGCGGCCACAACAG
>DIRG01000047.1:17804-20695 GCA_002427475.1 Mageeibacillus sp. UBA5442
TCTTTGGCATCAGGCTTAATCTGGTCGCCTTGAGCAACTATCCCCGAGTTGACTTCATCGACCAAAAGGAAGCTGACCGAGTTGCCCTCAGAGGACAGCGCCACATACTGTTCTTCATCAAAAGCTATATCGTTCCGGCGCAAGTACGCGGCGCTGACGACCTTTACATCTCGGCCGTCTACTGTTCCACCGATACCGACCCCGGGCAAGTTTTGCACATCGTTCGCGCGAGGCAGCTCCAAATCCAGTTCCTCGGCTTTTTCTAAAATGCCGACTGCGAGCGGATGGCTGGAAGTCATCTCTACAGCTGCCATCAAAGCCAGAGCCTCATCGTCGCTCAAGTTCTCATCATTTGAGTGCACAGCATTCACTGTAAAACTGCCTGCCGTCAGCGTACCGGTCTTATCCATCATGACGACATCAACTTTTTCCGCGACTTCCAAGGCTTGACGCCGCTTGACCAGAAGACCTCTTTGCGCTCCCAACGAAGTCGAACGCGCCACCACTAAAGGCACCGCCAGCCCTAAAGCGTGCGGACAGGCAATAATGAAAACGGTGACCATGCGTTCGACAGCAAATCCTATGTCTGCGTCAACCAGGAGCCAGACAACTAGAGCGACGACACCGACTGTCAGTGCGATATAAAAGAGCCATTTCGCAACCTTGTCGGCCAGAGTCTCGACCCGAGCTTTTTCACGTTGAGCAGAGCTCACAAGCTCCATTACTTGCGCCAAAAAGCCTGACTCTCCAGTGCCGGTGACTTCAATCGTGATGGTTCCTGCACCATTGACCGACCCACCTATGACCTCATCACGTACTGACTTCCTTACCTCCAGCGCTTCACCAGTCAACATTGATTCGTTCACCGTAGTAATCCCCTCGATGATTACGCCATCAGTAGGCATTTTGTCGCCTGCTCGTACTACCAGATGATCACCGATCTTTACTTCCTGCAGATCAATTTCTCTGCTGGAACCATCCGGATCGACAATAGTAGCCGTGCCCGGCAAAAGCTCCGCCATCCGTTGCAGCGCATTCCCTGCGTTCTCGATGGCATTGTTTTCCACCCAGTGTCCAAGGAGCATGATAAGAATCAGCGTGGCCAGTTCCCAGAAAAAGTCCATCACTACTACGCCTGTATCGATTACAAAATTATTGATAAAAGCGTAAAGGCTGTACAGGTAAGAAGTCGTTATGCCGAGCGAAATCAGAGTCATCATGCCGGGACTTTTTTCAGACAGCTCCATCTTCGCACCTCTCAGAAAAGGCATGCCTCCATAAAAAAACAAAGCAGTAGCGAAAATCAGGTTGATCCAATCTGAACCAATAAATCTGATAGTAAAGAAAAACTCCCGCCCCATGAACGATGAGAAGAGGAAGATAGGTATCGACAGGATCAGCGATATGATAAAACGCCGCTTGATATTTCCCAAATGATGGGCATGCCCTAAGGAATGGTCGTGGTCGTGCTCGCCGTGACCTCCATGGCCGCCGTGCTCACCATGGTGTGCGTCGTGCTCGTGGCCGGCGTGTGCGTCGTGCTCGTGGATGTCGTGGCCGTTGTGTTTGTCATGATCATGCTCACTGTGCTCGTCGTGCCCTTGGTGCTTGTTGTGATTATCCATTTGCTGATGATTGTTCATACATTCTCCTCCGCAATCAGCCAATCTCTTTCTCAATATAAGAACGCAGGGTAGGGATGTGGCTTTGCTCGACATTCTTCACTGAAGACGTGAGCGTGACATCGCCGTTCTCTAGAAGATCCTTTAGCGTTTCCAGAAAAGAGTCAGCTTCTTCGTTGCTTTCCAACTCCTGCCCGTAGGCCTTAGCGAAGGCCTCGTAGTCCAGCTTGCCCTTGTGATAGTCTTGGCGAATCTCCGTACTAGGCGTGATTTCCTTCGGCCACTCAGTAATATGCAGAGTTTCCTTGGACTGGCCCCGCGGCCACAGTCGATCGACCAGCACGCGTTGCTTGTCTGAAGCATCTAAATCATAGACGCGTTTAAAAATAACTTTACCCATGCCGCACCTCCGACAAAGTTAGTTGATTTCTGTGCCTGGCACCAAACTTGAATTAAGTTTATAATCGTGCCTGGCACGGAACTTAACTTAGCCCTAACTCTATCCTAGAAGCCTCTCAGCCACTGTATCTCAGGAGACTTGAACCCTTACCTGCGTGTCCACATCACATCCCACTCCAAAAAACACAGCAAAATGCAGGCAATTTTCGCCAAAACGGCCAATCGCCCCCTTAGTTTTTATTCTGATGCTCATATATTACAGTCACAGCAATAGTATTTGATATATAATGGTCTGCGACGACGTCCTGCAGGATTGGACTATATGCTTAGAGTGAAACGAAAATTGACGGATGAAGAGGGATTGACTTTGGTCGAGCTCCTAGCTGCGATTATGATTTTATCAATAATCGTCATATCATTTTTGGGCTTTTTTACCCAATCTGCTCAAACCAATAACCGCACCAACTCCGTCAACGAAGCCACTTTTCTTGCTCAAGAAGAGATTGAACGCATAACTTATTACTCAGCTAGTCGCGCTAGTGCATTTATGGTTGCCCGATGTCTGTTGTCGAAATCCATCCTGATAGTTACTCTTTTCTAGTGGTTCTCATTTTGTGAGCTTATATTTATTTGTGAAGTTTTATTATGGTGTTTTTCAATGCTACTGCTTACTAGAGCTAAAAGGCCTTGCATAGCTGGCTCTTGAGGCATTCGTAAGCAACACTTAAAGTTTAACATTTATATTGCATAATAAATTTATGTTTAAGTAGTTAAGTTTTACAAGTTTATTACTAATGTATGTCGAGCCAGTAAAAGAAAATATGACGATGGTGGCGATTTGAGGAAGGGAGGCTGGGGTTGAGTTCGTGA
>DIRG01000065.1:0-543 GCA_002427475.1 Mageeibacillus sp. UBA5442
GTGGGTTCAGATTCGTGCCAGGTTCATATTCGTGCCAGGCACGAATATTGACTTGTTAGTGCGTGAAGCAGCTGCTAGCGAATGAAAGTTTAAGGTAATACTTATGGATCAAATTGAGAGCTATATAAGGAATATCTTTTCTTCCTTTCCTCCGGGCTTGAACCGTGATGACATGGAAGCGAAAGTTTTACGTGAAAGTCAGCAACGTTACAGATATCTCATGCAAGAAGGACGGAGCGAGCAAGAGGCTCTGGGGATGGTATTCCAAGAAATTGATGTCGAATCCATCAAAAGGAACTTTGCTGATGAGGAGGCTCGTTACAGGAATTATAGTCAAAGGGATGTCAGCCAATACGAGAAGGCTGAGAAGCGTGAACGTCTGCGCAGAATACTGAGTGCTATACTTTGGCCGGTAACGACAATTGCCTATCTTTTGATGGGTTTCTTAGCAGACCTGTGGCATCCCGGCTGGATCATCTTCGTGGTCGCGAGCGTTTTTCAGCGGCTGATTGCTATGATCTAGTTGTTTTTCGTGCTAGTTGA
>DIRG01000065.1:758-2642 GCA_002427475.1 Mageeibacillus sp. UBA5442
TAGTCACAAGTCAACTTCTGTGCCTGGCACGAAAATCCGAAAATCAACTTGCTCCCCTACAGTCTACTCCAATTTAAAGGTCAAAAGGCACTCCAGCCCGGGATCGCAGCCTGCTAGCTCTTTCCCCTGCTGCCAGATATAGGCTCCACCTTTGGCACCCTCAATATTCTGACGCACATTATTTATGAAGAAAATCGGTTTGGCCAAAATCTGACTGCGTTGCCGATATTCATCATGGACCTTTTCGCTCCACTCTTCCACCAGATAATCGCAGTGCACCGGCCAGATAAACGCATCGACTTCCGGGTCGATCGCAACTATCTGATCGAGCAGCTCATCTTCCCAAAAATCTCCACAAACCATCACACCAAATTTCTTCCCACCATATTCGAAGATGGGGAAATTTGTGCCCATACGGTATTCTGCGTTCGCCTCCGGTTCCCTCCAACCGCGAGAAACGCGTTGGTACTTCACGAGCGGCTCACCCTCCTCGTCAACGATGAGGTAGGTGCAATAAATACCGCCGTGATCATTCT
Source organism: Mageeibacillus sp. UBA5442 (assembly GCA_002427475.1). Classification (GTDB taxonomy): domain Bacteria; phylum Bacillota; class Clostridia; order Saccharofermentanales; family DTU023; genus DTU032. The sequence goes on from DIRG01000065.1 coordinate 1,295, forward strand.
CAAAGAACCCAAAACCCATAGCTGTTTCGTATTTAATGGCCAGTTGGCGTGTTTTTGTGATTTCAGGGCTGTTTAAGCCCAAAGCTACCTTTTTGATATCATGCTCATAATTGAAACTCAAGGCCTCAAAACCGTGCAAATAGGCTTCGCCAAAGAGGACCAATTGCGAACCCTCTGCTGCAGCCTCGGCTAACATTTTTTCCATACTGTCGCGATTTGCCTCAAGATCGTTATCCAGACTTAAGCTAGCTGCTAAAGAGACAATCATAGATTTTTCCTCCTTATCTATAAGTGATCGACAAACAACTTGTATCCTGCTCTCGCTGTTACGCAATTTCAGTATATCCCAAGCCGAAATTGACACGCAGAACATATGCGCCGCAAACTCTACAGAGTTTACCACCTTCTACCGCTTTCGTGCCTTACCGCTTTCGTGCCTGGCACAGAAATCAACTTCTGCCTTCTCATCTTCGTGCCTGGCACAAAAATCAACGATAGCGTTCGTAATGTAGGGCACCATAGTATAGATTTGCTTTGCATATACTTAGCATTAGGACTCTCAGATTGTTTGCTCCAAACAAGAAAGTGAGGCAAGCTCATGAAAATTCATTTAATTAAAATATTTACTGTCCTTACAGTTTTGAGTCTTATATTCGTAGTTGCCTGTGATCGCATAGATGACCCGATCGACACAATCCCCAGCGATATGCCGACCCAGATCCCTGGCGAAACTACAGATGGGACTCCGGCAATGACCACCTCTCCCGCAGCAACAGATCCCGCAGTAACGGATCCAGTAGCAACAGATCCGGCTAGTACTGATGGCGTAACCACCCCAACCCCTGACGGAGGAGAGCTCCTCTTGTCGGCCGCGGACGCGCGAGAAATGGTTCTAGAAGAATTTGGTAGCCCCTCGATTATTCAAAAAATCGAGTACAACTACGATGACGACAATCCCCTCTACAAAGGCGAAGGTCGTAGAGACGGCAGCAAAGTGGTCTTTGAGCTAAGCGCCGTTAGCGGCGAGTTCGAAAAGTGGGACATAGACGACAATAACGATTGGGATGATTTCCAGCACGCCCTTGACTCCATGATCACCATGGAAGAAGCAGCAGAGAGCGTAATTGAAAGATCCGGAGTCGACGAAACTTTCGTTCAGAAAATCGAGTTCGACTGGGACGAAGATGAACCAGAGTATAAAGGCGAGGCCTTTAGCGAAGGTTATAAATATCAGTTCGAGATCGATGCCTACACAGGCGACTTCGATGAATGGGACGTTGATGACGATGACGATACTTGGGCCGAACAATACCACAATGTTCGCTAAGAGTTAATAAGGCAAACTTTC
>DIRG01000065.1:2914-4330 GCA_002427475.1 Mageeibacillus sp. UBA5442
CATAAATCGTGCCTGGCACAATTCTGAACCTGGCACAATTCTTAACTTGGAGCAACTCACAATTCGTGCCTGGCACGAAAATGAACTTAGTCGGTTTTTGACGGAGATCTTAGTTTTTTGCTCAGCTCGTAGACCAGCAGGGCGGCTAGCAGCAAAAGGCTGATCCACTGCGAAACGGAAAAGGGCCCGATAAAGCCCCGCACGCGATCGCCGCGCCAAAACTCCAGAACGAAGCGGAAGACGGCATATGCTACGAGATAGGTTTTCGTAACGACACCGGGGCGTGGGCTTTTTCTTAACAAAAGATAAAGGACCAGGGCGAGTAAGAGTAAAAACGCTGATTCAATCAATTGCGTCGGCACGAGGCGAATGTCGTTTGGCGCAATGATGGAATGCGGCATGAGTATGCCGTGTCTGGAGGGGACGCCGTAGCAGCAACCGACGCTGAAGCAACCCAGGCGACCGATCGCGTGCCCCAGCGCTAGGGCGATGGCAGCGATGTCGAAGCTGCCGGCTAGAGGGAGCTTGAATTTTTTCAGGTAGATCAAGAGGACGATCAGGCCGCCGATGAGGCCGCCGTAAAAGACCATGCCGCCACTGACGATTTCTGCGAGTACTGCTTGCCAGCCGTGGGCGAAAAGCACGCGCCAGTATGGAATCAGGCTGAGCAGATAGAATAGTTTGGCTCCCACTAGACCGCCGACGAAAATCAGGGCTACTGCATTGAAAGCGTCCGGCCGGGGCAGACCGACGCGCGGCGCCAGAAGGTAAAACACGGTGCCGGCTACTAGGAAAGCTAGAACCATCATAATGCCGTAGGTCGGCAGGGTAAGCCGACCTATCGACACAAAGGGTTTGATGAAATTAAGAAAATAAAACGGTATCACCGATTCAGATTTTCCCTAGAAATCCCAAGACCAATCATACTCCCAGCCAGGTTGTGAGCTTAAGAGTCCGGCGCAGGCCACACAGGCAACTACTACAATGAGGTTAATTATCAACCCGATTATGCCTAACACGAGGCCGGCCGTTGCCATGGAGGAACCGCCGATTGCGCCTTGGCTGGCTTGAATCTCTTTGCGTGCCATTACGCCTAGGATGACTGCGACGATGCCTGTCAAAATACCGAGAATTCCCAGTAAGAATGTGAAGGCAAAAAAGGTGAGGAGCACGGAGATGATGCCAAGGACAAGTGCGCCTACGCTTTTGCCGCTATTGCCGGGGGGCGGGGGCGGTGTATTGTACTGCTGCGATGGGTATGGATCATGCGGTCCTGCTGAGGGGGGCTGCTGTTGAACGGGCTGCTGTTGTATGGGCGGCTGTTCAGCGGGCGGCGGACTAGCATACGGATCTCTCGGTTGTTGAGCATTGTTTTGATTAGACTCGTTCATGGATAGACCTCCTATACGTCTGTAA
>DIRG01000065.1:4627-7676 GCA_002427475.1 Mageeibacillus sp. UBA5442
CAAAACGGTGCGTTCGTGACAGCCGGACCCTCGTGCCTGGCACCGATCTTAACTTAGCTGTCGTTAGCTGTCACACAATTCACATTCCGTGCCAGGCACGAAATGTGAAAGCAATACATCACGTTACGGGACGTTGCCTCCGCGGCACGATTGCGCTTCTCAGTACGAAGTAGGCAATGATTTGTAGGAGCAAAGACGGTATCCCCATGAAGCCCCACAGCGGCACTAAGATAACTGCCAGCAGGTAGAGGATGGCCGAGACCAACGTCAGCACTCTGCTACTTCCGAAAAACCCTACAATATTGACCAAGACCGCAAGCAAAAGGCTGACAATCGATGCTTCCACCATCGCCAAGCCGCTCAGCTCCCAGCCCAACATTTCACCAATACCCGTAGGATCTTCTACTGTTCCGACTGTAACCCAAAGATACACCTGATAAGCTGCTGCCGCTATACCAAGGATCATGGCCAGTCCACTAATACCACTTCTCTGTCGCATAGTAATTCTCCTTTAGAAGAAATTATAGTATCCACTATAACTTTGGCGGATAAGTATATTTAAATTTTACTATAAATGAGAATTCTCCAAGCGAAGACAGCCCTAACGTAACCCACGACGCACTTATGCCGGCATCGTCCACAATCCAACACCAACTTTAATCTACATCAGGAACATACGAAAGCTTAGCAAAATATTCGCGCGGATCAAGAGCAGTTTCACTTGCAGCCGCCTCCATCAGTGGCTTGAGAAAAACGCTTTTTAATAGATGATACTTAAGTTTTTTGCTCCGAAGATTAACTACCGCCATGAGGCTTCACTCCCCTTTAGTAATCACCGTCATCTTGTATAAGGGAGTGTGGACGAGAAAGAATTTCAGATCTTTTTTCTCAGCCATATAATCCTTAGCTTGTAGCAAATAGGCCATGCGAACCTGTGCGGAAATACCCGCTCCCATGATTATGGGCACAACAACATCCGAATTGTAAATAAACGACGTCAATAGATCAGCCGAAACAAAAAACTCAGCCTCCTCGGCCAAGATCGTATCCAAAAACTCTGCCGCTGACCCCTCACTCGGCAACGTACTATAATCGCGAAGAAACAGTCCGTCGATCGCCTCAATCTTCTTTTTTAAATCAGGATCTAGATCCGGATTCGACTGCAAATATTTCTGAACACCATCCTGATCGAAACTTCTGAAATTAGCCTTGCCCGCTATCTCTGTCATGTAGGAATAATATTTTTCTAAATCTGATTCCTTACGACTCAGAGTCATTTGGATACTTCCATCCAATTGCAAACTGAACAGCATCGCGTATTTATCTTTTAGTAAAAACATGGGCCTGTGCGGATCAACCTTATATTGAAGATAATAAACGTCCGAAAAAAGCTCCATTTCGTAAGTCAGTCTCAACGAATTAACAGCCTCTTCATTCTCAAATATTTCCATATTATAAAAATGATGATAAAGAATATCGCACTGCGCAGGCTCCATCAAGATTTTTAGTTTGGAAATAATTTTGGCAAAGGGTCCATAGAAAAGCGGCAAACTGGAATAAAAAATCATCTTATCATTTTTACATTTCCGAATGTAATCTGAAGTTATGATGCAAAACATAATGATCACTTGCATATAACCGGTGTAATGCTTATTTTCGTAGCGCCGTAAATAAACGTCCGTTGCCTCCTCCCAATCGTTATCAAGCGCATAATGGAAAGCCAATTCTAAAAAGTCTTCCAATTCATGCCTAGAATAAAATTCAATAATAATCGGGAAAAGGTCTTTAAAATTTACAGAGCACTGATAGTTGAAAATGTGGCCCGCCAAAACTCTAGCTGCTCTGGAACTAAAACTCGCTGCTTCATGCATCCGCACCAATTGCTAACCACTGCAGATCTGGCTCATGGTACTAGGCGACATATCCATTAGTTCAGAAAATCTCTTCTGGGTCAAACCAGCAATTTCAAATAACGACGTGAGCAAATCACAGGTTCGCGTAGTCCCATCTCCTTTAACAGATCAACTAAAATTACGTTTTTAATTTATTCATTATGACGATGTTTATAGAAAAATTGTAGCACTTGTAGACAACTTGACCATTTTCCCATTTCGTGGTTTTAAGATTGACCGTTTCACGCTAAAAAACGACCTCATATCACCAACAATATGGACTCTGCCGCCTAGGTGACGACTAGAAACTCGGATTACTACTCTTTTATTGTTATTTATCACTATATACATGAAATGTAAAAAACTTAACTCCACATTTTTTGGCAATTCAATCAATATCAGTGATGTAAACTTTCACACAAACAAAACAATTGCACTCTATATTATTGCAAACTGAAATTATATGATGGTATAATTGTCGAACGTAACAATTGCTTAGTAATTAATTGCGAGTATTTAAAATTCTTAAGTTCACATATTATCCAAACCGCAAAAACAGCAATTGTTAAATAAAAATTTCTGGAGGCTCTTATGAAAACACAGGAGTCAAGAATAAAATTAATTCTCTCGACCGTAGCAATAAGTGCAACTTTCCTTTTTCTTTTAGTAATAATGACTGTATCTTCACCGGCGATGGCAGATGTTTATATATCGCCTTCGAACTCTGACACAGTCGAGTATCCAGCAGAAGCATCCCCTGAGCGCAGAGCAGGTTCAGTCGACAGCAAGAACCTTCCCCTTCCCTCAGACGCTAAGACTAGGACTCATGATTTAGATGAAGCTAGTCTAAGTTCTGCTGACAAGGCCGCAGTTGCAGCACGTACACAAAGAACAGCACCGTCAGGCCGTAGATCAGTCTACACGGAACCCACAGTAAAAGCTACAGAAGCTACGACTACACAAGAGTCTCGTGCGGAGACTCCGGCAAGCGATCAAGCTCAAAACAGGAGAGCCAACGCGTCACAAAGCACAGCGGCTCCTGTGACCAGAGCGACAACAAATAGAACCACAGCTCCTGCAGCTACTAAAGCTCCCGCTACAACGACCCCTGCTGCTACAAAAGCTCCTGCCACCACTAAGGCACCCGCTACTACCAA
>DIRG01000065.1:7923-9379 GCA_002427475.1 Mageeibacillus sp. UBA5442
GACGGCAGCTTTAACCGGGCTAGCGCCGATGAGTTTATCCGTTTACTTAATCAATATCGGGCATCGAAAGGCAAGGGCGCTCTGCAAAAGAGCAGCAGTCTGACGAGCATCGCCGAAAGCCGCTCAGTCGAGATCGTCACTGACTTCAGCCACGCCGGCATCAGCAAGTATGGCAACTACGGCGAAAACATCTTTATGGGCGCAGGCCTTGACACCTACGGTCTTGCTTCCACGGCACTCGACCGCTTTAAAAACTCCCCTGGTCACGAAACCAACCAGCTCTTTGATAAATACAAGAGCGTAGGCGTCGGCCACTATATCACACCAAACGGTGGACACTATTGGGCAGTGGTATTCAGTTTTTAGTTTAAGAGATTTATTCCATTTATTAAGGGGCTTCATGTAGGGTGAAGCCCCTTCTTTGTTCAGCTAAATTTTATCTGCATTTGCACTTCGGATTAGGACAGTCTTTGCACTTCTCATGTTTGCTTGAATGCTTTTCTTTTTCCATAGATTGGGCTTGAATTTGATCAGGCTGACCTGCCGGCTTGGCTACAATAGCTTTCTTCTTTGCCATNNGTAGGGTGAAGCCCCTTCTTTGTTTTAGCTAGTAAAATTTTATCTGCATTTGCACTTCGGATTAGGACAGTCTTTGCACTTCTCATGCTTGTTTGAATGTTTCTCTTTCTCCATAGATTGGGCTTGGATTTGATCAGGCCGCTCTGCCGGCTTGGTTACAATAGCTTTCTTCTTTGCCATTTTCTCACCTCGACTAGAATGCAGAAACGATACATCTTGAGTAATTTAATGTTTCGACTGTTCAGGATGCCGAATCAGGTGGCAACGCCATGAGCTTGATTTCTTTTACTTTCCATAGACGACACCGGATTTATAGAGATGTCTTATTATTTTACCCTAAAACATGGCTTTTAATCTTGCTTTATTCTAAAATCGCATAGGCAAAAATTCGGAAGCAATTGAGATTAAAACTTTCAAATACAAAATTGGTGTAGCAGGAGTCGAGAAAATTTCTGATTTTGAAATTATTGGCCTGAGGAATTTAGAATCGTGCCTGGCACGAAAGTTGACTTAGCTGTCAATGGCTATCGTTGGCTGTCAATCTCCGTCGCACTTCTCCACTTCTGTGCCAGGCACAAAAATCAACTTCAACTCAACAAGAAGGGCGCCCCGCAGGGCGCCCCTCTTTATTGACTATTCTCTTGGCTCTATACTCTTAGCGTTTGTACTGGCGCCTTCTGTTGAACAAGACGAGTAGCAGTGCTCCGCCAAGCAGAGTGCTTAGACCATACCAGTAGGTAGTGTACTCACCCGTTTCAGGTAAGTGGGGTAAGATCTTCTCCATGGCAACAAGTAGGTCATCCGTCACTTCATCCTCTGCACCGTCAGGGCTCTCACCAATTACAGTTAAGATGTTTTCCACCTTGCCTGCTGCAAC
>DIRG01000081.1:0-3135 GCA_002427475.1 Mageeibacillus sp. UBA5442
TTTCATGAAAATTTCTGCCACACATAGTGTCTCGGAATCAGGAGCGGTCATACTTCCCACAGCTATTGAATGTGGAATACCATCAGCTGCTTTCAGAATCTTAAAGATCAGCAAGGCGAGAAAGCAGCTCATAAAATGGGCTAAGATTCTGCTGATCGATGCTGAGCTACTTTAGCGGAGCGCGAAAAGATACTGAGTGCTTAAGTGGAAATAAAATCTGATATTTTTGCACGGATTATTTCTTTTTCTTCTTCCGTGTAAAAAGCGTGCCACGACTCTTTCAACATTACTATCTCATGCTTCGAGTGTAGCAATAGTGTGTCAAAAAGCGCTGAACTTTTTATAGAAGCTGTTTCATCTGCTTCTGAATGGATAACGAGTATCGGAACATAAATATTTCTGAGATTTTTCTTTGTTTTTCTCATTAATTTGTGAGGTTGAACTAAGACCCTGAACCACAAGGGCATAGTTATAAAATAAGGTTTACCTATGCTTTTTGACACTTTGTAAGATTCCTTAATATTCGGGTCGACTCTGTTAAGAAGCAGCTTGATCCTCTTCAGTAACGCACTCGGTTTAAACAAATAGATTTTCAAAGGTGTTGAGATAAGAACAATCCCGTTAATATCAAATTCTAGAGACGCATTCAGTGCCAACAAGCCGCCGATTGAATGTCCGACAATGTACTTCACCTTATATGCTGAAAGCCGTCTCAATTGATTATCAAGATACTCTTCCCAAGATTTAAGCGTGCTCATGGCAAACGATAAGCCGGATTTTCCATGTCCCGGTAACAGTAAAGACACAACGGAAAAACCCTGTTCATAAGCCAGGTCCATTAATTCATCGAATTGCGCAGGCGATCCCATAAATCCATGTACGAAAATGACTATTTTGTCGGAATTTTTGTATATCTTCTCTCTGCCTGAATGAAAAATACTATCACCTATCCTCAACTAATAGACCTGACAGTGGTTCCGCCAGCGCCTAAGTGGCTGGCACTCATCAGTACATAATAGCTAGTTTTGTTTTCTCTTCCAATATCGGTTCCAGTAAACAACGCCAAAAATGAGCACAATATAAATTAGTATCACTACTACAAGCGTCAACATCCTTTCCCGAAAAGAGCCATCCGCGATAAGCACAGGTCCTATGCCAAAAAAGGCCACAAAGCCAAATGCGCCTATGAACAGGATATTTACTAGCCAACGGATCAGATTGTTGTTTTTCATGATTCTCCCCTCCTTCACTTTTTAGAACCAGTTAATACTAAGTAAATCCTTAGAACTGTTATTCGCCAAAAAAGATATCTAGAGTATGCAGGAAACTCAAAATTTTATAAGTCCGAGCGGTACAACAGTAACGTTAAGCACTAATACAATCGTGCCTTCTCTCTAATTATCTTCATAATGGCGTGCTATAATATACCTAATTAAATTTGAGGGCTGAAGCATGAAAAGAACCATTAAAATATTAGGCATAATCTTATTGGCATTATTAATCCTGATAACATTTCATACGCTGAATTCATTATATCCAAACAATATTATTCAAAGAATATTAAACGGTGTGTCCTTGGTTCTGACGCCGGTTTTGATTGCAGCTGTTTTGTCTTATTTATTTAATCCTTTTACTGAATGGTTAATTGTCAAAAGAAAAATTAAAGTAACGTATGCTTTTGTTCTTACAATCATATTATTGATAATTTCAATAGCCGCGGTCAGTTACTTTGTTATTGTCTTCTTCATTGATCAGGGGAAGGCAGTGTTTAATGCAATAACCAAAACCGGTTTTTGGGATACGGTCAGAGATTGGTTTTCAGACAACAACATTGAAAGCGTCTATAATTACATCGAAAATTTCATAGTTAATTACGATTATCAAGGCCTTTTAATGCGTGGCGGGTCAGTGGTAAGTGCAATTGGACAAGTCATTGCAACCATCATTTTGGTCCCGATCTTTTTATGGCACATCTTAAAGCAGAAAGAACATTTCTTAGATAAAGTCACGAATAATCTACCTTCTGCCTGGCAAGAACATATCATTCCTATTGCGCACAAATCCAATGCCATCGTCGCTGGTTACTTTAAGAGCAAAATTATTTCAATCATTTACTTGTTTGCAATGTTTGCTGTACTCTACTTTGTTTTAGGGATGCCGTTTGGTTATCTCATCTTCTTTGCAGCGCTGATAGCGCTCTTGGACATCATTCCATATATAGGACCAACCGTCGGTCTGACAGTACCAGTTATATATATCTTTGCGGCCGGTGGCGTTGACTTGTTCTATAGTGAAGCACTGCATATTAATGCAATTACTGCTAATGTAATTTTATTACTTGTTAATTTTGCAATCCAATTATTCCAAGGTAATTACGTTGTGCCAAAGTTGGCAGGTAAACAAATGGATATTCATCCGGCTTTGATTCTAGTCTTTATGTTGTTCTTTGGCTCGATTTTAGGAGTATGGGGTGTAATCCTCTCAATTCCCCTAGGCGGAATTATCATTGTCATCTGGAACCACTTTAAGGGAAGAGGCCTATTAGATGACAATGAAAAGATAAGGACATCATGAAGAAAAAACATCAATTCAGACCCGTCATTTTGGGGCACGGATCTCAATACATACAATGTTGCCCGCTCCTTCCATGAATCATACGGCATCATTGAGTAATGGAACCTTGAACTTTCGAGCCAACTTATTGAATAAGACGCTTAAAGTATATATTGATCTGCAGCTTTCCTACTATTCCCTACGGCACAGCTACATACACAGAACGCAATATTAGCGGAAGATCACTTGAACAAATTTAAAAGTCGAAAGACAGTTTCAATGCTATCTCGTCTCTACTGCGATGTCTTCATTACCGGACCATCTATTAACAATGGGAGCCATTTTATTCAAGACTGGACCCAAAATCGGACCGGTCAGCAGCATACCCAACAGTGTGCCGAAATAAACAACTCCGCCCATTAACAGAGCGCCTCCTATCATGAGGCCATCAAAGATCAAGCGCCACCAGCGTAGCTGTAAGCCTAATTTTTTCGCTATGATCTGGTTGAAGGCGTCCGGCGTGCCTGCACCGAACTCAGCAGACTGATAAAAGCCAAGACCTACTCCCAGAGCGACGGTGCC
>DIRG01000081.1:3402-12109 GCA_002427475.1 Mageeibacillus sp. UBA5442
CTGCCGACTGTGAATGAATGCACGATGGTGCCAATGCCTATAATTCTCCAATTCAAAATCAGAACGGCAAATAGGAACGCTAGGTTAAAAATTATCATTGCGTTGCCAAAAGTAAGCCCAATCGTTTTCCCTAAACCCTGCACAAAGGCCGTAATAGGATCACTACCCAAATTCGCAAGAACGATAGCTGCCATCCCTAGAGCTTGTATTACTACGCCGACAATAATAACCAGCAAACGAACTGTAATGCTGCGCACTGTAAACTTGCCTTTACCCATTGATACACCTCCATCCCTTGCATTCTACATGAATATGCAGTGTGCAAAAACAAGACTAAAAACCTAAGCAGTAAATGATCTTTAAGTGGCTTTAAAAAGTAATTCAAAAAACAGCACATACAATTGTTGACAAGCGAAAAATCTTTCGCTAGACCGAACAACAAAATTAAGTACTACTAATTATAAAATGCACATTGAATGTTATGAATGCAATTTAGTGTTAGTGGAAAACGCACAATAAAATATGATTGAAGGGAGTGGCAGTCTTAACAGTGTGATTCAGATGTTTGTTGAAACTGCAAAAACGAGATGATTAGAAGACCACATACTTTATCTGAGAAAGTCGAAGCAGAGCTCTTATATCAGATTTTGTACGGAAAATTTAGGACAGAGAAGCAGCTACCACCTGAAACCGAGATAGCAAAGCACCTAGGTGTAAGTAGAAATGTTGTTCGAAACGGTATGTCAGTGCTTGAGCAAGAAGGTTTTATTAGCCGGAGCAGAGGTGTTGGAACAATTGTCAATAAGCATGTTCTTGAAATACAAACACGCATGGACATTGCTGATAAGTTCGAAAACATCATTGAATCTGCAGGTTGCGCTGCTGGTTGTAGTTATTTCGATTTTGATACTGACATTCAATCTGATGAAATTGCAGAATTATTAGAAATCAGTCAAGACAGTAAATTGTATCGAATAACTAGAGTCATGACAGCTGATGATGTTCCTGCAGTTTTTTGTCAAGATTACGTTCCCGCATCACTGATAGACAAGTTGGATGAAGAGAAAAACTCACAGGCAAGCAAAATATCAACTTACGAAATGTTGTTACAAAACGAAAATCCAGAAGTTTATTTGGCTGTTGCTGATGTAAGTGCTGTCAATCCGAGCGAGATGATTTGTGACTTATGTGATATCAGCTCCACCACCCCTGTCCTCCATATTCAAGCAGTACATTATTCTTTCAGAGGTCAACCACTGTTACTTTCTTGCGAATACTACGTCAATAAACTAATTAAACAGACAATGGTGAGAAAGAAAATCTATTCTCCTGATGAAATTAGCAGAGGCTATGTTTATGTATAATTTCACGGCACCTACTTGCGAAGAATTAGTTCAATTGCGCGAAGTTGCAGCCGGTATGCGTGATGCGGATCTCATTATTAGAAATTCGCTTGTTCTTTGTGTGCACAGTAGTTATGAGAATTTGCGACAGAGTAACAATTTTACGATTAGGTAAAGTTGTCGCCGCAAGTAAATGTGAAAGCCTCAACAAACAAGAAATCATCGAGCTATTGATTGGGGATAGCTATGAAGGAGACAGCAAGTGCGAGGTAAAGGGTGCTATCGATCTTGATGCTCTGCTTCAGATCAGAGATTTAAAAGCTGTTGACCGTCGAGATATATGCACATTACAAGGAGTTAGTTTTGACGTCTACAAAGGAGAAATTCTTGGCATAGCTGGATTGGAAGGCAATGGCCAAGAAGAACTTATGGATGCAATAACTGGACTTATTGCGCCAAGCTCGGGTTCTATTGTGATGGACAATTCAGACTTAACAGGGAAATCTGTAAAAGAGTATATTGAGCACAGCATTGCTTATGTCCCCTCCGACCGCAATGGAGTAGCAACAGTTAGGGATATTCCTTTGTACCAAAATTGGGAAATTAGGCGTATTCGTGAAGGTAAGGACTCTTGGCGGTTTCAAAAACACCAAGTTATGGACGAAGCTATTGAGGCCATAGACGAATATGATATTCGCGTTTCGAATCACCGAGAAAAGACAGAGAACCTTTCAGGTGGTAATTTGCAAAAATTCATTTTCGCACGTGAGTTGAGCAAGAAACCAAAAATATTTGTTTGTTCAAATCCTACTCGTGGCATCGATGTTAAGGCTAGCTCATTTATTAGGAAACGTTTAGTTGAAGAAAGCGAGAATGGAATGGCAATTATTGTATCTTCAGGGGACTTTGATGAACTTTTTTATTTATGCGATGCCTGATTCACTTCAATATCACAAACAACGCGAATGTCTGTGGCGGACGCGACGATCAGTTCAGACTCCTGACAGGAGCAAAGTGTCACCTCAATCGCAGCCCGGCGCAGATAATTTGCCGGAGTCAGGGCTTCTACCGCCTCAACACCTCCAGCAATTAAGAAACAACATCAATATTTATACGTCTCCTGCATATAAATAATAATTCCGTTCATGCTAGCACACGTATAATTCTAAAAAAAGGATTCGATTAATTTCGATAATATGAATAAATATCCATCGCTTAATCGCAGTTCGTTTATCTTAATATCAAGAGGCATAATCATAATTAACAAATTATTTAATTCTAAACGGTACACCTTGACTTTCAAATTTATTAAGGCTACCATATCCGTGGTGCCTATATACGCATATGGGCATATGAGTATTAGAAGACATGCTTGTCTTGAGGAGGACGTTGCTGTGAGTAAAAGTAACAAAAAGAAATTGGGCATCATCGTAGTAGTTTTTCTATTAGCTTACTTCCTGCCTATTGAAAGTCAGAGAGTTCAGGGAGCAATTCTGTCAGCCTTTGCAATGCTTAAGGACTACGCCAGAGAGCATGTACTCCTGTGTTTAGTACCGGCGTTTTTTATAGCTGGAGCAGTAGGAGTATTTATTTCTCAGGATTCAGTAATCAAATATTTCGGAGCCAAGGCGAAAAAATGGGTTTCTTATACAGTAGCTTCCGTCTCAGGTTTCGTACTGGCCGTATGTTCATGTACCGTCTTGCCCTTATTTGCAGGCATTTACTCCAAGGGAGCCGGCATCGGACCTGCTACAACGTTTCTTTACGCCGGTCCGGCTATCAACGTAACAGCCATTCTGATTACAGCAAACGTTCTGGGTTGGGAGCTCGGGCTAGCCAGAATGATAGGAGCCGTTGTCTTTAGTATCGTCATTGGTTTAGCAATGCAATTCTTGTTCAGGAAAGAAGAAGCTGAGCGTATCAGCCTGCTGCAAACTTCAGACCAGGCTTTGCTCATAGATGAAGATGCAGAATCCAAACCACTGTGGCAGACAATTGTTTTTATAGGCTCCATGATCGGTATTCTTGTTTTTGCTAATTGGAAAAAACCGGAAACCGCCGGTGGCTTGGGAGATTTCATTTTCACATACAAATGGGTTATCAGCGCTGTCTTATTGCTGGTAGTAATCTACGCAGCCGCGAAATGGCTGGACAAAAAAGAGAGAAAATCCTGGCTTAGTGAAACCCGGGGTTTTGCCTTACAGATCTTCCCTCTCCTGTTCGCAGGCGTCATGATCTCCGGAGTCTTGTTCGGCTTGCCCGGGGTCACAGAAGGAATCATTCCCTCCAGCTGGGTAGCGGGTTTAGTGGGGGGCAACTCTTTAGGGGCTAACTTGTTTGCCTCAGTTGCGGGAGCCTTTATGTATTTCGCAACTCTCACTGAAGTTCCGATACTGCAAGGCTTGATAGGAGCCGGCATGGGACAGGGACCTGCCCTGGCTCTACTACTCGCCGGCCCGGCATTATCTTTGCCCAGCATGTTGGTAATCCGCAGCGTTCTTGGCAACAAGAAGACCTTTGCTTATATTCTGCTGGTTGTTGTAATGTCTACCGTAGCCGGCCTGCTTTTTGGAGCCATAGTATAATCTGGAATAACTTATAATGATAAATAGAGGTGAACTAATAATATGGAAAAGAAAACAAAATTGTATTTGCTCACAGGCTTTCTGGGCGCAGGGAAAACAACCTTTTTGACCAGCGTATTGAACGACTTGCCCGATAACAGGGTAGCAGTAATTATGAATGAATTCGGTAAAGTTGGTATCGACGGGCCGATAATTGAAAAGGATGGCATGGAGCTGGTAGAACTAAACAGAGGATCCATCTTCTGCTCCTGCCTCCAGCTGAATTTTGTCTCAGCTTTAATCGAGATGGCAGACCGGGACATGGAATACGTCTTTGTCGAAAGCTCAGGTCTGGCGGATCCTTCAAATATTGGTGAATTTCTTGAGGCTGTGGAAGTTGCAAAAGGTGACGTCTATAACTACTGCGGCGCTATCAGCATCGTGGACGGCGTGCATTTTCTGGAGCAGGTAGAAGACATTGAAACCGTCGAAAGACAACTTCAATATTGCAATCTGGTCATCATCTCCAAGGTGGATCTGATTGACGAGGACAGACTGAATAAAGTAAAAGCAAGAGTCAGAGAAATTAATGACACCGCTGAAATTGTAGAATCCGTCAACGGCAGCTACGACTATGATTTTCTCAATAAGGATTTGATGGCGAGCGGCTGGAAAGAATCTGAAGATACGACCAATACCCCTGAGAACAGGCCAAAAACTTTAACTCTTACTTATGAAGAAGAGCTCAGCAAAGATAAGCTGACGCAGTTTTTGGACATCATCAAGAAAGACAGCTACAGAATCAAAGGTTTCTTCAAACTGGATGATGGCTGGAATCAGGTTGATGTCGTCAACGACCTCATCGACTATAAACCCACGAACAAGGGTGAAGATAAATCGGAACTGGTGATCATCTCCAAAGTCGGGCCCCAGATTATCAGACCTATCTTTGCTGCCTGGGAAGAAGTTGTCGGTACGGAAATGAAGTTGAGATAGCTGATTCCTGCGAAAGGATAAACATGGATAAATTAATAGACTTTTTTAAACTACTATCGGATGAAACAAGATTACGCATCATGGTGCTTTTATATCACAACGATTTTTGTGTCTGCCAGCTGACCGGAATCACCGGAATTTCTCAACCTAATGTTTCAAAGCATCTGGCGCGGCTCAGAGATATGGGCTTGGTAAAGGATGAGAGAAGAGAACAGTACACCTATTACTCATTAAATATCGATGAGAAATTGTTCAAAGATATATTGGGAAAAATTGTTGAAGATGTTGCCGAGTACCCTGTTCTAAAACTTGACTTAGAAAAAAGCAAGGCAGCTAAAAAATATTTGGAAATCAGATCCTGACAGTAAGCATTATTGGGACGATTAAGGAGTAAATAAAATGGAAATAAAAATATTAGGTACGGGTTGCAGTAAATGCAGAATCCTGGAAGATAACCTGGAAATTGTGCTGAAAGAATTAGGAATAGACGCAAACATAAGCAAGGAAGGGAAACTTAAAGAGATAGTTCGCTATGGCGTTATGATAACCCCTGCTCTTGTAATAAATGAGAAGGTAGTCTCCAGCGGCAAAGCGCTTTCTGTTGAAGAATTAAGGGATCTTTTAACGGAATAAAAGATTTACTGATAGATTCCATGGAACCGCTTAACAAAGCGGTTCTTTTTTTATATTCTTATTGCTAAAATCAAGTATAGTTTATAAGATTTAACATAAGTAAATCCAAGCAGCCCGATGAAAGGCGGTCAAGGTGTCAGATAAGAAACGCAAGTACGGAATCGATGAGGTGCCTCCCCTTCGGGATAATTTGCTTTATGGTCTGCAGTGGTTAGCAGTTGCCTTGCCTACCATTGTTGTATTGGGACATACAGTTGCTAATCTTCATTTTTCAGATCCTATCGCCCAGACAAACTACATGCAAAAGCTCTTCTTTGTTATGGCTTTCAGCATGTTGCTTCAGCTTTTTTGGGGACACCGTTTGCCGGCCGTCGTCGGTCCGGCTTCAATATTTTTGGTAGGCATCGCTGCCAGTCAGAGCTCTGGACTGGACACTATCTACAGCTCTATATTAATAGGCGGCGTTATACTTACCTTAATCAGTGTCACTGGCCTTTTTGCTAAATTGCAAAAACTATTTTCAAGGCAGGTAGTCGCTACTATTTTGATTCTGATCGCTGTAACAATCTTACCGACAATCATAAATCTGATCTTTTCAGTGCCTGCGAGCGGTATGGAATTCTTCCATTTCGTTTTTGCTCTCGTCTTGATTTTCGCCATGCTCATCGCCAACCGCTTCCTGAAAGGGATCTTGAAATCGACTTTGATCATCTGGACTCTAGTCATCAGCAGTGGAATATACATATTGCTCGTTCCTGATTACAAATGGATGTCCGGAACAGCAAGCTCTGTCTTCTCAAACTTCTTCAGAGGTCTGGACTTTAGCTTTTCTTTTGATGCCGGTGTACTGATTTCCTTTATTATCTGCTTTCTCGCCTTATCCATTAATGATCTGGGCACGATTCAGGCGCTGGGTCAACTGCTCGGCGCTGATAAGATGGAAAAAAGGGTCAGCGCCGGCGTCACTGTCACTGGGTTAACTAACATTCTCGCTGGTTTTATTGGTGTAATCGGCCCCGTCAATTACGCTCTCAGTACAGGCGTTATTGCTTCTACAGGCATCGCATCTCGCTTCACACTCGTCCCGACCGGAATTGCGCTGATAGTCATTTCCTTTATGCCTGGAGTAGTTTCCTTTATAAGTGGAATACCGCCGCTGATTATCGGAGTGGTTTTTCTATATATTATGTGTACGCAGATCGCCGCCGGTCTGACAACGGCCTTTGCCAGTAGCAGCTTCATATTCGAAGATGGTCTGATTATCGGTGTTCCTTTAATGTTGGGGTTGATCGTTTCTTTCCTGCCGGAGGCTGCGATCACATCCATGCCCGGTTTGCTGCGACCCGTTCTTGGGAATGGCTTCGCCGTCGGAACTGTAACTGTGTTGGTGATGGAGCACGTGATCTTCAGGAAGAAGAAGGCTTGAGGGATAGCGTCGTGCACTGCACAGACAATGTGATGCATAGAATTGTGCCTGGCACGGATTAATGCAGAGGAAAGCAAGCAACGATGAATTCAGTTTATACAACAGCATCATGCTTACAGTAGGAATTCGTGTTTAGCTTCATCTTCGAAATAGCGGTGCAGATCGTAGGCTGAGTAGATCCCCTTGTCAGTCACAACTCCACTCACAAGGTGAGGCGGGGTGATGTCAAATGAAGGGTAATAGCCCTTAACCCCCTCCAATGTGTTCTTTACACCTCTTGCTTCAAGGACCAGCTTCGGATCTCGCTCTTCAATTTCAACGGTATCGATCGTGGGATGGCCTTTATCCGGCATCCCGGTTACAAAATAGGGAATGCCATGGTATTTGGCTGCGATAGCTATCTGATAAGTCCCGACTTTGTTGACAATATGTCCATCCAAAACGATAGCATCAGCAGCTGAAGTAAATACATCAATTTTCTTGGTCACCATAGTAAATGCAGGCATATTGTCTGTTATGAGCGTCGTGTCGAAACCCTGTTCTAGAGCTACGCTCGCTGTGAGCCTGGCTCCCTGAAAATACGGTCGCGTCTCAGGAACAAATAGTTTAAGGTTTTTGCCTCTTTTCTTTGCGACACGCAACATGGTTCCGACGATGGTCTCGGCATAACACTGCGTCATTATCTTGCCGTTCTCAGGAAACAAATCAACAAGATATTCGCCCACAGTTGCCATGGCGGCATAGCGCTTGTTTAGTGTATAAATTGTCCGCTCGAATATTGCTTCGTCAACCTTCTCACCTGCTGCAATGGCTTTCCTGGCGGTATTCAGACAATCGTTGGTAACTATGGTCATCCTGGCAGTAGTTGTCGGTCTGGCAGTGGAAATTGTGCGCGCAGCCCTTTCCAAAAAGTCCAGCATGTCATCTTCCGCCATATCTCTGCTCTCATAAGCGGCCAAAGCCATCCCCATTCCCGCAGTGGTATAGGGACCCGCACTTTGCGTCACCATATCCGTTATGGCCTGGGCAACTTCTCCATATGTGTTACAAGTAACAAACTGTATCTCATTGGGGTAAATTCTTCGATCCAGAATCCGAACCTTGCCGTCTTCGTACCAGGCCACGTTTTCATATCTGAGTAAAAAGGCTAATCCTTCGTCTTGACGTTTCATGCTTCTGAATCCTTTCAAATCTTGTTGCTATTGTTATATGAATCACGCCTGTTCTTTTGCTTAGGCGTATTACTAAGCCTTTTAAAAATTGAGCATCTTTCGGAACTCTGCATAGATTTCAGGTCCAGCAGCCAAAATACTAAGGGGTCGGTCGAGCGGTGGTTCTTTGCCCTCAGTGGTAGTGACGATCGCTCCGGCTTCGCGCGCGATCAGCATACCGGCTGCGATGTCCCAGGGTTTGATGTTAAATTCAAAATATGCGCCCTGACGACCGCTTGCGACATAAGAGAGGTCAAGAGCTGCAGAACCCAAACGGCGGATATCACTCTTCTTCATAATTTCAGCAATTAGTTTTAAAGTCGGCTCAATACTGTTCGGATCGTAAAGAGAACTACCCACACCAACACCGTCTGCTCAAGCGCCAGGTTTGGATTTGCGAGACGTTTACCATTCATGTAAGAGCCTTGTCCCAGCTCAGCCCAGCAGGTTGAAGGACAGCGATGTCACGACTATGGCGATGCCGGGGGCTATTACTAAATGCGGATGCTGCCGCATGTAACCCGTTGCCTCTTG